>CAXYCT010000008.1:0-81383 GCA_964275745.1 uncultured Woeseiaceae bacterium | reverse complement strand
CAGCAGGTAAAACCTCTTTTACTGACCGTTTCGCGTCACCTATTAACACAATGGCATCAGCTTTTCTCAATCCAGAGGAGATTTTTTCTCGCAGAGGTCCTGCAGGTATTAGACGTCCGTTACCAAAGCCGTAGGGGCCATCGATTACTAACAAGGATAGAGTTTTGTATACACTGGGGTTTTGAAACCCATCGTCCATGATTATTATCTCAGCACCCATATTTTTAGCTGAAAGGGCACCTAATTTTTTATCTTTAGCTACCCAAGTTGTAGCGACATTAGCTAAAACTAATGCTTCATCACCTACTTCATCAATTCTATGTCTATTAGGGTCCACCTGTATGGGGCCTGAAAGTTTCCCACCATAACCACGCGTGAGAAAGTTAACGTTGTAATTGTTGTGTAACTTTTTCGCAATTGATAATGCAACTGGTGTTTTCCCAGCACCACCGCTCACAATGTTGCCTATACATATGGTTGGGACTCCAATGTTTGAATTAGAACCCAATGCATATCGCATAATACTAAATAAATTAAGAATTTGAGCAGCTGGTTCCAATATTCTTGGAATAAGGCCATCATTATGCCAGAAATTAGGAGCTTTCATTTTAGCATTCTTTATTTTATGCCCACGATATAAGGGCTTATCTTGATAGAAATAGTCTCTAATATCGTTCCTCCATCCTCTGCATATTTGCGAGCATTACAACTCAATTTTTGTGATAGATCATCATCAGTTAAAAGCTCTTCTAGCGTGTGGGGAAGGCTTTCATCTGAAGCAATTTGAATAGCAGCTTCAGTTTGTATCATTTCGTTAGCTATTTCTTGATTTTTTGCCATTAAGGGGCCAAAAAAGATAGCGCAGTCGAAATGCGCTGGTTCTATAGGGTTGTGTCCCCCAACTGGTACTAAAGAACCAGCGATAAAAACATATCGTGCTAGATCAAAAAAAATAGACATTTCTCCCAGCGTGTCAGCAATGTAGATATCTGTTTCTGGTTGTATTGTTTCGTTCATGGTTCTGCAGGTTACGGCGAGTTCGTTCTCTTGGGCTAGCGATCGGATTTCGTTTCTCCGGTGAGGATGCCTCGGTACTATTATTGTTAATATATTTGGAAACTTAGTCTTTAATAGTTTTTGTGTTTTAATTACTGTTAGATCTTCGCCCTCATGGGTACTTGCTGCAAGCCATACTTTTCTTGATCCTATCTGTTCTTGTAATTCTTTGGTGGCAGCTACTTTGACGGGCAGTTTTTTTGCGGATCTTTTGAGATTTCCTCCAACTTGAATTTTCCGTGCGCCGAGAGTTTCAAAACGTTGTGCTTGTTCTGTGTTAGTCGTGATAATGAGTTCTATACTTCCAAATATAGAACGTGCCATTGACTTAGCCCAACGCCAACGAGAGTAAGAGGTTTTTGAAAGTCTAGCATTTATTAAAATGATAGGGGTCTTTTGACTGTTGAGTTGTTGTATTTGTATCGGCCAGAATTCTGATTCCATTATTAATACTAAATTTGGCCTCCAGTGGTTAAGGAACCTTTTAACCCATGCAGGGCGGTCAATAGGCACAAACTGATGGATGACATCATGCGGCAATCGGTCTTTAAGGAGTTTAGCAGAAGTAAGTGTGCCTGTTGTTATAAGGATAGTATTTAAGGGATGGGTCTTTAGTAATTTTTCTATCAATGCAAGGGCCGCAACACTTTCGCCTACACTAGATGCATGTAGCCATATTAGATTTCCGTGGGGGCGTTTTAGCTTGCTTATACCGCGTCTTTCGTTTATGCGGCTTGGATCCTCTTTTCCTAAGAAAGTGCGGCTCAGAAGAATTACCTCGATCACAGGAATGCCAAGTGTCATTATGACTTTATAGAGAAACTGTATCACGAGGACATAGTCCCTTTTCTCTCGGTTTTTTTTGAAGCAGGTTGGATGGGTTTATGTTGGAAGTAAAGTTCGCTTTTCTCACTAACTTTGTTGAGTTCTACTTCGACATTAAGACGCCAGTTCTCTTCGTCACTAGGTGTTAAACGTTTTGGAATAGATATAGGTTCGCCAAAAAAAAAGACTCCTTTAGTAAATGGGCGGGCATGTCAGTACACACAATTGATTGCCAGAAGAGTTCGAGAAAGCGGCGTTTATTGTGAGATACATCCATGGGATGTCAGTGAAGAAGTGGTTCGAGAATTTAATCCTGCTGGCATTATTCTCTCTGGCGGTCCTGAATCGGTTAATTTAATAAATCCACCCAAGGCACCTGAAATAGTATTCCAACTATCAATTCCATTATTGGGGATATGTTATGGCATGCAAACTATGGCGGCACAGTTAGGTGGAAATGTAGAGGCCTCTGATGAACGTGAATTTGGTTATGCAGAAATTACTACTACTAATTCTGTTTTATTGAGAGATATTAGTGATGGTGATGATGACTTGCTAAAAGTTTGGATGAGTCACGGAGATAGAATTGAATCTATTCCGTCTGGTTTTAAGGCCGTGGCAAGCAGTCAGAACTCGCCTTATGCTGCCATGGAAGATATAACACGCCAGTATTTTGGTTTGCAATTTCATCCTGAAGTAACTCATACCCTTCAAGGTAAAAAAATAATTGATCGCTTTGTACATGATATATGCGGCTGCTTGCATGAATGGACACCAGCCAATATAGCAACTGAGGCGGTAAAAAAAGTACAAGACGAGGTTGGTAAAGGGAAAGTTTTACTAGGACTTTCTGGGGGGGTTGATTCATCAGTTGTTGCCGCTATTTTGCATAAAGCAATTGGCGATCAATTGGTATGTGTATTCGTTGATCATGGCTTGTTACGTCATCAAGAGGGTGATCAGGTTATGCGAATCTTTGCCGAAAATCTTGGTGTAAAAGTAATTCGAGTGAATGTTGCAGATCGTTTTTTTGGTGCTCTAAAAGGTGTTTCTGATCCAGAGGAAAAAAGAAAAGTAATAGGACGATTATTTATTGAGGTGTTTGATGAAGAAGCGGATAAACTTGATGGTGTTGACTGGCTGGCACAAGGTACTATTTATCCGGATGTTATAGAATCAGCAGGTTCATCTACGGGCAAAGCTCATGTGATTAAATCACACCATAACGTAGGTGGGCTTCCTGCAAATATGCGAATGAAACTCATAGAGCCATTAAGAGAATTATTTAAAGATGAAGTACGAAAGATTGGAATAGAACTCGGTCTTCCCGAATTGATGGTATATCGGCATCCATTTCCAGGTCCCGGCTTAGGGGTGAGGATCTTGGGCGAGGTTAAACCTGAGTTTGCTCAATTACTTCAATTAGCCGATGATATATTCATAAAAGAACTTGTTAATCATGATCTTTATAACAAAACAAGCCAAGCATTTGCTGTGTTTTTACCTATCAAGTCTGTAGGTGTCATGGGCGATGGCCGACGATATGATTACGTCATTGCTTTAAGAGCAGTTGAAACCGTCGATTTTATGACGGCTCGTTGGGCACGATTGCCATATGAATTTCTTGAAATGGTTTCTTTAAGGATTATTAACGAGATTGAAGGTATTTCAAGAGTAACTTATGATATTTCAGGTAAACCACCAGCCACTATTGAGTGGGAGTAATAACAAGCTCTACAAGCCGCATTCCTATGCTGTTTCCCCTGTTGTAAAGATGTTGTAAAGACGCATTCCTTCGTCTTTGTTGTAAAGTCCTGCTACTATGACACTGCGTAAGTGTAATAAGTATGTAATACAACTTACTTGAAAATGAGCAAAGCCCCGATGACAAACATTTCAATAAAAAGCCTACTTCTCAGATTTAGATGGCGAATACTGTTTACATTCGTTTTGGTGACGCTGGAAGCACTGACTGGAATTCTTTTCCCGCTTCTAATTGGAATCGCGATCAATGGTCTTTTGGAAGACAGCTTCAATGGAATACTCTATCTATCTATCGCTGGAGCGGCAGCACTAATAGTAGGAAGTGCAAGACGATTCTACGACACCCGAATCTACTCTGGAATTTACTGCAAAATTACTCCCGAGATGATCGAAAATGAAACAAACAAAGACGCATCGGTTTCCAGAATATCAGCCCGGACGGGCCTTCTAACTGAATTTGTGGAATTTCTTGAAAATTCGATGCCTGAAATGATAACTGCACTTATTTCTGTAGTCGGCATTCTTGCCATCATCGCTACTTTGAATATCAATGTCTTTTTTGCTTGCCTTTCACTACTAGGCCTCGTTGTTCTTATCTATACCATAACTGGAAAATTCAACTATAAGCTCAATGCAAACTACAATAATCAACTTGAGAAACAAGTAGACGTCTTAACCGCAAGAGATTCCATTGCTATCAAAAGTTTTTATCAGGAGTTAATGAGATGGAATATAAAGCTATCTGACCTTGAGACTATGAATTACTTTGTAATATGGGTGGGGGTTATTGCGGTGTTTATCTATACGCCTATAACTGTAATTGGTGCAGGGGTACTGAGTTACGGTCTCGTATTCTCGATCATAATGTATGTTTTCGATTACACCGGCAGTATTGTCAGCTTCCCTCTTTTCATTCAACAAGCAATTCGATTGAAAGAAATATCTGCTAGATTGGCTAAACCCTGAAATTCCGGCTCTGGCGGCAGCAGCTAGGCAGCGTTCAAGATATGAAAAAAGAGAGTATATACTTACACAAATGTTACACAGTAAATTAACGAAAGAAAAAAAGAGCCATAAAGTATTGATAATATTGACTTTATTAGAGCGTCATAATGACGTCACTATTGAGTGGGAGTAGAATTCTTTCTAAATAGACTAGGCTGTTCGGATGATTATGAGAGTGGAGAAAAGAAGTGGTAGAGAGTCCTAAACGGTTTGATGACACCTGTGAGATCATCGGTGTAAAGAATGAGATCGCCGTTACCGGAGAGATTCTCCAGTTTCGCGAACACGACATCATTATTGCGACGATCCATCGTTCGGCTAAGGTCACGTTACATTGGCAGGAAAATGTTGATCAGTATGTAGGGTCGATGGGTGGAGTCGAGTTCAGGTCAGAAGGTCCGAAGTCACATACCTATCGAACTACTAGACACCGATAATGATGTGTCATAAACCAGAACACAGACGGCAGATTAAATTAAAAATGATGACACTTTTTTAGTTACAAGTTTTCCTTGTTATAGTTTCTTGGTTAATTCGGAGTTTCTGAAAAACTCATGAGTGAAATAACTGATAATTTTTGACCTTTTTGGTATAATTAATTAATAGATTAAATTTCTATTACGTTGTCAAAACGTCAAGAGAATCAGTTTTAAAGTGTAATCTAGAATCAATTTACCGAGACCACTATGAGCCTTTATTCAGAATACTTAGATGAGATTGCAAAGCGAAAAAAGCTAGGGTTGAGCCCTCTGCCGATTGAGAATGCTGAGCTTACTTCTGAAATTATAGGACAAATAAAAGATTCTAATTGCAAGCACCAAGAAGAGTCTCTTAAGTTTTTTATCTATAACACTTTACCAGGAACAACTGCTGCTGCAGGTGTGAAATCTCAGTTTTTAAAAGAAATAATTACTGGTAGTAGTGTTATTAAAGATATCTCCATAACCTTTGCTTTTGAACTTTTGTCTCACATGAAAGGTGGACCCTCTATTGAGGTTCTTCTTGATCTCGCTTTGGGTGATGACACTTCAATCGCTTCGAATGCGGCTGAAGTTCTTAAAACGCAGGTATTTCTCTATGAGGCTGATACAGAAAAACTTGAGAATGCTTATACAGCTGGAAATTTGATCGCTCTGGATATTCTTACAAGTTATTCTAAAGCTGAATTTTTTACTAAACTTCCTGATATAGAGACAGAGATTAAAATCGTAACGTATATTGCGGCTGAGGGGGACATTTCGACTGATTTACTTTCCCCTGGAAAGCAAGCTTATTCTCGTGCAGATAGAGAGTTGCATGGTAAATGTATGATCTCTGAAGCTGCTCAAGTTGAGATTCAAGAACTACAAAAACAACATCCTGATAAGAGGGTAATGTTAATTGCTGAAAAAGGCACTATGGGTGTTGGATCCTCTAGGATGTCAGGAGTTAATAATGTTGCTTTGTGGACTGGCAAGCCAGCTAGTCCATATATACCTTTTGTAAATATCGCCCCAATTGTAGCTGGGACGAATGGAATTTCACCGATTTTTTTGACGACTGTTGATGTAACGGGCGGCATTGGTATCGATTTGAAGAATTGGACTAAAAAATGTGATGCTAATGGAAAATATATTTTAAACGATGATGGTAATCCAATCTTGGAACAAGTTTACTCTGTTGATACTGGCTCTTCATTGATTATTAATACAAAAGATAAAAGACTATATGGACATGATGGCTGCAAAGAACTGGTAGATCTCAGCACATCTTTTACTCCTCAGAAGATCGAATTCATCAAGGCTGGTGGCTCTTATGCAATCGTTTTTGGAAAAAAACTTCAGAGCTTTGCCTGCAAGACTCTTGGGGTTGAGTTGGAATCAGTGTATGCGCCATCCAAAGAAATAACTCATGAAGGCCAAGGCCTCACTGCTGTAGAAAAAATCTTCAATAAGAATGCGGTTGGCGTGGCTTCGGATATTGTATTATTTTCTGGTTCAGATGCCCGGGTAAAAGTAAATATTATTGGGTCGCAGGATACGACTGGTCTAATGACTTCTCAAGAACTGGAGTCAATGGCTGCAAAAGTTATCTCTCCGACAGTTGAAGGTGCTTACCAATCTGGCTGTCACACCGCTTCAGTTTGGGATGGTAAAGCACAAGCTAATACCCCAAAACTTATGCGGTTTATGCACAAGTTTGGTCTAATTACAGCTAGAGACCCAAAGGGTATCTACCACTCAATGACAGATGTAATTCATAAGGTTTTAAATGACATTACAGTCGATGATTGGGCAATTATTATTGGGGGTGATTCCCATACCCGAATGTCTAAAGGCGTAGCATTTGGTGCCGATTCAGGAACTGTCGCTCTTGCTTTAGCGACTGGGGAAGCAACGATGACTATTCCTGATTCAGTTAAAGTAACTTTTAAAGGTAGTATGAAAGAGCATATGGATTTTCGTGACGTTGTACATGCAACTCAGTCACAGATGTTGAATCAATTTGGCGATAATGTCTTTCAGGGTCGAATAATTGAGGTTCATATCGGAACTTTATTGGCCGATCAAGCTTTTACCTTTACTGACTGGAGTGCCGAAATGAAGGCAAAGGCATCGATATGTATCTCGCAAGACGATACTCTAATCGAGTCTCTTATTATCGCTAAAAATCGTATTCAAGTTATGATAGATAAAGGCATGGAAAATGAAAGCAGGATGCTTCATGGCCTGATTGATATAGCTAACAAAAGAATTACAGAAATTAAATCAGGGGAAAAACCAGCATTGACTCCCGATAAAAATGCTAAATATTTTGCAGAAGTCGTTATAGATTTGGATCAGATTGATGAACCTATGATTGCAGATCCAGATGTCAATAATGTGGAAATATCTAAGAGATATACACATGACACAATCAGACCAATCTCATATTATGGTGCTGAGAAAAAAGTAGATCTAGGATTTGTGGGCTCGTGTATGGTTCACAAGGGTGATATGAAGATCGTTGCCCAAATACTTAAAAATCTTGAAAAAGATTCTGGAAGCGTTGAATTTAAAGCTCCATTAATAGTAGCTGCCCCAACTTATAATATTATTGATGAATTAAAAGCTGAGGGTGATTGGGCTGTTTTACAAAAATACTCTGGCTTCGAATTTGATGATAGCGCGCCAAAGGAATCAGCTCGAGTTGAATACGAAAATATATTGTATCTTGAGAGGCCTGGTTGCAATCTATGTATGGGAAATCAGGAAAAAGCGGCCAAAGGCGATACAGTTCTGGCTACTTCGACACGACTCTTTCAAGGACGGGTTGTGGAAGATACTGAGGAAAAAAGAGGAGAGTCTCTTTTGGCATCAACTCCGGTTGTGGTTTTATCAGCTATTCTTGGGAGGACACCAACTATTGATGAATACAAAACTGCCGTGAAAGGGATTGATCTTACTAAATTTTCTCCTCCTACAGAGAAACTTGCATCTTCGGCGTCGGTTCATTTCTAACTTCATTTTATGGCGGCGATTTTTTAGTAATCGTTTCAGTGTAAAATCAACAAATCCGATAACACTTATTAGGGTGATCCATGCACTATTTTTTTATGTATATATTTTTCATATTTAGCTAAATTCGTTTAATTATTGAGTGGATAAAGATCAAGATTCAAATTAAATAATAACTTAAGGAGATAATATTATGGTTGAAAATTTCTTACAGTATGGTCAATGGGTAATTCTATTTCTGAGTATAATAAGTTTATCTTTAGTCAGCTCAGTGAAACATGAAACTAGACTAAATGGTTATATCCTCACAGGTATCGCCAGATTTTCTGGAGCAGCAGTTTTTATATTCGTAGATTTATATGCTTTCGTTGTAGCTAATTTGATACAGACATACATTGCTTTCAGGGGTTATTATAAAAATAAAGAAGCAGTTGGCGAAGTGAATAGCTGAGAAGGCAATCGATTTTCTTTTCAAACATATAGTGAATTAAAGTTTAAGGAGTTGCATTCACTAGTCGCCAATATAATAATCACTTTAGATAGTTTCAAATTAAAAGGAGCCTTAAATGTCTGTCAGCGTATTAGTAGAGGGAATTCTAAAAGAAGGTTTGGTGGATGAATTTGTTGAAATTTGTACAGGTGCATATCCTGTTACTCGAGCCTATGATGGCTGCCAAGGAATTAAGCTAACTTTGAATATTGATAATCAGAAAAATTTTGTGATGACTGAAGTTTGGGATTCAAAAGAGCATTATGAAAAATATCTCGCCTTTAGAGCAGAAGAAGGGACTATGGATGCCATTGCATCGATGTGTGATGATGGTCCTAATATCAGAATATTTGATATAACAGGCGCTTGATTTAAAAAATAGGTGAAAGCGAAAGTATCACCTATATTTAACATATAGTTACAATGGATGGAGAGAGTAATGAAACATTTAATAAATATGGCTATTGCAGCAGCAGTGTTTATCTTTACCAAAACATACGCTGAATTGATTTCCTTTAATAGTATTCAAGTTTCTGGAACAAATTTACTAGAACAAATTCTAATTATTGCTTTTGTAATTCAATGGATTGCATTTATCCCAGCTTTTTTGCTACAAACTGAAAAATTTTATGATTTAACTGGTAGCTTGACTTATTTAAGTATTTTTATGTATTGCTTGGTAGCAACTGAGAGTATCGAAAATTTAAATTTAAGTAACTTACTGGTCGCAGGAGCCATAATGTTATGGGCTGTAAGACTGGGGTCATTTTTATTTATGAGGATATCAAAGGATGGAAAAGACGAAAGATTTAATTCTATTAAAACATCTTTTTCTCGATTTTTTATGACGTGGACATTGCAAGGTATGTGGGTATTTATATGTTCCTCAGCTGCTTTGGTAGCAATTACTAGCCCAACCGGTGTAATAATAAATAATTTATTTATCATAGGATTTGTATTGTTTATTTTTGGATTTGTTATTGAGGTAATTGCAGATAACCAAAAGAATAAATTCCGATCTAAAGAAGAAAATAAAGGTTCGTTCATCAATGAAGGTTTGTGGGCCAGATCCAGACATCCAAATTATTTTGGTGAAATCACTCTTTGGACAGGTATAGCAATAATGGCTATACCTACTTTCGTTGGAATGAATTTTTTAGCATTATTCTCACCCATTTTTACTTATTTATTGCTTAATCACGTCAGTGGGATAAGGTTATTAGAGATAAGAGGGCATGAAAAATGGGGACATCTGGAAAATTATAATAGTTACAAAAAGAATACTCCTAAATTAATACCTAGAATTCTTTCTTAAAGGGAAAATTAAGCATGCTCGATAAAACTTCACAAGAAATAAGATCAATCGTAACCAGTGAAGGATGCATAGAAATATCTATTGCTAGAGTTGAAAAACCCAAGCCTCTAGAAAATGAAGTTTTAATAAAAGTAGAAGCATCTCCAATTAATCCTTCAGATTTAGGTCTTCTAATAAGTTTTGCAGCCGATCTTGATAGTTTAAGTGTTTCAGGTTCTGGAAATGCCACAGTAGCAAAAATGAAGATACATCCAGGCTTGATGAAAGCAATGAAATCAAGGATGGGTCAATCTATGCAGGTTGGCAATGAAGGGGGCGGTGTAATTGAAGATACTGGGGCTAAAGCTAAAGAGCTAATTGGTAAGACGGTTGGTGCGGCGGGTGGAGCGATGTATTCTCAATATCGATGTGTTCCAGCAAGCAGTTGTTTGGTTATGGATGATAAGATAACCAGTGCAGAGGCGGCTTCTTCATTTGTAAATCCTCTAACTGTGTTAGCGTTTATTGAAACCATGAAAATGGAAAATCATAGCGGTATTGTCAATACAGCTGCCGCCTCTAATCTTGGTCAAATGCTAGTGAAGCTTTGCAAGGATGACTCGATCCCTCTTGTTAATATTGTCAGAAAGAATGAACAGGCTGAAATGCTAAAAAGTATGGGTACGGACTATGTATGCAATACCAGTGATCCAGGTTTTATGAAGGACTTGATTGCAGCATTAATAGCCACAGGCGCCACTTTAGGTTTTGATGCGACAGGGGGTGGCAATGATGGCAAGCTTCCAGGGCAAATACTGTCTGCCATGGAAATAGCTGCAAATAAAACCACTAAAGAATATAGTCGATATGGCACAGATATATACAAGCAGGTCTATATCTATGGTGGATTAGATCAATCGCCAACTATTTTAAATAGATCGTTTGGGATGCAATGGGGTCTTGGCGGCTGGCTTTTAATGCCAATGATCAAAAGAATTGGCATGGAAAAATTCCAACAAATGAGACAACGAGTGGCCAGAGAAATTAAAACCACATTTGCAAGTCAATATACCCAAGAGATATCTTTTGAGGAGATGCTTCAGCCAGAGATACTCAAAAACTATGCGAAGCAAGCTACTGGAGAAAAGTACTTAGTTGCTCCACATAAAAAATAAATCGATATTCGAACTTAACTGCATAAAAAAATAGAAATTATTTAAAAAGGAACTTGTGAAGCCCAATTTCAGCATGGGTTTCTGGTTAAATTATAATTGAGTATAGATAATGAAAATATTTTCTGAAAGTGAAAAAAGTGAGATCATTGAATTGGCCCTCTCCGATCATGTCAGTTTTAAAAATATACAAAACATGTATGGAATGGGTGAAAAAGACGTAAAAAAATTTATGCGTGAAAACTTAAAAGAAGGCTCATATAAAGCTTGGAGAAAGAGAGTTAGGACCTTTTCAGATAGAAGACATACTTATAAATAGAGATAGATTCGAATGATTGCACGCAGCAATAAAATTGACTAAATCAATTCAGAGGAATGATGAATTTTAATCTTTAGCTCATCATTATTTTTAACCAAGATAAAAGTGAAAGCAATTTTAGTTACATCCTTGGAGTTTTTTAATGTTAAGTTAAGAACTCCCATTACAGCATTAAGATTATCTTCTAAAAGGAAGCTAGTATCCGATACTTTAATAGACTCCCATGGCTTTATTGCAAAGCCTGAGTCTTCTGAGATGGAGCCAGAAACAAAGTAAGACAGGGCAGCTTCAGGGTTATTTCTAAATATTACATCAGTGGTATAAGTTGGTTTAAATAAAACATCACCTGTGTCAAAAGCGTAATGTTTCTCAATAAAAGCGCTGGCTTTATCTTTATAGTTATCAGCTTCATGATAAGCCTTACCTATAGCAAGTACACCATCCTTCCATGAGGTAAGAAAAATTTCTATTTCTTTCGGGTTGATCTGATTATCTCTTGTCATTTCAGCGACGCTACCTAAATAAGATCCTCAAATGATAAAGCATGCAACTATTAATTGAAATGCCAAAATAATGGATCATATAATATGAAATGTAATTATAAATAACACAGCGGATCATATAATATAAAATCTAATTATAAGTAAATAAAAGAATTCATTATGACTAAAGTAATCCCAGGGCCTAAAGCAAAAGCAATACTTGAGCGTGGAATACCAATTTTTCAAAATGGCCTGATATTCAATGATAAAATGCAAAAAGCATTAAAACGTGGCTTTAGACCTGCTGGTCAAGTGATGGTTGATAAGGCGCTTGGCGATCATATTTGGGATGTGGATGGAAATAAATATATAGATTTCCAAAATGGTTGGGCAACAAACCCAATCGGTAACGCTCATCCTGAGATTATCGAAGCCATTCATGAGGCTCAAAAAAGATATGGCTTTCATTATGATCACCCTCTTCGGTATGAGTTGGCTGAGAAAATAACTCAAATTACGCCTGAAAAAGCATTATCTCGTTTTAACTATGAGGTATCGGGAACCGAAGCAGCTGAATCGGCTTTTTATATGGCTATGTGTTATAAAAAAAGGCGTCATGTTATTACGTTTGCATCTTCATTTCATGGAAACAGTTTGGGAACTAAAACTTTTGGTGGCTTGAATACAAGAAAGTACATGGAAGGCTGGAATGGTGGCGCCATAATTGCACCTTATCCCCACAGTGACCATATTCCAGCCGGTATGACCGAAGAGCAGTACTCAGAGTATTGTCTTCATTATTTGGAGCACCATATCCCAAACTATATTGCCGCTAAAGACAATATAGCGGCCATCATGGTTGAGCCAGGATTGGCTGAGGGGGGAAACTGGATACCAACAAAAAGTTTTCTTCAAGGAATTCGTGCTATCTGTGATCGGAATGATTGGTTAATGATCGCTGATGAAGTACTGACAGGATTAGGACGCACCGCAAAAATGTGGGCGGTTGAGCATTATGATGTTGTACCAGATATTTTGGTCATTGGTAAAAATTTATCTGGTGGTGTTGAAGCCTGTGCTGGCGTTGCTGCTCGCGATGAGATCCTTGGTAACAATCCCGATTTTTCTGCAAGCTCAACATTTGCTGGCACTCCAGCTGGATGTGCTGCAGGACTAAAAACACTTGAAATATTTAAACGCGATAATATTATCGACCATGCAGCCAAATTGGCTGAAATTGCTAAAAATGTGATGAGCAAATGGGAGAGTAAATATGAGATCGTACGCCAAGTTCGTCTCAGTGGATTATTGCTGGGCGTCAGCTTCCAAGCTCCCGCTGACAAGAAAGATGATGATAATTGGTGGTATGCTCGTGCCGTTAGAAATGAGATGCTGCATACAGGAGTATGGGCTATCAGTGACCGTGAAGAAAACATCAGAATGTATCCAGCTCTTAACATGAATATAGATACCTTTAAAGAGGGCTTAAGTATCATGGAAGCCGCAATTGCTAAAATTGATTGTAATGGTCAAGATCTGGGTAATAGTCCGGCTTGGCCTTCGGGCGATGCCGGATTTTAGTGTTTGCTTGCAATTTTTCCCTGATGCCTCTTGCATTAATAATAATTGATAGTGAGTAGAAACAATGCCTAATATTTCAGTGGTGATAGGTTCTACAGGCCTTATTGGAAAGAAACTTCTCCTTGAGCTTAGTTCAAAAGGAGATCAAGTTATTGCTGTAACTAGAAGATCCATTAAAAACATACCCAGTGATATAAGTATTCTTAAAATAAATTATGATAATTTTTTAGATAATGAAAGCCTCCCTTTTTGTAATCATGTTTATATATGTTTGGGCACAACAATTAAGAAAGCCGGCAGTCAAAAAGAATTTAAAAAAGTAGATTTAGATTATTGTGTTGCTTTTGCTAAAAAAGCAAGAGAATCGGGCGCTACAAATATTAGTTTAGTTACCTCTATTGGCGCGAATTCATCTGCTAAGAGTTTTTATTTAAAAGTAAAAGGGAAAGCTGAGGAAGCAATCAAAAATATTGATTTTCACAGTATCAATATTTATCGACCAAGTTTGCTACTGGGTCATAGGGAAGAAAGTAGATTTTTAGAGGGAATTGGAAAATATATACATTACCCGTTAAATCTTTTTTTAATCGGTCCTTTGAGAAAATATAGAAGCGTACAGGCAGCTGATGTTGCATATTGTATGGCTAATGCTGCCACAAAAAAGGGCGTAAGATATTTTTACTTTGATGACTTTAATAATTAACAGCAGAGAAACTGCTTAAATTAGGATAATAAAATGCTTGAAACCTATCAATCAGTATTTTTCGGTTTATGGTTAATTCTAACCACCATAATCATTCAAGCGATCATTTTAATTCGCAGTCATCGAAAACAAAAAGGATACAAAGTTGGTGTAATGGATTCATCTCTAGGCCAAGAATCTTTTCTATTTAGAAGTTACAGAGTATTTTGGAATTCTTTAGAAAATATTATTCCAATATTTGGAATGGCATTATTAGCTATCTTATCAGGATATAACTCCAGTACATTAAATTCCATTGTATGGATTTATGCATTAACTAGAATTATGCACATGTTTTTGTATTACTTTATAGCAACAGATAAAAATCCCAGTGTCAGAACTGTATTCTATTTAATTGGTTTCATTGTCACTCTTTATTTAATGATAGATTTAGGTATTTTTCTAATATAAGTATCAATTAATTATTACAGTGCTTTAAATTATCCGAAGGGATAAAAAACACTATACTTAAATTTATTTATGTTATGTTGTAACACTATGATCAAACTGAATAGAAATTATATGGTACTTTTAGCGGCTCTTTTGTTCGCTACCAGTGCTGCGTTTGACCCTCTAACCCATGATTTTATTGAAGGTGCGTCATCTGAACTAGAATGCCAGTTCTGTAATATTGAAGTATCTGACCCAGTTCAGTTGAACATTTATTTTGCGGAGAATTTTCTATTTGATTTTCTGACAATTGAGAAAAAAGAATTTTTTTTACACCAGAGTTTTAATAATTTTCAATCAAGAGCTCCCCCTATTTATGAAGCTTAATTTTATTTAATTAACTTTATATATATACCGGAGATCAACATGAAAGTAGTAAAATATGCGCTCATATTTATGAGTGCAATCAACGTAAATAATGTATTTGCACAAGAAGAAATTGACGAAATAATAGTGACTTCGTCATACATCGAACAACAACTTAATACCATCCATAATCCAATTCACTTTTTGGATGGAGAAGACATTGCCAATATGGCAACCCAAAGTCTAGGTGAAACACTGGATAATCTGCTGGGTGTATCTTCTGCAGATTACGGTGCAGGAGTAGGACAACCTATTATCCGAGGAATGTCTGGAAACCGTGTCAAAATAATGAGTAATGGCAGAGTAAATAGAGATGTCGCTGGTCTTGGCGCAGATCATGTAAATGATATTGATTTAAATAACATCCAACAAATTGAAGTTGTTAGAGGCCCTTCATCGATATTTTATGCAAATGGCACCTCAGGTGGCATCATTAATGTTGTCGATAACACCATTGCTAGATCTGATTTTTTAGAGTCGGAATTGAGAATAGGAGCTGAAGCACAAACAGTCAATAGCGGTAATTCTGGTGAATTTTCTTATCAAAATAATCTTGCTGGTTTGAATTTCAGTTTAGCTTATAAAGATTCGGGTTTTGAAAAATATGAGATTCCCTTTGGCGCAATAATTCATGAAGAAGAAGAGGAAGAAGAGGAGCATCATGAAGAAGAAGAGAACCCAAAATATCTAGCTAATTCTGATTATGAATCTAAATCACAGCGTTTTGGTGTCTCTAAAACTGGTGACTGGGGCTATTTTGGCGCCTCTGTAAGAGGAATCGAGAGTCTTTATGGTATTCCATTTCATGGCGAAGAGCATGAAGAAGAGGAAGAAGGCGAGGAGCATGAAGAAGAGAGGATCTATGTTACCACTGATTCTACGGTCGTTAATTTAGAAGGCTCATATGTTTTTGATGATAGCGTTCTGAGAAAAATTGACTACTATTATGCCGGTACAGATTATTCCTTGATTGAGCAGCATGCTGAAGAAGCAGGTCATGAAGAAGAGGAAGAGGAAGAGCATCATGAAGAAGGTCCTACCACATTCAAAAATGATGCAAAAGAATATGGCATGGTTGTTGACTTCTCCAATGATGCACTTTCACAACGAGCAGTGCTAAATATGATTGATGAGGACGTCTCAGCAATAGGTCATGAAGCATTTATTAGACCGTCAGATAATTCAGAATTCTCAATTGGTTATTATGCTAGTACTGACTTAGACGTTTTTAATGTCGATCTTGCGATTAGATTGGATCGAATCAATAGAAAAGGCTCACTTGCTCATGACGAAGAAGAAGAGGAAGAGGAGCATCATGATGAAGAGCACGAAGAGGAAGAAGTTGATTACTTCGATAAAGATTTCGAAAATAGTAGCCTAGCTGTCAGTATTAATAGGGATATCAATGAATTCTTAAACGTAAGCATGGATCTTGCAAATGTTGAAAGAGCACCATCTGCGATAGAGCTTTTCATGAAAGGAGCTCACCTTGCGACAGGAAGATATGAAGTAGGTAACACGAACATTGTTACAGAGAGTTCACGTAATATCGACTTATCAGTTGCTTATGACAGAAATGGATATTTTGGTAACATTACTTATTTTAAAAATAATGTAGATGATTATATTTATCTCTTAGATAGTGCATCAAAGAAAAAGAAACTCACGGTTTCTAATTACAAACAAAAAGATGCACAGCTCAGTGGTTATGAGATTGAACTAGGTAAAATGTTTGAAATAAACGGTGGAAATCTAGAATTATCGATAGCCAGAGATTCAATATCGGGTGAATTTAATGATGGAACAAATATTCCAAGAATGTCTCCAGAGAGAAATATTTATTCATTATCATATTCGCAAGATCAGGGCGGGCAATTCAATATGACCTTGAAAGATGTTAAAAAGCAGAATGACATAGCTCTTAGTGAATCATCTACAAAAGGCTATAAATTGCTTGATATTAGATACAGCCAAAAGCTTTCTCTAGAATCTGGAACAGAAATCTCTGCTTCTGTTTTTGGCCATAATTTACTTAATGAAGTTGCTAGGAATCATTCATCGTTTGTTAAAAATGAAGTTCCTTTAGCCGGTAAGAATATGGGCGTAAGTTTTAGCGTGAAATTCTAGATAGTAACTGTATGAGAGGACAAATAGAGGTTCTGACTATTTTATAGTCAGTATTCTAAGGATTCAAATCCATCAAGGATTTGAATCCTCCTCCTACCTCAGATTCTATGTTACCCGGAGTAATCAATATGATTGAAACGAGAAACTTATCAAAAAAGTTTGGTCAAAATACAGTTCTAGATAGCTTAAATTTCAGTGTGAGTCAGGGTGAAATTTTTTGTTTTCTTGGAGCAAATGGAGCTGGTAAAACAACCACAATTAATCTACTTCTTGGTTTTTTGAAGCCAACCAGTGGAGAGGCATTTATTAATGAAATGGATGTTCAAGATAATTTGGAAACCACCCGTGCTGCTGTTGCATATATTCCTGAGCAAGTATCTTTATATCCTGAATTAACTGGATTTGAAAATCTTGAGTTTTTTGTGAGGCTGGCGAGGAAACCACATGACTCAGAATTTTTAGTCTCATGCCTAGAAAATGCAGGTCTTGCCTGTGAATTTCATAATATGTTTTCAAGTACATATTCCAAAGGTATGCGACAAAAGGTTGGAATCGCAATTGCCATGGCCAAAAAAGCTAAAGTTTTGTTGCTAGATGAGCCGCTTTCGGGCCTTGATCCAAAAGCTGCAAATGAGTTTTGTCAGATTCTGAAAAAATTGAAAAATGATGGGGTGGCAATCTTAATGGCTACCCATGATTTGTTTCGTGCCAAAGAAATTGGTGATCGATTGGGAATAATGAAGGATGGCAAATTGCTTGAGACGTTGTTGACTAAAAATGTCTCCCTTGCAGAGATTGAAGAGACTTATCTGAATCATATGCAACATCTTCAAGAAGAAAAATAATGACTTCTGAGATCATTTCATCCAAAGAAAAAATTGTCATGGGGCGTAATCGTTTTACCAATGCTATTTATTTAGCAACACTTGCTATAATGCTGATTGCTGTTGTGTTGAGCTGGCAACGTACTGATACATTCGAGCAAGAGCGCGCCTCTGCAGCCGCTGATGATAGAGAAGTTTGGATTAATCAAGGTGAGAGAAATCCTCATTCAGCGGCTCATTTTTCACGCTATGCTTTTAAACCCATTCCCTCAATGTCCACTTTTGAACCTGGCTCTTTAGATTACAGTGGACTGGCTGTATGGATGGAGGCACATCGAAGAAATCCGGCTGCTTTTCGCTATGCTGAGGGGGCGGGAGACCTATCAAACTTTGTCTCATTAACTCCAGCTTGGATTATGCAAGTGATATTACCACTTGTGATTATTTTGTTATTATTCTCTAGTTACGCAGGTGAGCGCGAAGACGGAACATTGAGGCAACTCCTAAGTCACGGTATTTCCCTTAAATCAGTATTCAGAGGAAAAATACGTGCCGCTCTTTACACAGTTCTAAAACTCCTTATACCATTAGCATTCATCATAATGGCCGCTGTCGTGGTTATACAAACTGGTGCGCAGCAAGCAGATCAAATTTTACGGTTGTTTATTTTGCTTGGTGTTTACAGTCTTTATTTTATGATATTCGCATTTATATCAATTGGTGTATCAGCTAGAAGTGGAAGTCGTCGCTCATCAGCAATCGCGCTTTTCACTGTTTGGTTTGTTTTGATTATAGTTGCTCCTCGGTTTGCAAGTGATGCTGCAACATTCTCAATTCCTCAGCCAAAAGGCTTTGAAGTGAATAAATCATTATCTGAAGCACGAGCAGCCTATTCAAAAGATGAGGCTTATCAAGAACAGTCTAAGCAGAAAATATTAGATAAATATGGAGTGAATGAAATAAGCGATTTACCAATCAATTATAGAGGCTATATCCTTCAAACAAGTGAAGAACACGCCGATCCTTATTATGATGAGGTTTACAGTGACCTGAGAGGTATTCATGAAGGACAAGAAACTATCCTTGAGATTTTGTCATTCATGTCACCCACTACAGCGCTAAAACAACTCTCTGCAGGCTTAGCTGGTACAGATCGTATACATCATGATGCTTTTGCTTGGGATGCAGAATTGCATCGCCGTAATATTATCAAGCAAATGAATGAGGATTTGATGATAAATGGCATTGTTCCAGGAAACAGTTATACCACCGGAGAAGAGCTTTGGAGTCAAATTGCTGACTATCAGGGAAAATCACCACTCTTCTTATCTCTTATCTCTTATTATATCTCAATGTTTGGTGTGTTGATCGCTATGACTTTTTTGGCATATTTATTCGCACGTCGAGCTACCTTGCGAATTGATAGTTTGGAGGCCATAAAATGAATAAAACGCTTTTTTCATTTGAGCTTTTGCGTATGCGCCGATCACTGGCAATTAAGTCACTTCTGATTTTTGCATTGTTTGCAGGATTTTATTCTATTTGGTCTGGTGTAGCTTGGCAATCGGCTAATAATGCTTCGCTCAAACAATATGAAGAATATTTTAAAGAGCGAAGCAAGTCTTGGAGGGCGGATTTAGTTGCCATTGAAAATGGTGAAAGTGAATCAAGTCCCTATTCAGCAAGACCAATGGATATAGTGTTTCCAGCAGTACATGAGACTGGTTCCATGTCCCATCTAGCGATTGGAATGGCTGAAATATCACCTAAACGCTTATTAATTAGTCCACGGCGCAATGGAATGACGATGATAGAGCCTTACGAGTTTGATAACCCGATGACACTTTTATTTGGTCGTATGGATTTTCTTTTCTTTATCACTATCATAGCTCCCCTTCTATTAATTGCATTAAATTTTGATGTCATTGCTTCAGATCGGTCACGTGGGTTATACAAGATGTTGCTCTCCAACCCATTGACAGAAAATAGCGTTATTATGACTAGAATGTTAGCTCGATCTAGTTTGTTATTTGCCATTACATTAGCAGCATTGATTTCTGGTCTTGTGATAGCTGAGAATGCGTCTATTAATGATGTTGTTTCTTGGCTACTTTTGGTTGGGGTCTATTTTGTTTTTTGGTTTGGGTTAATCTTTTTGTTGGTGAGTCGAAGCCAAAAAGGAGTTTCTGCTTTATCAAAACTGGTAAGTTTGTGGCTTTTATTCGCACTTATAATTCCAGCAGCATCAAACAGTGTTGCAACTTATCTATTTCCTCAGCCCTCTAAGCTGGAGCTTCTATCTGATGCACGTTTTGCTACCAGCGAAGCAACGAAGCGCACTGCAGAACTGACACAAACTTTTTTAGAAGATCATCCAGAATTAACCATTGGTGACAGTCAGGTTCCTGGATATTACCGTGCTTTATTTTTATCAAATTCAGTTGTAGAGCAGAATACACAGCCCATCGTGAAAGCTTTTGCTGAAAGTGTTACTGATCGTGAAAATATGCTCAATATATTGCAGTATTTATCTCCAACAATAATTCTTCAACGTAGATTGATTGCAATCGCTCAAACTGACTCGCGAAACCATGCATTATTCCTTCAAACTGCTGCTCAGCACTTAACTGAAGTGAGTGGTGCTATTGAATTGTCAGTTTTATCCAGTAATCGCATTACAGTGTCAGAATTTGATCAAATCCCAACTTTTGAGGAAGTTTGGATGGCAACAGAAAAACCACATATTTCAATCATTGGTCCGGTTGTATTTATATTATTCTTTGGTTTGATCCTCCTTAGTTCATCCAGAAGTAGATTAGTTTCTGAAGAGGGAGTATGAGTAAAATAATTTTAAATAATATCCAATTTAGATCAATTTATCATGATTATCGAGCTGTCTTGAATAGAGGATTAAAACTATGATTAAAGCACAATTAACAACTGACAGATTTGCTATCTCATTATCACTGATATGTCTCATTCACTGTCTTTTCGCCCCCTCTTTTATTATTTTAACCTCCACTTTTCTTTCTTTTTCTTACGATAATGAATTTATTCATAAAATGATTGTATTGATAGCGGTTCCTATCAGTATTTCTGCCTTATCTATGGGGTATAGAAACCATAAAAATATTTCTTTTTTGCCTATTGGTATTGCGGGATTACTAATACTTATTTTGGCAGTACTTTTGGGTGAGAATATACTGGGTGAATATGGAGAAAAAGGATTAACTTTATTGGGCTCAATTTTTATTAGTTATTCACACTACAGAAACTATAAAATCTGTATCGAATCAGATTGTTCATGTCATTAATAAGAGTAAGAAACTGAAACCTTAATTTCTATTTGAGTTTGTGATTGCAAGATAGAGGATAACTTTCTTCATATTGAGATTTTTTTGTTATAAGATTATTTTTATAATTAATGTAATAGGTAGAAAAAATAATGAACAAAATAACAATTTCAATAATTTTAAGTACTTTGCTATGTATCCCAGTGACATTTTTGAATGCCCAAGAGTTTAATGCTGGTCAACCCTTGGGAGCTACCAATGAATCTGGTAGTTTTATTCCTTTGAGCAGTAATGTGACTGTTTATGGTAGTTTTCATTTTGCTGAAAGTTGTACATTTGACCCAGAAAGAAATTTAATTCTGGCCATGAATAGAGGTAATAGAAGTACTTCTGCTCCTGATAATGATGGCTATGTTTCCTTTATTAATCCTAATGGAAGTGTTCACACATCGAAATGGATAGGGGCAACACGTGATGGCTTGGAATTACATGATCCGATTGGAAGTGTTATTTCAAACGGAATTCTATATACCGCTGATAATGGTTCACGAGATGTGAGATCGTTTAACTTAGAAACTGGCGAACCTCTGAGATCTGTTTCTATACCTGGTGCTGGATTTATTAATGGCATTGCTGCCACGGCAGAAGGAATGGCTTATCTTTCAGATAGTAGAGCTGGATTAGTCTACGAAATTACTGCAGATGGAGGTGTTTCAATCTTCGCGGAAGGCGAACCACTCAGCTCACCTAATGGTGTTGCCATGGATAATGATGGCAATATCGTTGTTGTGAATATGGGAAATTCAGGGGTTACAACTTTTAGCCCTTCTGGGGAAATTGTAAAACAAGAGAATGCAATAGAAGGCGGCGGTGATGGCGTTGTTGTACTGAAAGATGGAACCAAATATATCAGTAGCGTCAGATACGGTAGTGTATCTCGAATTGATAATGATGGAGAGGCGGAGATCATAGCTCGAGGGATACCCAATGCAGCTTCCATGTGTTATGACTCAGTTCAGCACCAGTTAGTAATACCAATGAACCCTCATTACTCGCTGGCTTTTATAAAGTTGTGATTACATAGTTTTTCTTTATTAATATTTAATCAAGCCCATCTTGCATGCCTGGCTAGTTTTTTTAGCAATTTCAATGCTTGTAAAAGATGGGCTATTTTTTGTGACAATTACTAAACTTAAATCTACAAAGTAGATATAAATATTATATAAGTAAGTACTATGAAAATGTCCATACAGCAAATAGCTGAATCATAATTAATAAGAATTTCGACATAGTTATTCTGGGAGCAGGAGCCGCTGGGTTAATGTGTGCGATAACAGCTGCGAAAAGAAATAAAAGTGTTTTAGTCCTTGAGAAATCTAATAAAGTAGGAAAAAAGATTCTCATGTCTGGTGGTGGACGATGCAATTTTACGAATCTATTTGTTGAGGCAGATCATTTTTTATCAAATAATCCTCATTTCTGTAAAGCTGCCCTAAAAAGATATACTCCTCAGGACTTTATAACAATGGTTGAGGAGCATGAGATAGGCTATGTTGAAAAAAATCACCATGAATTATTTTGCGAGAAATCATCGAAAGATATTCTCAATATGTTGCTTACAGAATGTAGCGAATGGAGTGTTGAAATCCAGACTCATGTGGATATTGGAGAAGTATCCAGCAATTATGATAAAGGCACTGAATTACCTTATCAGTTATTAATGAGCATTGATTCCGCTGATGAAATTTTGGTTCAATGCAAATCTCTGATTGTGGCTACTGGTGCTCTATCTATTCCCAAATTAGGCGGGAGTGGTTTTGGTTATGACTTGGCTAAGCAATTTGATTTACCCTTAGTCTCAAGAAGGGCAAGCTTAGTTCCTTTTATGTTTTCTGGTGAGATTAAAGATTTATGTGAGAAATTATCTGGTGTATCTGTTCCTGTAAATATTGAAAGTAATAGTAAAATGTTCGAAGAATCAATGTTGTTTACTCACCGAGGATTGAGTGGCCCCGCTATTTTACAGATATCTAATTATTGGAATCCTGGAGATGAGATTACTATTGATATGCTGCCTACTATAAATGTCGCTAAAGAATTTATAAGTCAGAAGAAAAACAAGAATAAATCAACGATTAAAAAATACCTTAACAATCTCCTTCCAAAAGCATTAGTTGGAGATTTAGAGGCCCTTTGGTGGCATTTACTTAAAGATCATAGCTTCCCTGAAATAAGTAACAAAGATTTAATAGATCTTGGTGATAAATTCAATGCATGGAAAATAAAACCATCTGCAACCGAAGGTTACAGGACTGCAGAAGTAACTTTAGGTGGCGTAAATACGGATGTTGTTAACTCAAAAACAATGGAAATTAAGGGTCATAAAGGATTATTTTTTGTAGGCGAAGTTCTTGATGTTACCGGTCATCTGGGTGGATATAACTTTCAATGGGCTTGGTCATCCGGTTATAGTGCTGGTTTGGTTGCATGAGAGTAATTATTGTTAAACTAAATTTTAAATATAATTGTTATTTTAATTTTATTGACACTATTCATGATTAATATAAATATAAATATAAATATTGATATTGTGTTGATCAGGCATGTCTTCAAAATAATAATGATTCCTTGGTTAATTCTGATATCTTCCTGTGGAGGAGGTAATGGTTCAGCGTTGACTGACTTAGAAATCAAAGATACCTCGACTATAATTACATCAAGCACTAATAAAAATAATCTTACTGATATTTGTATTACTTATGGTGGGTATTTGTCATGCAGTCTTATGCACGATGGATTGCAAAGGGATTTTATTCTATATGTCCCTCAAACATATAATGCAGAAGTATCTTCACCATTACTTTTCAATTTTCATGGGTTTGGCGGTAATGCTGAAGGACAACTTCAAAATAGTGATTTTAGGGCATTAGCCGAACAAAATAATTTTATTTTGATAGTGCCTAATGGTTCTTATTTAGCTGGCAATAGATATTGGAATAGTGCGTCATCTGGAAAAGGTGTGACTGACGATGTCGGTTTTGTATCGGTAATGCTTGAGACAGTTTCTCAAGCATACACAATTGATTTAAAGAGAGTTTATGCTGCTGGGATGTCTAATGGTGGAATGATGAGTTATTACTTGGCGTGTGCTCTGAGCAGTAAAGTCGCAGCTATTGCTTCGGTAACAGGGGATATGAGCCTGGCATTAATGACTGAATGCAAACCAAGTCATGCGACTGCTGTTATGCATGTGCACGGTACTGAAGATAATATTGTGCCTTGGGAAAGATCAGAGTCTGAATCAATTAAAGGCGTAGTTGATTTTTGGTCTAATTATAATAATTGCTCCTCAAGAAACACGGCAAAAACTTCTGATAATGCTGATGGGTATGGCGAATATTTAGGAAATTTACATCAATATTCAAGTTGTGATAATCAAGTGAAGGTATATCTAAATGAGATTATTGGTATGGGCCATATTTGGCCAACACGATTAGGGGGCAAGGACAGCGAAGAAGTGATATGGGATTTTTTATCTCAATTTAGTATTGACGGGCAATTATAAGCTAAATATTCTTTTTCGATATAACACGATGATCTCTGGTGTATTTTTCATGGTTTTCTTCAATGTATTCATTGTCATATTTATAGTTAATCATAAATGTAGCGCCTTTTTTAAGACTTTTTTCTGAAGTATCAGCCATAAAATTAATTTGATGCAATGAGGCTCCATTTCCCAGATGAAATCTAGATACTGGGTCATTCGGTTTACCGTCTTTTCGGTCTGATTTTAATAAGTAATTTCTTATATATGTATCTAGTATTGTTTTGTTTTTCTTGAAACTCTCCAGTGAATAATCGCTGGATAAAACATTATAAAGATCATTGTCCTTTATTTTTATCCATTTCATGAATGTAGGCACTGGAGACAGGGTAATAAAACGCTTAATAGCTGGAACTTCCTTCTCTATAAAGGTGACTACATCTTTAATTAAGAAGTTTCCAAATGAAATGCCATCCAATCCTCGTTGGCAATTTGAAATTGAGTAAAATACAGCTGTATCTAATTCAGTTTCATCTATTAATTCTCTTTTTTCTTTTAGTATTGTGTTTATATTGGTTGGAATATCGTCTAGAAAGGCAACTTCAACAAAAATTAAAGGTTCAGTGGCCATGGCTGGATGAAAAAAGGCAAAACATCTCCTGTCATTTGAATCAATCCTGTCTCTTAGTTCTCGCCAAGTGTTTATTTGATGGACAGATTCATACTTAATAATCTTCTCTAAAATAGAAGCTGGTGTATTCCAATCTATAGGCTTCATTACTAAAAAGCCTCTATTAAACCAATCAACAAAGAGTGTTTTCAGGTCATTTTCAACTTTTTGATAATTATTTTCATTTGACGATTTGATTAGAATCTTTCGTCTTAAATTTACTAAGAATGTGGTTGCTTCATCGAAGCAGTTGAGCTTTCTGAATAAATCTTTCCTTTTTGACGCTTGAGCTTTTTGAAGTTTGATGTAGTTTGTTTCGGAATTCTCTTTGATATAATCATCTATGCATATTTTTAATTGATCAGTATCTAAATCTCTCTGGTCTCTAAGATTAACCATTAAGTCATCAAATTCCTTATCATCCATATGATTTACCAGGGCAAAAAATTCCTTGGCATACTTAACCCTTGAGATATTACTTTTAGTATCAATTAAATTTTCAATAATTTGATAAATATCATTTTTGTGACTATTTTTTTTAAACAAAAGCTTCGAAGAAGTTTTGATACTTTTTTCAAAAATATTTTCTAGTAATGAACTGATGGTCTGGGTATATGACATAATCTTATTGTACAAACTTCTTATATAATTAAAATACTAATTACGAGTAATATGTTAGTTTTAATTTAGAGTTAAACGTAACTTAAGACAAGGAATTTATCTTGAAATTTAAAAAGTCAGTGCTTATTTTTGGTTTGTTTTTTAGCCATTTTAGCTTTGTTGGTAACAGCGTTGCTTACGATTTATTTTCTGCACCACCAATTGCTGTTCAAGCAACTTCTATTGATGGCAGGGCATTGATACCCAATAAATCAGATGAATTGAGTTTAAAAAACTTAGAAATAGCTAAGGCTGCTTATAAAAAAAATCCACTTAATCCAGATACGCTTATTTGGCTTGGAAGGCGCTTGGCATATACTGGCAATTATCTAGATGCCATTGATGCTTTCTCCAAAGGTTCGATTCAATTTCCTAATGATCCTCGATTTTTAAGACATCGTGGACACAGATATATTTCAATAAGGGAGTTTGATCTTGCAATTGCTGATCTGGAGAAAGCATCGATTATAATGAGAGGCTTATCGCCCCAAATTGAGCCTGATGGCCTTCCTAATATAAAAAATATCCCATTGACCACGACTCAAGGAAATGTCTGGTATCACTTGGGTTTAGCTTACTACTTGAAACAAGATTGGCGCAGTGCTCTCGCGGCATTTCGTAATGGCTATGATCTGGGTGGAAATGATGACAATCTAGTTTCTACTGGGCACTGGATTTATATGATATTACGTCGCATGGGCGATCAATTAGCAGCTACCAATGCGCTAAATGACATTCATCAAGATATGAATATTATTGAAAATATGAGTTATCATCAGCTTTGCTTGCTTTATAAGGGTGATATTAAAATCGATGATTTAATGACCACAGATGGTAATAATCCGAGTAATGCAGCTGTTGCTTATGGCTTAGCTAATTATTTGTACTACAATGGAGATAGAAAGGAGTCTGATAGTCTCTTATTGAAAATTACTTCTGGATCCAGCTGGAGTGCTTTTGGTTTTATCGCTGCTGAAGTTGATTTGAACAACCCTAAGCGCTAATTTCATGCGCCAACAAAGAAATAAATATATATAATGGGTTTTTAAATAAGGAGTATAAGGACATGCCAAATTTCAAATTCAAGATATTCAAGATTGG
Organism: uncultured Woeseiaceae bacterium; assembly: GCA_964275745.1. GTDB lineage: Bacteria > Pseudomonadota > Gammaproteobacteria > Steroidobacterales > Woeseiaceae > SP4260. The sequence continues at coordinate 54,142 of CAXYCT010000008.1, read as the reverse complement.
ACTAATTACATTATTTTTATCACCATCAGTATGGTCCCAGCATGCTTTAGTGTTTCAAACTGACTTTGGTTTAGAGGAAGGTGCTGTTGCCTCTATGAAGGGCGTGGCTTTTGGTGTTTCCCCTGAATTAAATATGTTCGATGTCACACATGAAATTCCTAGATTTAATATTTGGGAGGCGGCTTATCGATTGAATCAAGTAGCTAATTATTGGCCAAAAGGGACTGTTTTTGTAAATGTGGTTGATCCTGGTGTGGGAACAGCTAGAAAGTCCGTCGTTCTAAAGACAAAATCAGGCCATTTTTTTGTAAGCCCTGATAATGGATCGCTTACTTTAGTGTCTGAGTCACTTGGTATTGAGGAAGTAAGGGAAATCAACGAAAAGACCAATCGACTCGAGGGTTCGGAGAGATCACACACATTTCATGGTCGTGATGTTTATGCATATACGGGAGCACGCTTAGCCTCAGAGGCGATTACTTACGAACAAGTTGGTGATCTCCTCGAACCATCAGTGATGCAACTCGATTATGTTAAACCAAAGTTAATAAATGAAAGAATCGTTGGTAATGTGCCAATCTTAGATGCTCATTACGGTAATGTATGGACCAATATCAGCGTGGACTTGTTTGATCGTCTAGATATAAATATCGGTGATGAAGCATGGGTTGAGATTACCGATAATGGGCAGGAATTATTCATGCAAAAAGTCAAATTTGTAAGTTCATTTGGTGGTGTTGGAATAGGGGAACCTGCTATTTATATTAACGATATATTGAATCTTGGTATTGCTATCAATCAAGGCGATATGGCTAATAAATATAAAATTAAGCCCAGCTCCAAAGTCTTGTTTTCAATCTGGAAGTAATATGCATGTCCAATAAAATGAAAAATAGTAAATCAGTTCAGTTGCTTGGATACTTTGGTTTAATTCCTTTTGTCATCCCAAGTATATTAGTTTGGAATCTATCCCCTTATTCGCCAGTCGAATTGTTATTTTTGTTTTTCTGTTTATACAGTCTTTTAGTTTGTAGTTTTCTCACGGGCTCAATATGGGCGTTTAGGATTAACCTTGATAAAAGTCCGCTTGGATCTATCTTACTTTTTTCTATGCCTTTTTTCGCATCGATTTTGGTGCTGGCATTATTTAATCAAGCGATCGTATTATCTGTGGTCGACATCAATGGGATTGAGCACTTAATTTCTATCTTTTTATTACTCTTATTGTTGATGAGTTACGTCTTTTTGTATGTTTATGAGGCTAAATTATTAGCGCATAGAAATTATTATAAAAGAATGCGGTTTTGGCTTACTTTGGTGGTAGTTTTGACACATTCTTCTTGGCTTTTATTTTTTTATGTTAACTTCTTAAAATAAGAAATAATTTCATCAGACTCATAAAGCCAGAGATCTTTTTCATTCTCTTTAGCAATTCTAAGGCACGGTACTTGGTACTTTCCCCGAGGTTTACTAAGTCTGTTTTATGGTCAGGATCTTTTCGAGTATTTCTAAGCTCAATATTAAGACTATTTTGATGAATGAATCGAGTCACTTTAATGCAAAATGGGCATGTCCCAAATTGATAAAGTGCCACTTTATCGGTTTGTAGATTAATTAATTTTTGCGCTTCAGAGTTCCGTTTGATTGGTTTGGGTAGCGTCAGAAAATTGATTAATTTTAGTATATTTCCAAATACCATACGACCTAATATCCGCCTCAATATTTTCTTAATCACTCCCGCTCCTTTATAGTTTATTATGTATTAACTCCTCTAGATTAGAATTAATAAATAATGAAAACAAGTCAACTTATTAAAAGAATATCAGGACCTAGCTCAAAAGCATGGGCTATAGGGGACAGAGCTTTTAAGCTCATTGAAGAAGGTAAAGATATTATCCATCTAGGTATCGGTGATCCTGATTTTGACACTCCTGAACCTATAGTAAATGCCGTAGGCTCTGCGCTAGACAATGGAAAAACGCATTACTCACCTTTAGCTGGTGAAATGAAATTAAGAGAAAAAATTGCGGTTCATGCAAATTCCCTTTATGGGGATGGTGTTGAAAGTGAGCATATTGCAGTATTACCTGGTGCACAAGCGGCTTTATTTTCTAGTTTTTTGTGCATAAGTGACTGTGATGATGAAGTGATTATTCTAGAGCCAACTTATGCCACTTATCCAGCTGTCGTTCAAGCCAGTGGAGCAAAACTAGTAACAATAGTGCTCGACAGTGCAACTGATTATCAACTTAATTTATCTAAAATTAAAGCTGCTATAACTAAAAAAACTAAAGCAATATTAATTAATTCGCCTTGTAATCCATCAGGTGTAATTTTTTCACAACAAGATCTAAATGACCTTGCAAACCTCTGTAAAGAAAATGCTATATGGTTAATTTCTGATGAGGTTTATTGGTCACTCACATACGAAAAAAAGCATTACTCAGCTTACTCTCAACGAGAAACAAGAAGTAATGTAATTGTGGTAAATAGCCTCTCAAAATCACACGCTATGTCAGGCTGGAGGATAGGCTGGGTAATTGCGCCACCAGTAATTATTGATGCTCTGACAGATTTATCTCAAGCACAATACTTTGGCGTCAATCAATTTGTCCAATTGGCAGCCGCAAAAGCTTTAATGGACGATCAAAGTCCAAAAAAATTCCAGAATATTTTTAAAGCAAGACGCGATGCATTTTTATCTAAATTAGATAAAAGCGCTATCTTGCGTTACACCAAACCACAAGGTGGAATGTTCGTATTGATTGATGTTCGTTCGACTGGGCTCGATGGCGAGACTTTTGCTGAGCAATTACTAGATGATGAAGGAGTTGCGGTAGTTCCTGGATTTGGCTTTGGCCCTTCAATGAAACACACTATCCGATTAGGTTTTTTGGCCGATATACCGAAATTGGAAGAGGCAGCTAATCGTTTAGTTCGTTTCGCAGCTTCTTTGGCATCTTAGAAGAATTCATTCACAAATTTAGCCCAGTTCAGTGTACGACAAACATTACTCCAATTAAGCTGATAGTATTGGTGGTAATTCATCACAAAAAGAGCATCGAATAAAGGTTATCTAAATAAGATGTTCGTTGTTGAGATGATTGATTTTAAATATAAAGATAAATTATAAGGTGAAATATTATGCGATATTTATTTTTTCTTCTTCCTATCCTCCTTTCTGGTTGTCTGAATATCCCATTTGTTCCACTTGTTCATAATGATATGGCTCCATACCATCTGCCATCAATTGATAGCCTTACTGATGATAAAAAAATAATTAATAACTAAATATTAGGAAAGTAAATTATGGCAGCTAAGCAAAACCCTATATTTGTCATAGGAAGCATCAATACAGATATGGTTGCTATGACTAAAAATCTGCCCGCTCCAGGTGAAACTGTCATGGGAGGAGAATTTATGATGACTGCAGGCGGAAAAGGTGCCAATCAAGCCGTTTCTGCTGCTCGACTTGGTGGTGAAGTCACTATGGTCGGAAGATTGGGTGAGGATATATTTGGTGATCAATCAATTGCTTGCTTAAAGCGTGAGAGTATTAATTGTGATTTCATTGGTAGAGATCCAATTGCTGCATCTGGTGTTGCATTAATCAGTGTTGATGATAAAGGTGAAAATCATATTGTCGTTGCGCCTGGCGCTAATAACCAGCTTGATCAAAAAAAGGTCAGGGCTGCTCTAGATTCCATGCCAGATAATGCCATTATTTTATTACAGTTAGAGATTCCATTGGATACAGTGGCCCATATTATTGACGCTACTCGAGGTTCTTCTAGGAGGGTCATTCTTGATCCAGCACCAGCTCCAGTATCAGTATTACCGCTGAATTTTCTAAATGAACTCTATCTGATCACGCCCAATGAAACAGAAGCCAAAAAATTAACCGGTATAGAGGTAAGAGATGACAAATCTGCAGAAGTTGCTGCTAAAAAATTGTTGGCAACTGGGGTAAAAAATGTGGCAATTACTATGGGTGCTAAAGGTGTACTTTTAGCCCAAGAAAATACCATTAAATTTATCCCGTCTCCACAGGTGAAAGCTATTGATACAACTGCTGCGGGTGATTGTTTTAATGGAGCTTTATCTGTCGGTATTGCCAGTGGCTTGTCACTAGAGGAGGGCATCAAGAGAGCGTGTCATGCTGCTTCTATTTCTGTCACTCGAAAAGGTGCTCAAGATTCCATGCCATATATTGAGGAGATTGATTGATGTTCATAGTGGATAATTATTTTATGGCGGTAATATTTTGTATTATCACAATGTTTTGTTGGGGTTCGTGGGCTAATACTCAAAAGCTAGCCAGTAAAACTTGGTCTTTTCAATTATATTATTGGGATTATGCTATTGGCGTGAGTTTATTTTCCTTATTAATGGGCATGACCTTGGGCAGTAATGGTGAGCTTGGAAGAGGATTTATTGAAGATCTTCAACAAGCAAGTACAACATCCTTAAGCTCTGCATTTCTTGGTGGTGTAATTTTCAATCTTGCTAATTTGTTGATTGTTGCCGCCATCGACATAGCTGGTATGGCGGTAGCATTTCCTGTGGGCATCGGAATTGCATTGGTTCTTGGCGTGTTAATAAATTATTTTGCTGTTCCTATTGGCGATCCTTGGTTACTTTTTTTAGGAGTTCTCCTTGTTGCGGTAGCAATTATTTTAGATGCGTTAGCCTATCAAGGTTTATCCAGCGGTAAGCGAGAGACACCAAATAAAGGCATCATCTTATCTATTGCAGGCGGTTTGTTAATGGGCTTTTTTTATCGCTTTGTGGCCGCATCAATGTCACTCGATTTTGCTTATCCAGAGATTGGCTTGATGACACCTTACAGCGCTGTCTTTGTTTTTTCTATGGGTCTTTTAGTCATCTAATTTTATATGGAATACAATATTTATGTATCGTCCTTTGAACGGCGATGCGGTGTCATACAAAGATTATATTCGAGAAGGAAATACAAGACTGCATTGCATAGGGCTTCTTGGTGGCGTGATCTGGTGTTTAGGCATGTCGTTAAATATTCTTGCCTCTGAGCAGGCGGGTTATGCAATCTCCTATGGTTTGGGTCAAGGGGCGACAATGATAGCAGCCATCTGGGGAGTATTTATCTGGAAGGAATTTGATGGGGCTTCGTTGAAAATTCATCAATTAATTAAATGGATGTTTATCAGTTTTGTACTTGGCTTGATACTGATTATCTTTTCACGTTTCCAATAAAAAAAGGAGCCTAGCGGCTCCTTTTGATTTAAGAAATTTAAATCTATAATCTTTTATGGGGTTGATATGGGTATCGAAGTAAATGTTCTACTATTTTTGCATACGGCCCAGTCACCATGGTTATCACTCCATGGAGTTCCATTCAATTCATTTACATAGGTATCCAAATCAGAGCCATACTTACTAATAGAGCTATTCCAGATAGTAAATACATAATCACGCTCAGCATTATTGCTGCCGCTTTCATTAAAAATCATCTTCATGCCACCAGACATACCTGCTGCTTGTGATGTTGATGCAAAATTCTTATATCCATCAAATGCTGTTCTTAAAGTAACACCCTCTCTTAGCATACAATCTTGATACTCTACTATTCCATTACCATCTGCGATGGGTGAGTTTGATATCTCCCATTGCCAAGAGCTTAAAACTCTAACATTATTGCCTGGCCATTTACTGCTTAAATCTCCACCATTTTTAACTAATTCTTCCATTGCCGCATATTGCTCAGTTGAGTTGGGGTAGATATCTAACCAAATAAAATCTGCTGAACTAACATCATTAGTAAAATAAGGAACCATAATCGAACTGTTTATATTTTCAAATCCTGCTCTATCATTTGTAAACTCAATATAATCCTCACTCCATTTCATTAGGTCATCCATGTCTCTGCGAGGAGCAAATTTGCTTATCCAATATTCTGCTTTATTGGCAACCGGTTCATGTTCATATGTTTGTGCCGATCCTATTAGAGGGAAACTAAGTCCAATCAGTAGAATTATTATTCTCATTACTATTCCTTTATTTGATGAATTAAATTTGCATTTTATTTGATATATTTCGTTATTGTTTTATTACAGTCTAGTTGCAATAGATACAATCTTTACAATTCTTAACGCATGCTCAGACTCTATCTAATTTTTATCTAGTATATTTGTAATTCAATTAGTACTTGAAACTCTTGATTGGAAAACGTTTAATAGGTTTGGTTTATAATGTATAGGAGATAGAAAGATATGGTTGATTTAATTGTTTATTCTTTTGTTTTAGCTCTTGTAGCACAGTGGTTATGGCCATTGATGTTTAACTTAAAAAATCTGGATTATTTGACTTCAAATCGCGATGACACTGCCTCTGAATCAGTCATGTTTCAGCGAGCAAAACGTGCCGCTGCAAACTTCCAGGAAAGTTACCCAGTATTCCTAGCCTTAGCAATACTATCAATTGTTCAAGGCGTTGATGTTGCCTCTCTTGCCACCTATTGGTTGATTCTAAGAGTATTATATATGGTCTGTTATACCGCAGGTATTACCCATGTAAGAACGTTACTTTGGATTGGTTCACTGATTTGTTTGATCATGATGGCTTTGGCTTTAATTTGATTTTATGTGGTCACTTGTAAGAATAGTTGTAGCCACTTTTGTGGCCACTTTTTTAAGTCTTATAAGTTAATATGTTAGTTTCAAAGATCTTTTTAAATATTTTTAGTTATATAGTCTGTTGTGTTCCAATCATGAGGGCATGAAATGAAAAAATTGACGTTATTCTTATTGTTATTCTTTCCTGTCTTAACATTTTCTCAAGATAAAAAGTTTTCTTATACTTTTCTTGATGTCATCGCTACCAACATAAATGATATTGGTTATATCGGGGATATTTCTTTGGGCCTGCCTGCCTCACTTTATATCAAAGGCTCAATAAGAGATGAAGAGGTTAAATCTGATAATACTGTTTATCAAAGATCAAAAAAAATTGCAGCACTTGGATACCATTCTTCTATAGCTGATATATTCAAAAATGTCTCTAAAAGTGGCTATTCTTTCAATTTTGCTAGAATTATGGATGTATATGCTGAGATGGGTGTGAATCAGTGGGAGCTCGAAAATCCAACTAAACTAATGAAAACTGGATCTGATTTGTACGCTCAAGCTGGCTTAAAGATGGGCGATGCTCAAGGATGGGAATTTAATCTTTTTCTAGAGAGTACTAAGTTGGCTGAGGTCGACCTTGACCCGTTAACTAAAAAACTAGAATACTCTTTAGATGGTAAGATTAATAATAATATTGGCTTTAAATTCATCAATCACTCTATGAATAACTTGGGTTATAGTATTGGCTTGAGTCATGATGATTTCTCGGGATTATCCACCGCTGTTGGTATTAGACTGGGTTTATAGAAATATAACTTTATGATTTTGTTAGGACGCATAACATTACTTGGCTTTTTACTTGCCGGCTGTACTACCTACAAAATAATTGATGTTCCATCAGAAAATCTAAACAGTCGAGTCGATTATATTGTGTTGCATGCAACCTCACAGGATTTTGCTGAATCACTTGATACTTTAACAACGAATTCTGCTTATCCGGTCAGTTCACATTATTTGATACCTCATCTCGATGATGGCAGTTACCATAAAGACGATCTTGCTGTTTATCGCTTAGTTCCAGAGAATGAGAGGGCTTGGCATGCTGGACTGAGTCAGTGGGATAAAGAAGTTTCCTTGAATGATCGCTCTATTGGAATTGAGGTAGTCAATGAATTTTATTGCAATGAGCAAACAGATCCTCCTAATATTGATAATCTTGAATGTGAATTCTTGTCTTACCCGGAACATCAAATCGAGTTATTGATTCGATTATTGAAAGATATTCTAAATCGTTATCCAGAATTGGATCCTATTGATATAGTTGGCCATGCTGACATTGCTCCCCATAGAAAGTCTGATCCTGGGCCAGATTTCCCTTGGCAGCAGTTATATGATGCGGGTATTGGTGCATGGTATGAGGAGAGTGATGTTCAGAAATACGCTCAATTGTTTGTAGAACAATTACCTAAACTCATTATCATACAGCGTGCGTTAAGAATTTTAGGTTATCCAATCGAAGACAGCGGTCTCTATGACGAACAAACAAGATTAGCATTTAGAGCAATGCAAATGCATTATCGACCCTCAAATTACTCTGGCAATATAGATATAGAGACTGTCACTATTTTATTTGCTTTAATTAAAAAATATCGATTTTCTGAAATGAAAGAGTTACTTGATTAGACTCAATATAAATTGACATCACTCGAGTATTTGTTCAAATAATAATCGATTAAATCTTTCTTGTTCTTCCATATGAGGTAAATGACCTGATGCAGAAAATTCATATAGAGTGGCATCAGGCAACACTGCGCTCAATTTTTCTCTTACGGAGTTTAGGGGTAACACACTGTCATGCGTTCCCCAAATAATTGAAGTTTTCACTTCGTTTGAATGGATAATATTATGAATTCTATTCATATCTGGATAATTTTTTCGCGTTGATATAAGAGCTCTTGCGAATCCTTGGTACTTTAGCAGTCCATTATAACGTGAGCTCCAATTCACAAAATTTTGAGGTTCATAAAAATCAGATAGCTGACCTTGACCGATAGTAGGATAGGCGTTACTAATAAATTCGTTAACCTCATTTTGAGATACATTATTACTTTCAAATGCTCGATCATTATGAAAACCTGAAGGTGACACAAGAATCAATTGATCTATTCTCTTTGGATGCATTGCAGCCATCATAGCCACAGTTCTGCCGCCATCTGAAAGGCCTACTAATTTAACTTTATCTATGTCTAAAGCATCCATTAGATTTATAAGTTGATTCATATAAAATTCAGTTGAATAATCAGTATCAGGGTTACTTGAGAAGCCTCGTCCATATGTATCATAACGGATAACCCCATAACCTCGTTTAATTGCTTCTTGATATGTAGGTTCCCAGATATAAGAGGGCACAGAAAAACCATGGACCAGTATTATATGTTCTTTTGCTTTTGAATTGGCTTGTTCATAGTAAGTGTACCCGTCATCAAGTTGAATAAAGCCCCCATTCCAGCGCTTAGCGATTGATTCTCTGAATTGCATATCTTTTGTCATAAATTCATAATTTTGATATTGATCACAGCCACTATTTTTCCAATTTTTATCAATCATTGACATGTAAACAAACTTCCATTGATCATTGCGTTTTTCCATAATATAAGTAGCTGCCAATTGATCTTGGAGTAGAGAGCCATCCTGCTTATAGCGATCAAAATGGTTAAATACCTGATAAACAGAATCACTTTGCTTGCAAAAGCTCAATGTTTCCTCGCTATACCAATAATCGTCTGCCCCAAGTTTCTTGAAAGTTGTTAGAAAGTTTTGTTCAATCATTGAGGTATCAAATGCCGCTATAGGTTCATTATTTATATTAACTTGCGTATGAAAATTTTCAGTTGCGATAGATGTTGCATCCATATTCATCCAGTTTCTAGAATATGATTGATACGCCTTAAATACTTCATATGAATCATCATCTGCTAATACATTTGAGAATGAGATTATTATTCCAATCATGACACTTATGTAGATATTTTTTGGGGTTATAGACATAAAATTCTCTTTAGTTATTGGTTAAGCTAGATTAATTTCTCTCAATCTTGAGGCAAGAAAATCCTCTGCTAGGATACTTTCAGAATAACGATTTGGATTTTGATTAGTGATGCAATCAGCCAGTGTTTTGATGCGCCAATCCGAGTTTGGGTGCACGAAAAAAGGAATAGAATAACGCGATATCTTTGCCTCCATCATTGAGGCTGATACGCGATGAGTCGTTGAAGGTAGATAGTGATTAGTAAATCGCTGTAGCATATCGCCAATATTACAAATAATGATATTACGCTCAACTTGAATTTTTTCCCATTTTCCCTGTTTGGTGAGTAATTCAAGCCCACTTTGATGTCCACCTATTAGTAGTGTGATTAAATTGATATCTTCATGAGCACCTGCTCTTTGCGCCTCTTCTTTTAATTCAATCGGAGGGTAATGTATTGCACGCATAATGCTGTTACCTGCTCCAGCATGAGTTATGAAATAGGTGGCATCAAGTTTTAAGAATATAGCGATGGCTGAAAGGAGGGATTGACCTAATTTATCAAATTGATCATATAAGGCATTAGTTTTTTTGTTAAATTTCTCAATCTCTTTGACATCTAAGTTTTTGTGCATCCATTGTGATAGTGGATGGTGACTTTCAAGTTCTCGCCCCACATGCCAGAATTCTTTATAATCTGCGTGATTACTATCTTTAGGCGTCTCTATACGAGTCGGCGTGTAACCTCGAGCGCCTTTAACTTTAGGATCAAAATACTGTTTTTTTGTAGCGTGTGGAAGAGCAAAAAATTCTTTAAAAATAATCATCACATCATCAATAAGATCAAGATCAAGAGTATGCTCACTAATTCCACAAAACCCACATTGCAGGAAGCTTTCACCTAATTCTTGTGCGAATTGTTTGGCATCTTTTTTTTGTTTTTCAAGGGAAATAATTGCAAATGGTGCGGACATTAGCTGTTTTCCTTATTAAACCTAGTTTATATTTTTCATCTAAATGTAATACCTATCCTAGCAAAGGAATATACTTGAGCACCATCCAATCAGAGAAAATATTTAGAGAAATATTGTATGTCAGTCTCACAATCTAAATTACCTACATTTTATGCAGCAGTTGGAGAGTTATTTATGCATATGTTTGCTGCGATTTGTTTCGTAATTGTTCTTGAGATTGAAGTTGATTGGCAATTCTCTTATGACGAATTGATTGATTTATAGTTTATTGGTTCATTGCTAGTTGGCTCATAAGTTACCCTACCTATGACCATGCCATTCATTTTTATTGTCTCAAAATTTCTTTTTTTTAAATGAGTGACCTCATTTGGATACATCAAATCATTTAATAATTAGCTCTAAATTGTTCATAGAGCGCTCCTAACCAACCTATTTAGATTTATTTAAAACATCAATTTCCTATTTCGATGAAATTATTTATCTTTTGGATTGGATATCATTACAATTAGTTGTATAGTAATTGTCATCATATGTCATTTATAATTATATTAGCCTAGATTTAGAAAAACACTAGTGAGGAACAAATGAAAGTGTCTTATATCACCAAACTATCTTTTTTATTTACCGTAGCCACATTTTTTTTAGCTAGTTGTGCCTCACCTGTCTATGTTTATCCAGAGATTGCTCAACAGGAAGTTCATTTTGACAAAAATCCTGCCGTATTAAACTGTCGACAATTAAACGAAGCTAAGATTCAAGTCTCAGATCTAATCAATACGATCGCTGAAGAAACAATTGAAGGTGCAGCAAGAAGCACTCCATCCTTCACTGCTGGAATCTCTATATCAAATCCAATTACAGGAAAAGATTTTATAGGCTATCAATCGTCAGGAGTAGCCCCTGAAGTAAATGAGTTCAGAAAGCTAAAAGTATTACTTGAGGAAATCCAAGATCTCCAATTAAGAAAATGCGTTCGTACCAATCTTGATAGCTAAAGTTATCCTTAATTATAAAAAACTAATCTAACTCAACTTTAACTACAATCATCATTTATGAGGCCCCATGGCATCATCGTCCTGCAATAGCTGACATTAGTTAGGTCTGTATTGGTAAGATTTGCAAATCTTAAGTCAGCTTTATTAAGGTCAGCACCATAGAGAGTGGCATTACTGAGATTAGTATTAGTAAGATTAGCATTTATAAACTTTGCATTTGTAAAATCAGCTCCTCTGGCATCTGCATTTGCCAAATTTGCACCCGTTAAATTTGCACCAGAAAAGTTCGACTCTATAAGAATAGCGAAACTAAAATTAACATTATTCAGTTCAGCGTTATTTAATTGTGCTTGAGTGAGATCAGTAGCCTCAAAAAACGTGGCCTCAAGATTTGCATCCCTGAAATTTACATATTTCAGTTTTGCATTTTTAAATGATGCCCTTTTTAAGTTTGCTCCTGAAAAATTAGCATTATTAAGATTTGTAGAAGTAAAATTACTATTAGTGCAATCAGATAACCTAAAATTAGAATTTTTTAGATTAGCATTAGTAAAATCTACACCTTGTAAATTCGATTTCACGAATCTCACATTTACTAAATTTCCATACCTAAAAATTGAATTATTTAAAGTAGAATTAGAAATAGAAGAGTTATTTAAAATACTGTTTATTAATACTTTATTTAATAATTCTATATTATTTAAATTACAATCAAGACATACTTTAGTATTGTTAAATTTTGTAAAATCATCAAGATCATAAGACCAAGCAGATATGCTTAATGATACTGATAATATGAATATAAAATAATTAAGCATCTGTATTAAAAGCCAATAAACCCAGCATAATAGTTAATACCAGAGAGGTTAATTTCTGCTTGGATTGTTTTGTCATTATTGTTGCATCTCAGTCATATATGCATATTACATATAGCATACTTTGTTAAGGCAGTGAAAGCTGAAAGCTTAATAAATAATTTAGGACTCTTTCTGCATTGACGGCCGAGCAGCCTCAAGATATTAATACATTGACCACAAAGTCATCACTGCAGATAACAAGGGCAATGTGAAGCTTAGAGCGTATTCATAAATACCTAGAATTGGTTGCAAATAAACCATAAAACCAATACCAAACATCTGTAATGTGATCTTCAACTTAACAGACATGAGACCATGACTTTATCTCTAATTGCCAATGGTTGCCATCCATTCTCTTAATGCAGATAAAGTTATTTCACGACCTATAATGATTACAGCTATAATATCGACATACCAAATTCGATCAGATTGAACTAAAAAGATAAGTACGATAGCTTGCAGCAATTTATCAGCAACAGGATCCAAAAAAGCGTCCAATTCTATCAAGTTTGACGATTGGTGTGTTTCCAATCATTTCAAGTATATTGTTGTATAACATGTAAATTACCTCTTACTTTCGATTGAAAAAGTGAAACTAATGTGATCCTAGTTTATACTTTTCTTATTATATTAATCCCATCCTAATAAAGGAATGTACTTGAACACTGTTGAATCAGAAAATTTAATGAATTACATTTATTTTTCTTATGCAAGATAAATTAGCCACTTTTTATGCAGCAACAGGACATTTGTTTATGCATATGTTTGCTGCCATCTATTTTGTTATTGTTTTAGGAATTGAAGATGACTGGCAATTGTCCTACGCTGATTTAATCAATCTATGGTTTATAGGATCATTGTTAGTAGGGCTTGGTTCTCTGCCAGCTGGTTGGCTAAGTGATCGTTGGAGTCGGACTGGTATGATCGCTGTAATGTTTTTTGGGTTGGGTGTTGCAGCTGTCTTGTGTGGCTTAAGTGATAACAAATGGGCTTTGATGATTAACCTATCAATTCTGGGTTTGTTTTGCTCAATTTACCACCCAGCTGGTATTTCTTGGGTGGTCAATATGCCAGGAAACACTGGAAGAGCATTGGGATTTAATAATATTTTTGGTGGTGTGGGGATTGGTATTGGCGCCCTTATTGCTGGTTATCTTGTGGATAATCTTGGCTGGCAATTTGCTTTCATTTTACCTGGCTTAGTATCAATAATATTGGGTATTACACTAAGTTGGCATTTATATTCAGCAAGGATTGCACTACACAATAATCATTCCCCAAAGTTTTCTGATAACCCAGATCAAGGTGATTATGTAAAAATTATTATAGTTATGCTGATTGGTGTCACATGTATTGGGTTTACCTTTCAGGTGTTACAAACCTCATTACCAAAAGTGATTGATATTCGATTGACAGAAGTTATGGCCCTTGATACTGCAAAAATTGGGCTAGTAGTCTCCAGTATCTATGTGGTCAGTGGGCTCATGAATTATTTGGGTGGCATTGCAGCTGATCATTATTCGGTGAGATTAATCTATGCCTATGGCATGTTGCTGCAAGGACTTTTATTATTTGTGTTTGCTGATATGGATCATATTTCATTAATTTTATTTGCACTTGTCATTGTGGCATTTAATTCTAGTATTTTGCCGGCTGAGAATATTCTGTTGGCTCGTTTCGCTCCAGCAGAATATCAAAGCATGATTTACGGCATTAAATACATTCTGTCTTTTTCTGTAGCTCCATTGGTGGTGTATCTCGTAGCACATAGTCACGCATTAACTGGTGATTTTTATTATTTATATTTATTTGGTGGAATGCTTAACACGCTTCTTTTTTTCTTGATTTTGATGTTACCAAGAAACCAAAATACATTAGTTAGTCCTTGATAATACTCATATATTGACATTAAGCGACAATATATTAATATTCAAGCAATCATAATCTTAGCTAATTGAATCTTTTATATTCTTTTAATTAATTGATTTGGATACATTTTTTATAGGATACTATAACTATGATACTTAATTATAGTGGACATGATGAGTAGAGCGTTGATTCTCAAGATAGTGTCATTTATTTTATTCTGGGCAGCTATCTTGCATTTTACTAATTTTATTCTGGGTGGAATCATTACAGTTTATGGTTATATCATACCAGTATACTTTTCATTACTTATCAGTATGATACTCGCTTATTTGGGTTACAAAGTTAAAAAATTGAATGCAGATTTTTTTTAAAAGGACAGTAAATAAATGAATATACAAAGGCTAATTGCTATTTTTATATTACTTTTAGGGTTACCTAATTTGGTAGTTGCTGATGCCATTGTCAATATCGAAGATATGCGACGGGAGGGTGATATTGGATTTTTTACTTCAGTATCTTTTGCCATAAGTGCTTCTCGGGGAAATAAGATTCGTGACTCATTATCTGCACAAATTCGTTTTGATAATAATACTGACCGTTATGATTCATTTTTGGTCCTAAAAAAGGAAGAGCGTAAAACTAATACTATAAAATGGAATGATTCCACAATGGCACATGCCAGATTGGTGCTCAAAAATGACTCAATTTATGACTTAGAAATGTTTTTGCAGCATGGAAAAAATCCCTTTCTTCGTTACCTGCAAAGAGATATTGTTGGAGCAGGAGCAAGAATCACAGTAAATGATCATGCCCGCTTAGGCTTGGGTGTATTGTCAGAAAACGAAGAAGATATGAATCAGTTAAAAACTCGCACAGAACGACTTGCTACCTATTTCCATGATGATTTTGAGGTCTCTGAAAATATGGACTTCAACTTAACCGTATATTATCAACCTGCAGTTGAGAAAAACGAAGATTTTAAAGCGAGTCTCATAGGCGCTTTAGACTTTAAAATGAATGAAAAATTTAAAGTCACTTTGCAGTACAATACATTCTATGATTCAAGGCCACCTATAACTGCGCTTAAACGTGATGAGGGTATAGCCACTAACTTTTCTTATTCATTTTAAATTATGACTGAATTTCTAAATATATTTAATGGGATCTGGGCAAACGGTCTCTGGGGCGTGAGTATCACCGAGATAATTGTGGCAATTACTATTTTGTTACTGTCATTTTTGGCGCGCATATTTTTTATACGACGTGCATTAGCATGGCTTGCAAAACTTACTGAGAATACCGAATCAAGTATCGATGATGTGGTATTAAAATCATTAGAGCGCCCACTTGGTTATGTTCCCATTGTGATCGGTCTTTATGTGCTGACAGTATATCTGCCTATCACAGGTGATTTTGGTGAGTTTGGTTCTAATTTAGTTGAAGCCCTAGTAGCGTTTACAATATTCAGTGCTCTAATGAACACGGTCACTCCAATTTTTGGAGTATTATCGAGCACGACATGGCTCACAGCCTCAATGTCGATGTGGTTGGAGCGGGCTGTAAGAATGATTTTAGGGATCATTTGTTTAGCCATCATTCTGGATATTTTTGGAGTTGAGATTGGTCCATTAATAGCTGGTTTAGGTCTCTTCTCAGTGGCTGTTGCACTAGGTGCACAAGACTTATTTAAAAATCTAATTGCTGGTATTTTGATTATTGGTGAGAATCGTTTTCAGCCTGGCGATCGTATTGAAGTCATTGGGAGATGCATGGCATGGTGGAGCAAATTGGGTTTCGTTCCACCACGGTGCGTCTATTTAATACAGCACCGATGGTTATTCCAAATAAAGACCTCTCCGATGTAAAGGTCATCAATCATGGGGAAATGGTTTATCGGCGCCTTAACTGGAAAATTAATTTAGTCTACTCCACAACCGTCGAGCAACTGGCAAAAATCTGTGCTGATATTGAAACTTACATGAATGATTCAGACGAAATTGCTGAAAATCCTGGGCAAGAATGTTTTGCTCGCGCAGTGGAGTTTGGTGCCAGTTCAATAGACGTGCAAGTTCTCTGTTATATGGCACCGGTTAATCTTACTGAGTTTACGGCCATCAAACAAAATTTCATTTATGAGATTATGCGAGTGGTGAGAGAAAATGGCTCTGAATTCGCTTATCCTTCGACTTCTTTGTATGTGGAATCAACTCCTGAGAGTGTGGATAATGCTATTCCAAACATTGCTGAAGATAAGTCAGAATGAGTCGGTGATTCTTTGATCTCATAGTTTATAGAGTATGAATATAAAAAATATATTTGAGCGTTACCTAGAAAATTTTTTCGGGATTCTGATTGCGTTAAATATTTTGCATCAAATTATAGCTTCGACCACACTTATGGAGAGCTATCCAGAGTGGTTATCTCTGTTTGAATTATTCTATCTGGTTTCTATTATTATCTTTGTAATAGAAATTGTCATTAGAACCTATTTAGACAAACGTCTGGGTTTTTTAGGTGGAATTGATCTCATTGTTGTACTCAATTATTTTATTTTGGGTGGGGTATTTGATCTGCGCGCATTTCGTTTATTTCGAGTTTTTGAGATCTATAAACATACGCGTATTTTATTTCCCAGTAACACCCTAGTTCGCACTATTTATCTGCAAAGATTTGCCTTGCTGGGATCGCAAATTATGGTGCTAAGTGTGTTATTAGTATTTTCCATATTAATATATTTTATTGAGGGCGGAGTACAGCCAGAAGCATTCGGTAGCATTCCGGATGCGATGTGGTGGGGTATAGCAACACTAACCACTGTTGGATATGGTGATATATACCCAGCGACATTGACTGGAAAAATTTTAGCCAGCTTAACTATGTTTCTGGGTATTGGAATGTTCGCTTTGCCAGCTGCCATATTGGCATCAGCTTATTATGAGGAAATACAAAAGAAGAATTTTTTGGTGAGCATTGAGACTATTACTGAAATACCCTTATTTGCTAAGTTGCCCATAGCAGCATTGAGTAAGATTAATCAAAAACTAGATCCAGTGATCATGCCAGCTAAAAAACCAGTATTTAGTAAGGGTGATAAAGCTGACTCAATGTACATTATCGAGTTTGGCCATGTACAAGTAGAGATTGATGAACCAGTCAGACTGGGTCCTGGAGATTATTTTGGAGAAATGGGGTTATTGGGAAACACCACACGCAATGCCACTATCACGACTCTTGATGAGGTAAAACTCTTGGAGCTGACGAAAGAAGATTTGGAAGAGTTATTTGAGGAACATGAAATCTTATTTCAAGAAATTGAAGATAAAATCTCTGCCATAAATCAATAGTAACGATTCTAATTATTCAGGCAAACGTGACTAAAATCTATACTGACCTGCTTATTTTTTATATTAAATAAGTCGACAGTACTTTTGGATTTATTGTAACGATAACTAAAATTAGATATCCAGCAATCATTAATTGGTCGGCTCGCGCTTATTTGTAGTGAATTAATACGGTCCCGACGTTTTGGAAAGATCTCAGTACCTGAAGCATGTTTTTTGATCCGATGGCTCAAGCTACCACTCACTCTCCATCCATCTCGCCAAGGGGGATTTACTCCGAAGATTTGTAAAATGGAGAGACGCATGGTGCGACTCGCGCTAACCTCAAAATTATGTTGGCCATAATTTTCAGAATCAATACCAGCATTGAAGTGATCATAACCGTATTTTAGCTGACTATTTATGCCGCGCTCAGAAAAAAAACGATTATTACTCATTGTAAAGCCATGCATTTGCCCTGATTTGGTATCATTGCCCAAGAAATCTCTTTGATCAAGGAAGAGCTCGAATGCCGCTGAGGAGCTTTTATTAAGAATACCACCAAAGGTGGTTGAGAGCTTGTGTGAGGTAAGTAAACCCTCACCATCCAAGAACACCTTAAAGGCACTGTAGGATGGCACAATAGTTGGTTTAGAAAACCACGCACCTTCATCCGCATCAAAGTTGTATTGTCGAGAAGCCGAAAAGACCATAGTTTGTAGATCAAAACGTTTAAATTCATCTTGTTTGGTATCAGAAAGAGAGACGATGTAACGGGCAGTATCACCACGAGGATGCTTGAGATCATGATTGACAGATAAGGTATAAGATAAACTGCGACTGAAATCTGGTTGTTGCTTTGTTTCTGGGGAGACTAAAAAGGGGTAACCAGCAATGTTGATGATGTCAGCATCTAAACCAGAATTTGCATTACTAGAACGAGTGATGGATGTCCCCATGACAGAACTGAATTTAAAAGTTTGTTCCGAGTCATCGATGGCACTCAAAAAATTATTCACATTCTCTAAGACTTGATCAGGTGGATTATAAAGTTTGACACTTTCGAGGTAAGACTTAGCGGTTGTAAAAGCCCCTAAGCGATAATACAAAACACCTAATTCAAGCCGAATACGGGGTAACTCCTCGTTATAGATTAGCATTTGCTCAAAAATACCCACTGCTGCTTCTAGGTCACCAACCAAAATAGAAAGATTGGCATACTTAAATAAATTATCCATATTGGTGGGCTGATCAATTATTTCACTAAAAATTCGGTCGCGCTCTTTTTGCGTTTTCTCTAGCTCTTCCTTATCAATTATAGTTGGGTTTACATTTTGAGCAACAGCTATGGCAGAGAAGAAAGCTCCAAAAAAAATACAAAGAATAAGAGATTTTTTTAGCATAATATTCATTAATGATTTGATACATATTCATTTTAAAGTTTAATTACAATTTAACTAGGCTTATTACGACATTTTTATGACATTTTATGACTAAAATAATTATAAGTACTCATTGGTGAGTAAATAATAAAGTAGAATTTAGGTATGCAGGTAATAACAGAGATTAAGTTGAACTAGTGATAATGAAAATTAATTGGTCAAAATTAGGTAAAAGATTATTATTACCGTTTGCAGTGATGGCAGCGTTTCTTCCCTTGCTGGATCCGGGTGAGGTATTTACTGAATTACAATTACGATCATTTGATGGATTGCAACAATATTATCCTCGAGAACGATTAGTTGATGATCCTGTAATAGTGATTGATATTGATGATGAGTCTTTGCGTCGTTATGGACAATGGCCATGGCCTCGAAATGTGGTTGCTGAATTAGTTAATCGCAGTTATTACTCTCTTGCTACTGGTTTTGATATGGTTTTCGCCGAACCAGATCGAACTGGTGCCAACCAATTAAAAGAAACTTATCGTGATAATTTGGCAGTCGTCAGTGCTTTAGATGCAGCCATTGATCACGATGAGATTTTCAGTGCTGCTATTGAGCAACATGGAACTGTAGTTCTGGGCTTGGCCCTGCATAACAATCAAACAGTAGTTGGGCCACCGATAAAAGCGGGTGTTGTGGTGCAAGGGGATGAGCCACGACAATTTTTACGTAATTACACTGGTCTTGAGCAAAATATTTCACTTTTAAATGCCGTTAGTCAAGGCTTGGGAAGTATGAGTATTGGGAATGATGACTCAGTGGTCCGCACCATTCCAACTTTTGAAACCATAGGCGAGACCCTAGTCCCCTCATTTCCATTGGAAATGGTCCGGGTAGCGATCGGGGCTAGCACCTATCAAATCAAGTCCTCAAATGCATCAAGTGAGCAAGCTTTTGGCGAGGCCACAGGCATAAATCATATTAAGCTTGGTGATCTTGTAATACCCACTAATCCAGATGGCAGTCTCTGGATATATTCCACGAAAATATCAAATTTGAATATTGTACCAGCCTGGAAAGTTCTCGATGGCACGCTTTCTGAAGAGTATTTTGACGGGAAAATCAGTGTCATTGGGACCAGTGCTTCGGGACTATTTGATTTGCGCTCAACAGCCGTTGAACAAAATATCCCAGGGGTGACGATTGTAGCTCAATTTATTCAGCAGCTTATTTCAGGAACCTTTTTGCAGCGACCAGATTGGTTGCTTGGGCTCGAACTTCTGGCAGGTTTAAGTCTCTCAATCTTAGTCACCTTAGTGATTCAAAGACAAGGTCCTATCGGCGGTTTGGTGGTCTTTTTGGTAGGTCTTGGTGGACTATTTTATGGCAGTTATTACCTATTTATTCAGGAGCAATTTTTAGTTGATCCAATCTCACCAGCAGTGATTTGCTTGATAGTTTATTTGGTTATTACTTTTTTTAATTTCCTTTTTACAGAACTAGAGCGAAGTAAAGTGAGAACTGCATTTTCTCAATATTTAGCGCCTGCCATGGTTGAAAAATTAGCTCAATCGAGTGAGTCACTGGTGTTGGGTGGTCAGAGCAAAGAGATGACTGTGATGTTTTCTGATATCCGAGGTTTTACTGGAATTTCCGAACAATATAAAGATGATCCTGAGGGACTAACACAATTAATCAATAAATTACTGTCAGTCCTCTCAGATGAGATTTTAAGCACTGAGGGAACCATTGATAAGTACATGGGTGATTGTATTATGGCATTTTGGAATGCACCCACTGATCAACCTGAGCATGCAAATTTAGCGATAGAAGCAGCCATGGCGATGGGTCATGCTATGCAAAAACTAAATGAAGAGTTAGCCGCTGAGGGTAAAAAAACCATGGCAGTAGGCATTGGGATTAATACTGGTGATTGTGTCGTTGGGAATATGGGCTCAACGCAGCGTTTTGATTATACTGTTCTGGGTGACACGGTAAACTTAGCCTCTCGACTCGAAGGTCAGTCTGGTGAGTATGGGTTTCAAATAATAGTGGGTACTGATACGGTCAAATCTTTATCAGGGTATGAAATATTTGAGCTCGATCTATTGGCAGTTAAAGGGAAGACTCAGCCAGTCACTATCTATACTGTCTTTGAAGGTAATGAGAGCGATGTCGAGGATGCCGAGGCTTTCCGGATAGCGCATCAAGCATTCCTTCGAGCCTATCGTGGACAAGATTGGGATGCAGCTATGAGGCACATTAAAGCCCATGAAAATAAAGTACCCAGTTTCAAGCATTACTACGAATTATTTACGGCGCGAATTAATATGCTTCAAGCAAACCCCCCAGGACCAGAATGGGCTGGTGTGTTTGTGGCTCTGTCCAAGTAATAATTCCATCATCAATTGCTTGAAATTATGTTTTGTATTTTTTTTTCCACTCCGTTGGAGTGATGCCAAACCAACGCTTAAAAGCTCTTGTCAAGGCGGTATTATCTGCATAGCCCAAATAATCAGAAAGCTGAGTAATGGATATGTCGGCATTAGCCAGTCGTTCTTGGGCGATGTTGCGCCTGATTTTCTCAAGTAATCCCGAATAAGAGATACCTAAATCCTGTAATTTGCGTTGGAGGGTCCGAGGGTGAAGTGAGAGATGTTTCGCGATCACTTCGATTTGATATTGCTGACCTTGCAGTGACTGCCTAATCAAAACTTCAACCTCGCTAAGCAGGTCATTATCTTTATGAGGATGGTGTTTTTCAATTTTGGCAATAAGAATTTCTTTTAAGAGGGGATCGGCTTTTATAATTTTCTTTTTTAAAAGGATACTATCAAAGATGATTTCATTTTTAGCTTGATTGAAATACACAGGCGCTTTGAAGATTTGTTTGTAAGGTTTGATGTCAGCAGGTGCTCGATGGGTAAAATGTACCGTTTTAGCTCTGAATTGATTACCAATAATTGCCCTTAAAACCACAGCAGCTTGTGCCATTGCCGCTTCATTGGTGTAGTGTTGCTCCTCAAAAGGCAACGGATTATTCCAATACAAACCAGAAACATCACCGTAACTAGCGACGCCTGTTTGTCCTTTTTCGTGGTGCAAAGTTAGATGTTCATGCAGAGCATCCAGTGCCAGACGCACTGTGCTGGATTGTTGCATGATGTAACCAATAATACCCAGGAAGCCGATATCTTGTCGACTTCCCATTAAAGCTCCGCAATGATGTGCTTTGGTTTTATCAGCAAGAGTTTCCATAAGTTGTTCAGCGTCTTGCATTGTCATTAAATCGTCGACCTTAATCGCTTTGAAGTAATCAGAAGGTAAACCATGACTATTGAGAATTTGAGCTGGATCTGCGCCAAGTTCGCGCGCTATCTCTGGAAATCCAAACATAGCCATTTTTCGCAATTGAATCACGATTTAACCTCTACTGTATCTTCATCATATTGGGGTAAATCATCAGTGATAGAATGCCAATTGGCTTTTGAACCGACATAAATATGATGGTGATCATCAGGGATTATGGGTTCACCATTGATGAGGCCCATAGCCAGGTATAATTGTGTTGGCTCAGTTTTAATAATAGCCATGATATTCGAACCACAGTGCAGGCAAAAAACACGAGTTAAATCAGCTGAAGAGGCATAATTTTTAACCTCATTACTGCCCGTTAAATATTGAAATTCTGATTTCAAAACACATGCATAGCTACCATAAGCAGCACCATGTATTCGGCGGCATTGAGAGCAATGACAATGTGACAATTGATTCATTTCGCCATTAACTTGGAAGCTAACTTTTCTACATTCGCAATGGCCTTCTAACATTATTAATTTTTACCTTATTGACTTGATGGAGATCTTTAATTAAAAAATAACAATAATTGTCGTTATATGTCACTTAATTGTCTTAAATTGTCATATGTGTCATTAAATGTCAATAAAATGTCATCATTGACCTGACTGAGTTTGGTTAACCGCGGGGATAATGTTTAATGGTGTAGAAAAAAGTAAGAATATTGCAATTTACTCAAGGAGGGGGCTCTTTGAGTGACGGTAATAAGTTTAGGGTAGAGCTGACCATATGACAAAAGAATTTTTTATTCAATGGCCAAGCAGAATTGGCCTGATGAGCATACTTATGTCTTTATGCTGGCAACCCGTGGTCGCTCAAGATCGAATCGGTGTGGCTGCGGCCGTAAATAAAAACACCACCGATCTCACTTTAGAAGAAGAGCGTAAACTTGTCGAAGCAGGCTATAAGATCATCCAGAATCACACTATTGAAACCGATGGTGTGGGTAAAGCTCAAATGCTATTAATTGACGGGACAGCCTTTACGATTGGTCCAAATTCCAGTGTGACGCTAGATCGATTTATCTATAACCCAGAAACTGCAGAAGGTTCGCTAGAAGTGACTAGCCGAGGCTTACTCCGCTTAGTGGGTGGTAAAGTAACCAAAAAGAAACCCGCTATTATTAAGACTAACTCTGCCACTATCGGTATTCGGGGTGGGATCACCATAGTGGATAGTGTCAATCAACGTACCACAGCAGCTTTTATCTATGGGGAGGAGATGCGCGTTGTCCCAACCCAAAATACTGATGGTGATATCGTATTAACAGAAAATGGTTTTGTGGTAGTAGTGGAAGATCCAACTGATGAAATTGACTTGCCACAAGCCCTCACCACTGAGATGTTGAATGCCTTTCAAGCCAGTTTGGTGGCTAATAAAGAAGAAGAGGAAGAAGAAGCAGAAAGTGAATCTGAAGAAGAGGGTGAGGAATCAGAAGAAGAGTCAGAAGAAGAATCTGAAGAAGGAGAGTCAGAGGAAGAAGCAGAAAGTGAAGAATCTGAAGGCAACAACGAAGAATCTGAAGCCGAAAATAGTGAGGAATCTGACACTCAAGCGAGCGATGAAACTGAGTCAGAGGAAAGCAATGAAGAGGCTAGCTCCACTGAGGATTCTGGTACAGATAATTCTGCTGAAACTGAAACTGAAACTGAAACTGAGTCTGTATCTAGCAGTGAGACTGAGGTGCAAGCTGATGCAGATACTCAGACTGAGTCACAACCTCAAGTTAATGAAGGTGCATTGGATTCCTCTGGTATTTCAGATAATTCATCTCAAGCTGCACCAGATACTCTCTCAGTTGCCGATGATTTTGCGGGTGAGATTAATGTTGAGGTTGAAGTAGAAACGGGTGAAGTCGAGACTCAGGAAGTAGCACAAGAGACCACCCAAGTTGCCTCAGAAACCATGGTAGAACGTAAAGCAACGAATACAGTGCAAGTCACTCAAGTATTTGAAACGGTCTTGACGCAAAATTTATTAACGATAGATGAGAATAGCCTCACCTCTACTGTTGCCAATATAGCGATAGATAATCCATCTGAAATTGCTTATACGGTGCAACTTGCTGGCTTTGGCAGTGAGTTATTCAGTTACGATCAGGAAAGCAACGACTTAATTTATAATGGTAATGCAAATTATGAGAGTAACCAATCATTTGCACTTACAATTATTTATACCAAAGAAAATAATGATATTGTTATGGTGCCAATCAGAATCGCTGTAAATAACCTTGATGAAGCCCCGGAATTATTGGGCGCTTTAGCCGCGGTAAATTTTGCTGAAAATTTGGCTATTGGAACTACGGTGATTAACACCTCTGCAGTTGATCCTGAAGCTGCCACTGTGAATTTCTCGCTCTCTGGGGAGGGCAGTGACAAATTTACGATTGCTAATGATGGTACTGTCACGCTCAACAGTGCCTTGGATTATGAAACCAAGAATAATTACAATTTAATTATCACCGCCTCTGATGGCACACAAAGTACCTCAACTGCGATGACAGTCTCACTGACAGATGTGAATGAGGCGCATAGTGTTAATGTTGCATTGGCTGATACAACCATCACAGAGACTTCAACAGTGGATACAATAGTGGCGACCACGGCTGTAATTGATCCTGAGGGTGGCACAATTAATTATGCGCTCTCAGGAACAGACAGTGCTCAATTCAGTATTGATAGTAATGGAACTATAAAGCTTGCCTCCTTATTGGATTATGAAACCAAAACCGACTACAGCGTCAATGTAGAGACCACCGTAGATGGTATTACCGTGACAGAGGTATTGTCACTAAGTGTGGCTAATACAAATGAAGCACCCACACTCACGAGTAATCTTGCAGCGGTTACTTTCGCTGAAACTTCGGCTGTGGGAACGACTGTGGTGACTGCTTCTGCCAGTGATCCCGAATCGGCATCCATCACTTACTCACTCTCGGGCACCGATGCGGCTAAATTTTCAATTGCCAGTAACGGTACCGTGACCATTGCCAGTGCTCTCGATTATGAAACCAAAACCAGTTACAGCATTAATGTGAATGTTAGTGATGGTTCAAACAGTGTCTCGACCGCACTGACTATTCCAGTAACCAATGTGAATGAAGCCCCCAGTCTCTCAAGTGATTTATCAGCCACTAATTTTACTGAAAGTTCAGCGGTTGGCACCACGGTCATCACTTCATCGGCCAGTGATCCCGAATCGGCATCCATCACTTACTCACTCTCGGGCACCGATGCGGCTAAATTTTCAATTGCCAGTAACGGTACCGTGACCATTGCCAGTGCTCTCGATTATGAAACCAAAACCAGTTACAGCATTAATGTGAATGTTAGTGATGGCTCGAACAGTGTCTCGACCGCACTGACTATTCCAGTAACCAATGTGAATGAAGCCCCCAGTCTCTCAAGTGATTTATCAGCCACTAATTTTACTGAAAGTTCAGCGGTTGGCACCACGGTCATCACTTCATCGGCGAGTGATCCCGAATCGGCATCCATCACTTACTCACTCTCGGGCACCGATGCGGCTAAATTTTCAATTGCCAGTAACGGTACCGTGACCATTGCCAGTGCTCTCGATTATGAAACCAAAACCAGTTACATTATTAATGTGAATGTTAGTGATGGTTCGAACAGTGTCTCGACCGCACTGACTATTCCAGTAACCAATGTGAATGAAGCCCCCAGTCTCTCAAGTGATTTATCAGCCACTAATTTTACTGAAAGTTCAGCGGTTGGCACCACGGTCATCACTTCATCGGCAGTGATCCCGAATCGGCATCCATCACTTACTCACTCTCGGGCACCGATGCGGCTAAATTTTCAATTGCCAGTAACGGTACCGTGACCATTGCCAGTGCTCTCGATTATGAAACCAAAACCAGTTACAGCATTAATGTGAATGTTAGTGATGGCTCGAACAGTGTCTCGACCGCACTGACTATTCCAGTAACCAATGTGCCTTTGGAAAATCCGGTGATCGCCATTCAAAATACGCCGTTTGTGGAGTCTAACGCCAATGACACTTCCGTGGCTACCGTCTCATCGATTGATAACAGCACCAGCGAAACGCTCGTGTATACCATTAGTGGTACCGGCAGTAATAAGTTCAGCGTCAATTCGAGTTCGGGTGCCATTACCAATAGTGCCACGTTGGATTTTGAAGAGGCTAAATCTTATAACTTGACCTTAACCGCAACCGGACAAACCTCAGGAGATACCGGGGCCAGTGTGATCACGGTGCCGGTTAAAAATGTGGAGGAATTGCAATCCACTACCTTGCGTTATTCAGCTGCTGCTATCAATCCTTCCAGAAGCGGTTTTAGTGCGACCGCGACCCGTGGCGGCGGTCCTTCCGGTATCAACTTAGCCGCCTACCAACAAGAACAAGTCATCACCACCGCGCAATCTTCTGCCACCAATAAAACGCTGGCCGATTACGACAATATTGGCAGCGATGCGGTGCACACACCAGTCTCCATTGTCAGTGGCGACGGACAAGAAAGTGTGGCGGTAGACAACTTGGATTTTCGTTATTTTTATCCGATTGGTGTGGAATCGGGATTGGGGCAATTTCAATTCTCCCCAGGACGAGCCGCTCTGGATGGCCATTATAAAACCGTGGATGCCCAAAGTGAGGTGGTCGCCAATATCGCTCAAAGTGAGGTACTTTCCGCAGGTCGCTTTGACAGCAAACTTTTTTGGATGACCTTGGATAAAGATGCCCAAACGCTTAATTACAGTGCGCAGCAGGAGGGAGCGGGAGATATCGATGTATTGATGTTCCATAACGTTTCTTCATTTACTACTCTTGTTGGGTCTGATAGAGGATGGCAAAA
Organism: uncultured Woeseiaceae bacterium; assembly: GCA_964275745.1. Lineage (GTDB taxonomy): Bacteria > Pseudomonadota > Gammaproteobacteria > Steroidobacterales > Woeseiaceae > SP4260. Next base: position 26,918 of record CAXYCT010000008.1, on the reverse strand, counting down.
ATTAGTCACTGACAAAGGTTATGATTTTACACACCGGTTTGACACCACCATGGGAATGGAACATTACACTCAATCTCAGCTCAATGAGTATGAGATCATCATTGACATGCGTCTTAATTTAGTTGGACCGCCTGATACGGGCTCTTCTACTGAACAAACCTTACTTGAAAACTGGATGAAGGACAGTGGCAGTAATCTCTGGATAAAGATTTATGGAGAGCGTAGTGCCAACGCTAATGGTCAAAATTCTGTTATCACCTCAAAGACCAATGAATTTTTAAATAATGTGGGTGCCCACATAACACTCTCAGGCTCAATAGACCAGGACAGCAACTCAGGGACTCAAGGTGGGATTGTGGATGCGGGACTGTTTGGCTCGGGTAACTTTTATGAAGGCTTGAACGGTTTTATAATTGATCCTGATGGGATGGCGCCTCGCTTATCCCACATTAAAGATTTATCCAATAATAATATTGGACAGCTGCTCTTTAATAAAGCACCCCGAGATAACGATGCCAATCTCTATGCCGCCGGCTACATCAGAGCCAATGAGTTGGAGTCGGGCGTTAACAGCGATATCTTTCTCTATGGGGACATTAACGGGGTTGGAGGAACTACTGATTCTTACAATAACTCGAATAATGCGGCTATCGCCAATTGGCTTTTGGATCAGGGAGTTGAAAGCTCTTATATAGGGACTCAGTATCACAGTTATCTCGATCAAGTGGTCCTGACTGGAGACGTCTACACCGATGCCATGTACAACAGTTTCACCAATAACCATAAACGGGTCATTGCTCTGAACGTCATACCGCTCGAAAATCACACAACCTCGGGCACCAACAGTGATTTCTTCTATCCTGCTTTTTTGCCCAGTGGTTTTTATGACAGCTCAGAGATGGACTTTATTACTTTGGGTCCCGATTATTGTGCTGCGGTGGGGAACAATGCCAGTACGTGCAATACGTATGCAAATTATTATGATTGGGCCGAACAAGTACTCGATGCCAGTGAAAATATTGACACGGCGCGTTTTGGGGCCACCAATGAAATGCCCGAGGGCACCTCGCAGTGGTATCAAGTCCTTAATCCAGCGGGCAAAGGTGTGGGTTTGCATGCCCAACTTGCCATTCAAGATTCCTATGATGGCGCTGGCGGTTCCACCACCCGCGATGATCAGCAAAGTTATCTCGGGGTGATGATCAATACCATGGACAAACGTGCTAATGATGTAACTCGTTATAGTGTGGGTGATACCGGACAACAACTCGATGGCACGCATTATTGGTCGTACCAAAAACGCACTAATGCGGACAATGATGGTTTGGGAGTGCAACTGGGTACTACACCCATCGAGTGTGCTTCCAGTTCAGACCGGGGGTGTTTGCTTGCAGAGGACAGTACCAGTGATGATCGACCCATGGCATTGATGGTAACCACGGCAGATCCATATAAAACGGGTGATATGGGGGTAGCGGTGAAGCTTGATACCAATAACGAAGATTGGACCATGAGTACTTTCAACCAAATGGCCATCAGCGGTGAATATAGAACTGTGGAAGGTGACAGTGATGCTAACCAAGATTACAAATCCATCTCCGATTTTAGATCTTCCGATTTTTATAGCTCTACCGCCACCACTTACAATGGATTTTTCACTGGAATCATGGAGTTTAACGGTTCTGGTACCGGTAACGACCAGCTCGCCTCTGTCAGATCAGGCAGCACGCTTGCCTCGATTAATTTCGACACCACCAACGACGATGTCCAGGTGGCAGCGCCACTGTCCGTCTCAACGCTACCCAGCAATAACTACACCAATACTTGGGGCACGGTTGATACGGGCGAGCTGGTCTTAAATTTTGGCGATGCGGATAATACTGCGGCTAAATCAGCGTATATTTCCAATGAAGTCTTCGCGGCTGAACTGAAAGACGATGGGGCACAGATAGATGGCTCTTCAGGTGGAGCCAATAATCTGACTGGCGTCATGGTCAGTTATGACACTCTGGATAAAGAGGACTCGGATCTGTTCCATACTAACGGCAATGACTCAATGCCAAATGCTGAGTATGCGACTTGGGGTTTTTGGGCGATGGGGGCGGTGGATGTCTCACCCAATTCTGGGACCCAGACCGGGGCAGTGCATCTGGGTACCTGGGTCGCTGGAGAGCTAGTGGCGGCCAATGAAATTCCAACCTCGGGTTCGGCGAGCATGAGCGGGGCAGCCATCGTCAAAGCCGCATATCGGCATAACCAAACAGGCACTAATTATGATGTGCATAAATACACCACGACTGCGGATGTGGCCGCGACTTTTAATTGGGGCTCGAGTGCGTATACGGGCACCCTGGCAGTGACCAATTTCGATGATAAGAATCCGATTGTCAGTAACGCCGGCTTTACCTCATTTAATGTTAGCCTTAACAGTAACAATGCGAATACTTACACCGGCACTTCGACCACCAGTATTCAAAATGGTTGGTCGGGTGGCGCGGTCATTGCCGGGGCCCTCTATGGTGGTGATAGTGTCGATGAAACCGGCGGTCGGATTAATGTCAGTTTACATAAGAGTGGCAGTGCCAGTGATTCTGGCGCAAATGATTTTTATATTGCTGAAGGAATATATTTACTGGATTAAACGTGATTTAACAATTGTCTATACTGCAGTATAATTATTAGACTAATTTTGGAGAGTAACTTGAATAGATTTGTTGATTTTTTTCTAAAAATTCGCAACAGCAGTATTTTTAATGCGATTGTGATTGCAGTAATTTTGGCATCGGCATTCTATGCGGGTGTGACTACTTATGATCTGCCGGATGATTATGAGGCCACCCTTAATTTTCTCGATTATGGAATTACTATCTTTTTCTTAGTTGAGATTCTGATTCGTCTGATGTCGGAAAAACCCTTTTATAATTTCTTTAAAAGTGGTTGGAATGTGTTTGATTTTACCATCGTTGCCATCAGCCTTATTCCAGTCGGTGGTGCTGAGACGGTGTTTGTGGCAAGGCTTTTGAGGATCGTTAGAATACTGCGAGTTATTACCATTGTTCCTGAGTTTCGTCGCATTATTGATGGCTTGGTGAAGACCATTCCACGAGTGGGTTTTGTGGTGCTTTTGATGTTTATCTTCTTTTATATCTGGGCCACGATTGGCTCTATGTTGTTCAATGACATTGATCCGAGTCGCTGGGGAAATGTGGGTAGTGCCATGCTCGTTTTATTACAATTAATTACCTATGATGATTGGGCTGCAGTGATGGGCGATGTATTGGAAGTGTATCCATACATGTGGATTTATTTTGTGAGCTTCTTAATTTTAAATGGGTTCATTCTGTTTAATATGGTGATTGGGATCATCGTTGATGTGATGTCGCGTGAAGCTCAAGCAAAACACACTGATCATATTCAAGGCTCTGATCAAGATACTTCACTCTAATTACTAGTGTAGTGGATTTTACCGCGCAAGATCAGCAGTGGATGCAACTTGCATTAGCCCAAGCAGGGCAGGCTGCTAATGCTGGTGAGGTTCCTGTTGGGGCCGTGCTTGTACTAGATGATCAAGAGCTTGCTGCTGAGCATAATCGAACGATTTTAAATCAAGATCCAACTGCGCATGCTGAAATCCTAGTCTTACGCCAAGCAGCAACCTTACAAGGCAATCATCGTCTTTTAAACAGTACTTTGTATGTCACGCTTGAACCCTGCGTGATGTGTGTGGGGGCGATGATTCAGGCACGTATAGAACGTTTGGTATTTGCTGCCAGCGATCCTAAATCAGGTGCTGTTGGTAGCGTTATGGATCTCTCTTCACACCCTGAGCTCAATCATGCATTTTCTGTTGAGGGTGGGTTAATGGCAGAAGAATGCGCCAAATTATTAAGAGATTTTTTTAAGGTGCGTCGCTAAGATTGATTGGTTTGTTAAATGCCATTTTAGACTTAGACTCAATATCAACTTTGTTGATCAAAATATCATAGTAACTGCGAATATTATTCACATAGATGACAGGCTCCCAGCCTCTAGCATAACCATGACTCAAATATGGATACCAAAGTTTATTGGCTAATAAAGGCAATGATTTACTGACGTTAGCCCATTGAGTCGGATCATTACCTTGCCATTGCGTAATTTGCCATGCATCTTTAAGGTGACCAAAGCCTACATTATATGCGGCCAGAGCGAACCAACTTCGATCCGGTTCTTGAATATCTTCTGGCAGGCGCTCCCATTGCTTCGCAAAATATTCAGCACCACCCTGGATGCTATTGAGTGGATCGAGACGATTATCAATATTGAGTTCTTTTGCAGTTACACGAGTCAGCATCATAATGCCACGCACGCCAGTACGGGAGATGGCACGTGGTTGCCAATGTGATTCTTGGTACCCTATTGCAGCCAGTAAACGCCAATCGACGTCTTGTTGAATACCTGCCTCTTCAAACATCTCACGAAAATCCGGGAGACGTGACGTTATATGCTCTATAAAAGTTCGAGTATCAACATAATCAAGTGATTCGGCATGCCCATAATAACGTTCATTGATTTGAGCGATAAGACCCTCACGTTCAGCTTCAATGAGATAGTTATCGGCATGTTCCATGAGTCTTCGGGAGTTATCTTGTCGATAAGCCCATGCCAACGGATTATTCATTTTTAAATTCATGGCGATTCTTAATTCTGGTTGAGTATGGCGTTGCAACGCAAACTCATTACTGTCAGCGATGGTGAAATCAACTTCTTCACGATTCACTTTATTTAATAACTCATGCACATCGACTTGGGTATTTATAGACCATATTAAGTTTGGATGATCTTGTTTTAATATACTGAGAGTTTCTTGGTGATCGCTCTCGGTGGTCACTTCAATGACTCTACCGATGAGGTCTTCCATGGATTGTGGTTTAACAGTGCCGCGTTTATAGATCAGATGAGTATCTACATTTGCATAGGGGTAGCCAAAATTCATTTTTTCTTGCGAGCTCACCGAAGGAGTTAATCCAGCCGCAGCTAAATGAACTTGTCCAGATTCAAGAGCTGGTTGTATATCAGCAAATTTATTGACGGTTTTAATGACCAGTTTCACATCTAAGCTTTCAGCCAGACCCGCGACTAAATCGTATTCAGGTCCAACCATGTCATCACCATCTTGGTAAAACGTAGTCGCACTATCGAGTGTAACCACATGCAATTCACCACGCTCTATAACCTGATCTAGGAGATTTGGTGGCGATGAGCAGGTAGCAATAAAACCCAATATAATCGGGTAGCTTAAAAGTCGGAGAGGTCGGTCTCTACCGTTTAACCAGTCAGACCAAATCGCGAGATAATCGCGTTCTTTTTTTATCGTTTTTCGCGCCATTGTAAAGAGACCCAATTTGCAAAACACTCTAAAAACGGGACAACATTAACCCAGAATGAGCAAAAATGCAGTTTTTATCCTCATATTGTTGTTTAGTTTCTTTTGTAATTATTATATATTTCAGATAATTAGCGAAACTTTAAATAAATACATTATTTTCTTTAAAAGACTGTTTTACTGAAAAAATTGCGTATAAAAAGCTACAATGAACGAATAAAGAGAATTGATGTTTTAGGAAGCAATAATATGATGAAACGAATTGGATGGGGGTTACTGTATATAGGAATGAGCGGCTGTGCTGCCACTGCCTCGAATAACACCATGAACATGCAAAGCAATACAAGCGAAATTCATTACATGAGCGACGCTGATCTGTGCTATGCCTTTTTTACCGTTAAGGCTATGGATGAATGGTATGGCCATGAGAATATTCGCCGAGTGCGACACCTCGATTGTGAGCTCTATCGTGAAGAGACAGCAGCCCAATACAAAGGTAAGAAAGTGAATTATAAAGCACTCAATGTCACCAAATTATTTAGAAAGTCGAAGGCAAAAACGAACGAGACATCTCGCCAGCCGATTCTTAAGGACAAGCAATTAAATGCCATTTGTTATGTTAAGATTGATGATCTGGTATTTGCAAAGCGGGGACAGGCCAAAGCTTGCCAAGCTCAAGGCAGTTAACTTTAAGTAAGATCTGTGAAGGATAGGACATGAGTTCAGCACAACAATTATTACAGGATGCGGCTGACAGTTTTAAGGGCATCGTTGCCGTTGCCGATGAAGTCAATGCTGCCGCAGATATCATTACCGATTGTTTGAAGCACGGTGGCAAGATATTTTTTTGTGGGAATGGTGGCTCAGCTGGCGATGCTCAGCACCTTGAAGCTGAGTTTTTGGGCCGTTTCTTAAAAGAGCGCGATGCATTACCCGCTATCGCTTTAACGACCAATGCTTCGGCTGTGACAGCCATCGCAAATGATTATGGGTACGAAGAAGTTTTTTCACGACAATTGTCTGGTTTGGCAAAAGCCGGCGATGTACTGGTTGGAATTTCCACCAGTGGCAACAGCCCAAATGTGATCAAAGCATTCCATACCGCAAAAGAGCATCAGGTCAAGACCATTGCATTGACGGGTCAAAATATTAGTGATGCCAGTGCTCTTGCAGATCTTGCAATTCGTGTTCCTTCAACACATACACCAAGGATACAGGAGATGCATATTGCTGTTGGGCACACCCTGTGTGAGATAGCAGAAAATCATTTGACCTAGGTATGACGCTAACAAAAAAAATCAATCAAACTGCTCGTCCAGCTATTTTTTTTGATCGCGATGGCGTATTAAACAAAGATCATGGTTACGTTTGTAAAATTGCTGATTGGCAATGGATTGAGGGTGCGATTGATGCTGTTCGACGATGCAATGAGTTGGATTATTTTGTCTTTGTTGTGACCAATCAATCTGGAGTAGGTCGCGGGTATTATACCGAGCAAGATATCCATGTCATTCATACACATATGCAGGATGAGTTAAAATTTCATGGCGCTCATATTGATGCTATTCATTATTGTCCGCATCATCGAGATGCAACGCTTATCGAGTATCAAATTGACTGTGAATGCCGTAAACCGAAACCAGGAATGATAAAAGATATACTAACGAGTTGGCCGGTTGAAATCAGTAAAAGTGTATTAGTGGGAGATAAGTCAACTGATCTGGAAGCCGCTAAAGAACTTGGCATAAGAGGCTTGCTCTTTGAGGGTGGGGACTTAAGCGCCTTCTTAAAGATCAATAATTACCTCTAACCTATTTATAAATCGTCAAAGAATCTTTCTTGGCGTTTACGCATCGCAGCACTTGGCATCATTCCGGTCCCGCCTTTAATGTTGTCCACTACATGTTTGATCTTGGTCATACCAGGAATAGTGGCTGTAACCCCGGGTTGTGAAAGAACATATTTCAAGAGAAATTGACCCCAACTCTCGCAATCAAATTCGACAGACCAACTGGGCAATGATGTATTTCCAAGTTTGGAAAAAACGCCACCACCACCAAAAGGTCGATTTATCAAAACCGCTACTCCTTGATCAGCAGCCATTGGAATAAGTCGTTCACTAGAGCTTCTTTGGTTAGCAAGAGAGAGATTAACTTGAATAAAATCAAGCTCTTGTTGTTTTATGGCTTGCTCCATTAATTCGTATTGGCTTGGCATATGAGTGGTCATTCCTATGTAACGAATTTCCCCCGCGGCTTTTTTGTCTTTGAGAAGTGCCAATGAATTTCGCCAATCTTTAAAGTTATGCACTTGCATGAGGTCAAATTGCTGAGTATTAAAACGAGTTAGAGATTCGTGGTAACCGGCGGTATTTGCCGCTAGATTTTTACTGTCCACTTTGCTAGCTAAAAACAGATCTTTTTGAATATCAAGATCCTTGATCAAGTCACCCAAGACTAATTCTGAGCTGCCATAAGTTGGTGCGGTATCAATAAGAGTTCCCCCTAATTCATGGAATTTTTTCAAGGCCTCTTTGAGTGTGTTTCGAGCATTTTGATCATCTCCAACACCATAACGATTAGTCCCTATACCGATTACCGGTATCGATTCTTCCGTTGAGGGAATTTGTCGTCGGATTAGTTGATTTTCTAATGCACTATAGGATGGATTAATTGCCATTAGGGAACTTAAACTGAGACTTGCTTGAGTAAAGACTCTTCTTGAGATGGCCATATTTTGAATTTCCTTGTCCTGATTTTAATTTTTAACTACATAGCCCTAGCTTAGCAATAAATTTAATTGCAGAATACCAGTTCAATAAAGTAAATATTATTTCTTGGATCGGGATCAGTAATGACAAAAAAATATGCTGTAAAGACAAACGTTCAACATAAAACACACCTCAATCAAACTACCTACGAGGCAATGTATCGAGATTCCATTGAAAACAATGAGAGTTTTTGGGCGGATCAGGCTAAGCGTATTGACTGGATAAAATCGTTTACTGAAATTAAAGATGTTTCCTTTGCCAGTGATGATGTTCATATACGTTGGTTTGCTGATGGTACTCTGAACGCATGCTACAACTGCATTGATCGTCATTTGCCAGAAAAAAAAGACGCTATAGCCATTCTTTGGGAAGGCGATGACCCAAATCGTCAAGCTAGTATCACCTATGGTGAATTGCATCAAAGAGTGTCTGTATTTGCCAATGTACTTAAGTCTTTAGGTGCAAAACGTGGAGATCGAATTACTTTATATATGCCTATGATAGTAGAAGCTGCCATAGCGATGCTTGCTTGTGCAAGAATTGGGGCAGTTCATAGTGTGGTCTTTGGGGGTTTTTCTCCTGAAGCATTAGCGGGAAGAATCAGTGATTGCGAGTCGAATATTGTGATTACGGCCGATGAGGGATTGCGTGGCGGAAAAGCAATTCCCTTAAAAGAAAATGTTGATGCGGCACGAGCGAATCCATTAGTGTCAACTTTAAAAAAAGTTTTAGTGATTAAAAATACCGATGCAGAAATACCTTGGGATAAGGACCATGATGTGTGGCTCCATGAAGCAGCTATAGAGGTTGATGCGATTTGTCCATGCGAAGAAATGTCAGCAGAAGATCCATTGTTCATTCTGTACACTTCAGGCTCTACCGGCAAGCCTAAAGGTGTCTTACATACCACAGGCGGTTACATGGTTTATGCCTCGCTTACTCATGAGTATGTATTTGATTATCACTCAGGTGATGTCTTTTGGTGCACTGCGGATGTGGGATGGGTCACTGGCCATACTTATATTGTGTATGGGCCACTGGCGAATGGAGCAATTACCTTGATGTTTGAGGGTGTGCCTAACTATCCCAGTGCTGCTAGGTTTTGGGAGATTTGTGATAAGCATAAAGTAAATATTTGTTATACCGCACCGACTGCAATTCGAGCCCTTATGCGGGAAGGTGATGCTCCAGTAAAACAGACATCAAGAAAGTCACTAAGGATACTTGGTAGTGTTGGTGAGCCGATTAATCCTGAGGCATGGGAATGGTATTATCATGTGGTTGGTGGGGGCCGATGCCCCATAGTAGATACTTGGTGGCAAACCGAGACTGGTGGTATTTTGATAAGCCCATTACCAGGTGTCACTGAACTTAAGCCAGGCTCCGCTACGAAACCTTTATTTGGTATTCAGCCCGCTCTTTTAGATACCAATGGAGAGATCATTGAGGGTGCTGCAGAGGGTAATTTGGTAATATTGGATAGCTGGCCAGGACAGATGAGAACTGTTTATGGTGATCATGATCGTTTTGTTGAAACATATTTTTCTACTTATGAGAATTGCTATATGACAGGCGATGGAGCTCGTCGTGATGCAGATGGAGATTATTGGATTACTGGTCGTGTTGACGATGTGTTAAATGTTTCAGGTCATCGAATGGGTACTGCCGAAGTGGAGAGTGCGTTAGTGTCTCACCCTCAAGTTGCAGAAGCGGCTGTTGTTGGTTACCCGCACTCAATCAAAGGCCAAGGTATCTATGCTTATGTAACTTTAATGCAAGATATTAAACCTTCTGAGTCACTTCAAAAAGAGCTTCGCCAATGGGTAAGAAAAGAAATTGGCCCAATAGCAAGTCCAGATCTTTTGCAATGGGCCCCAGAACTTCCAAAAACTCGTTCTGGTAAAATAATGCGACGGATTTTGCGCAAAATAGCGGCAGATGATTATGATGATTTGGGAGATGTATCGACATTAGCTGAACCTAATGTAATAGAGAGCCTGATTATTAATCGTATGAATCGTGAGTGATGCTAGAGATTTATATTCTATTGATGATTCATTGGTAATGTCTGTTAAATATTTTTTATAAAATATATTTATAAGTTGAGTATCTACTTTAAATTTTGGTTAAGATTAGCAATTGATGAGTAAGTTTCTAGTTATAAAACAGGTAGTTTGAGTAATTATGGCAAAAAAAATATTATATAGAGTTTCATTTATGAGCCAAGGCCAGGTATATGAGATTTATGCTAACAGTGTTGAGCAAGGCATGTTGTTTGGATTTATTGAAATAGAAGAGTTGGTTTTTGGTAAGCGAAGTTCTGTCGTTGTTGATCCTTCAGAAGAAAAAATTAAAACAGAATTTGAGGGCGTTAAACGCACTCACTTACCCATGCATTCAATCATTCGAATAGATGAGGTTGACAAAGAAGGCACCAGTAAAATATCTAAACTTGAAGGTGGTAATGTGGCTCAATTTCCAATACCAGTCTATACACCAGGTGGAAATCCCTAATAAACTTAAATTCTATATTATGTGCTTAATAAACTAGTGAGATATATTTTGCATAATAGGACACTAATAAATTGTCAATAACAGAAACACAACTCAATGAGATATCGAGTGAAGTTATATGTATTGATGGCCAACAGGCTTTATCTGATTTTCGAATCAGAAAACTCAATGAAATCCTAAGCATTATCGATTCTAGTATTAAGATTAATGATGCTGCTTTCCGATACTATATTCAGCTTAGTGGTTCCCTAGATCAAGAAAATATGACTCGCTTGTCAGCATTACTCCTTTCTGGCGAACCAACGATTAAACGAAATAATCAATCCTCTCAAGTTAATGTAGTTCCAAGGATTGGTACTATTTCTTCTTGGTCAAGTAAAGCTACTGATATCACTCGTGCTTGTGGAATAAGTAGGGTGACTCGTTTGGAGCGAGGCATCTGCTTTACCTATGAGACAAAAGAAGTATTATCTATTGATCAAGTAAAAGAAGTTGAGCGGGTTTTGCATGATCGCATGACGGAAAGTATTCTTCATAAAGATATAAAGCTAAAGGAATTATTCACAACGCATGCTCCGCAACCATTAATAAATATTGATTTACTGACAGAGGGTAAATCAGCCATAGAGAGAGCCAATCAGCAACTTGGTCTAGCACTTTCGGGTGATGAAATTGATTACCTTTGTGATCATTATCGAGTGATGTCAAGGAATCCTACCGATGCTGAATTGATGATGTTTGCACAAGCGAATTCAGAGCATTGTCGTCATAAGATCTTTAATGCAGATTGGATCATTGATGGCGAAGTTCGTCCAGAAAAGTTATTTGGAATGATTAAAAGTACCACTGAGGCTAATCCATGTGGTGTTATTTCTGCTTATTCAGATAATGCTGCTGTTATCGAGGGATATAGTGCTAAGAGATTATTAACTACATTATCTAATCGTGAATATATTTTATCCTCGGAGCCAATTCATATTGTGATGAAAGTGGAGACACATAACCATCCTACTGCTATTTCACCTTTTGCGGGGGCGGCTACTGGCTCAGGAGGAGAAATACGTGATGAAGGGGCGACAGGGTTAGGAGCAAAACCTAAAGCTGGATTGACAGGTTTTACCGTATCACATTTAAGAATACCCAATTTTACTCAACCTTGGGAACAAGATTTCAGTCAATCAGAGAGGATGGCTTCCCCATTAGAGATTATGTTAGATGGTCCATTAGGTGGAGCAGCTTTCAATAATGAGTTTGGTCGGCCAAATTTATTGGGATATTTTCGAACTTACGAGAGTAGCTTAGCCGAATTACCAGACAACGAGATTCGTGGATATCATAAACCTATCATGATTGCTGGTGGTGTTGGGAATGTTCGTGAAGAGCACGCTTGTAAAATTGATATACCCAGCAATGCCGAGATCATCGTAATTGGCGGACCAGCAATGTTAATTGGTTTAGGGGGAGGAGCTGCTTCAAGTTTGGCTAGTGGAACCAGTAGTGAGGATTTAGATTTTGCTTCTGTACAACGGGGTAATCCAGAAATCGAGAGAAGAGCTCAAGAAGTGATTGATCGCTGCACCTCGATGGGACATGAAAACCCAATATTATTAATCCATGATGTTGGTGCGGGCGGCCTATCAAATGCCATCCCTGAGGCTGTTGACCATAGTAAACATGGAGCTTTGTTAGAGCTCAGAGAAGTAAATAATGCAGAACCAGGTATGTCGCCGATGGCGATTTGGTGCAATGAAGCACAAGAACGATATGTATTAGTTATTGATAAAAAACGTCGCTCTGAATTTATTACAATATGTGAGCGTGAACGATGCCCTTATTCACTTGTGGGGAATCTTGATAACAGTAAAAATTTAACTGTGAACGATCGTCATTTTGATAATAAACCTGTAGATATACCAATGGAGGTGTTACTCGGTAAGCCACCAAAAATGATTCGCGAGGTAAAGCGTATTTATCCCAGGACACAATCACTGGACTTGAGTGGATTGCAACTCGAAGACGCTATTGAGCGAGTTCTTAGATTTCCAGCGGTAGCAGATAAATCCTTTTTAATTCATATTGGTGATCGCACCGTTGGTGGACTCAGTGTTCGTGACCAATTGATTGGGCCATGGCAAGTACCAGTGAGTGATGTAGCCATAACGATGAGTGGCTTTGAGGACACAACTGGTGAGGCAATGGCGATGGGTGAACGTTCTCCATTGGCTGTTATCAATGCACCTGCATCAGGAAGAATGGCAGTGGGTGAGGCAATTACTAACATAGCGGCGGCTTCCATCGGTTCATTGGGAAATATAAAATTATCTGCTAACTGGATGGCTGCAGCGGGTCATCCTGGGGAAGATGCCAACTTATTTGATACCGTTAAAGCCATTAGTATTGATTTATGTCGAGATTTAGGAATTGCAATACCCGTTGGTAAGGATTCGCTTTCAATGCAAACGCGATGGCGAGAGGGCGATGATGAATTTCATGTTGTTGCTCCAGTATCATTAATTATTTCAGCTTTCGCTCCAGTAAATTCAGTGCGAAATCACTTTACTCCTGACTTGAAAAAAATTGACGAACCATCACGACTTTTATTACTCGATTTAGGGCAAGGAAAAGAACGTTTGGGTGGCTCTATATTGGCACAAGCTTATAATCTTCCGGGTGGATTTTCTCCTGATATTGATGTGCCAGCAAGTCTTAAAACTTTTTTTGATGTGGTGCAGACATTATTAGAGAGAAATCTTGTATTGGCTTATCATGACCGATCTGATGGAGGTTTATTGACGACCGTTTCAGAAATGATGTTTGCTGGTCACTTAGGAGCATCGTTAAAACTTTCGGGTTCGGCAGAGAAAATTATTCGTCATTTATTTAATGAGGAGCTCGGTGCTGTTATCCAAGTTGCCGAGAGTAAGTTATCGAGTGTTAAAAACGTATTAGAGTCAGAAAAAATGCACTGGGTTGACATTGGTGAAGTGTCTGCTGATGAGCAGTTAACTTTGTCTAATGACGATGAGATAATTTATCGATCTGGACGCATTCAATTACAAAGAGTGTGGTCAGAAACTTCTTATCGAATTCAATCATTACGTGATAACCCAGATACCGCTCTAGAAGAATATGATCGTATTCTCGATGCTGATGACCCAGGAATAAATCCTGTGTTATCTTTTGAATTATCTGAGTTGGATACTCCTTATAAGATTGGAGGAAGAAAACCCCGTGTTGCAATACTTCGGGAACAGGGAGTAAACAGTCAATATGAAATGGCTGCTGTATTCATACGTGCTGGTTTTGAGGCGATTGATGTACATATGAGTGACCTCATCAACCAACAAGATGACCTTAAGAATTATCAGGGTATAGTTGCTTGTGGTGGATTTTCCTATGGAGATGTCCTTGGTGCAGGTGGTGGTTGGGCTAAATCTATTTTATACAGCTCATTACTTCGCGATCAATTCGCAACATTTTTTGCTCGCCAAGATAGTTTCTCATTAGGAGTTTGTAATGGCTGTCAGATGTTATCTCATCTTCAGGATTTGATTCCAGGTGCACAATATTGGCCTCAATTTAAAACCAACTTATCAGAGCAGTTTGAAGCTAGGTTTAGTTTGGTGAAAATTATGCCTAACGCTTCAATATTTCTAAATGACATGGCTGGCTCACAACTTCCAATTGCGACCTCTCATGGTGAAGGACGAGCCATATTTACTAATGATCAAATGAAGCAACAAGCTCAACCTGAAGTAGCATTAAGGTATATTGATAATTATGGGAATACAGCTTATCGCTACCCTGACAACCCAAATGGTTCAACTGAAGGAATTTGCGGCTTAACTACACCAGACGGTCGAGCGACTATTATCATGCCTCACCCAGAACGAGTGTCACGGACAATACAAAATTCTTGGCATCCAAATCATTGGGGTGATAATGGCCCATGGTTTCGTATGTTCCAGAATGCTCGTCGTTATCTCGATTAGCTTTTAATTTCAGCTACCAGTTCATTGATATTGTTGAGGCCCTCTCTAAGATAAGCTTCGGGAAGAGCAGAGCTACATCGAAAATGATGATCTAAACCAAAACAACTTCCTGGCACAACTAGTGTACTTTTTTCATGCACTAAACGATCTACAAACGCGAGTGAGTCAATAGGAAGATCATAACGAACAATACACATCGCTGAAGCCTGGGGAGCAACTACTTTATAGACATCTTCATGTTCTGAAAGCATTTCAGTGAGCGTATCAAAGCCAAAATTAATCAGCTCTCGTGCTCTTTGGGTAAGTTTTGGCCTTACTTCTGAGTCCAATGCAATATTCGCAAGCTCATTACCTAACATCGTGGAACTGATCGTGGTGTATTCATGACGAAGTTGAAATTCAGGAATAAGTTCCTCAGGTGCGACTATCCATCCTATTCTTAGTCCAGGCATACCGTAAGCTTTGCTCATACTATTTATGGCTATGACACGATCATATTGACCCCAAAAAGAACGTGTCGGTTTAGTATCACCTCGCTCTGTACCAGCATAGACTTCATCAGCCACAATCCAAGCACCTACACTTTCTGCCGCTTTGATAATGGCATCCATTTCGGCTTGTTCAAGGATATGACCTGTGGGATTATGAGGGTTAATAATACTAATAATTTTTGTTGATGGATTGACGGTTGCCATCAGTTGTTCAGTATTTAGGGCCCAGTTTTGATCTTCTATTAATTCTACCGTCCTAAGCTTGATACCATTATTCAGAGCATTTCCTGGTAATTGGAGATAAGCCGGTTGTAATGCAATCATTTCATCACCTGGCTTTAATAACGTT
This sequence comes from uncultured Woeseiaceae bacterium, assembly GCA_964275745.1. Taxonomy (GTDB): domain Bacteria; phylum Pseudomonadota; class Gammaproteobacteria; order Steroidobacterales; family Woeseiaceae; genus SP4260. Next base: position 11,437 of record CAXYCT010000008.1, on the reverse strand, counting down.
TCTGCAGTTAAGTAATTTGCCTCTGATGCCCCAATTGTGGTTAAAATATTACCTATTTTTGCATTCGGGTAAAGCGCTGCTATTTTTTCCCTTAATTCAATTTTACCGCGGACATTTGGATAATCCATTTCAATATTTGCTAATTCATTGAGGTCTTTACCAGCAAGCTCTAAAAAATCGCCCAGTTTAAGTGGGTGAACACCGCTCTCGGAGTAATTATATGAAACATTCTTCTCATGTTCAGTGAGATAGCTCTCTATTTTGAATGGATGAAACATAAAATTATCCTTTAAGTGTTGTTGTTTTGTAATTTAATAATAGCATAATCATATTAATCTAAAGTCGTTTGTACCTAATCCGTTGTGGTTGATTAGCGTCATTACCGAGACGTTTTTTTCGATCTTCTTCATACTCAGTATAGTTTCCATTAAACCAAGTGACCTCACTTTCACCTTCGAAAGCTAAGATATGGGTTGCAATGCGGTCTAAAAACCATCGATCATGAGAGATAACGATTGCTGAGCCAGGAAACTCCAGTAAAGCGGTTTCGAGTGCTCTTAACGTTTCAATATCTAAATCATTGGTCGGCTCATCAAGGAGCAAAAGATTACCACCGGATTTAAGCATTTTTGCTAGATGTACACGATTTCTCTCTCCTCCTGAGAGCAATCCAATTTTCTTTTGTTGATCGCCACCACGAAAGTTAAACCGTCCAACATAGGCGCGTGATGAGGTTTCGTATTTGCCTACGGTAATGATATCTTGACCATCAGATATTTCTTCCCAGATAGTTTTTTGATCATCCAAACTATCTCTAGATTGATCAACACTTGCGATTTTAACGCTCTCACCAAGGCGGATATTTCCCGCATCAGCTGCTTCTGTACCATTAATCATGCGAAATAGTGTAGTCTTACCAGCTCCATTGGGCCCAATAATCCCAACAATTCCACCCGGTGGAAGCTGTAAGTCGAGTGAATTAATTAGTAATTTCTCACCAAATGCTTTTTTTAGATTTGTCATTTCTATTACCAAGTCACCTAATCTTGGACCTGGTGGGATAAAAATCTCATTAGTTTCATTACGTGCTTGATATTTGTCAGAGCTTAATTCTGCAAATTGCTTAAGACGAGCTTTTGATTTTGCTTGACGTCCTTTTGGATTTTGACGAACCCATTCAAGCTCAACACGCATGGCTTTTTGTTTTGCTTTTTCGGATGCATCTTCTTGAGAAAGACGAGCTTCTTTTTGTTCTAACCAAGAAGAATAATTTCCCTCCCATGGAATCCCATGTCCACGATCTAGCTCTAAGATCCAGCCTGCCACATTATCCAAAAAGTAACGATCATGCGTAACTGCAATAACTGTTCCACGATATTCCTCTAGAAATCGTTCTAACCAAGCCACTGATTCAGCATCTAGGTGATTGGTAGGCTCATCTAAAAGCAACATATCAGGCTCTGATAAAAGTAAACGACACAAGGCCACGCGACGTTTTTCACCACCAGAAAGTTTATTGACATCGGCATCCCATGGCGGTAAGCGAAGAGCGTCAGCTGCAATATCTAGTTTTCGGTCAAGTTCCCATCCACCACAGGCATCGATAGCATCTTGAAGTTGACCTTGCTCCTCAAGTAACGCATTCATCTCATCATCAGTTATAGTTTCACCAAAACGCATACTAATTTCATCAAATCGAGTTAATAATGATTTAATTTCATGAACACCAGCCTCAACATTACCTCGGACATCCATAGCATCATCTAATTCTGGCTCTTGAGGTAAGTAACCAATATTAATTCCAGGCTGGGGTCTAGCTTCACCATCAAAATCTTTATCAAGTCCAGCCATTATTTTTAATAATGTAGATTTACCCGAGCCATTGAGACCTAGAACACCAATTTTTGCACCTGGAAAAAAAGATAAAGATATATCACGAATGATAAATTGTTTTGGCGGCACCATTTTTGCCACCCGATTCATGGTATAGATATATTGAGCCATAAATTAACACCGTTATTAATGCAAAAATTCGTTATTATTAGCAGAGAAAAAAACTAATGAGGGAATTGTGAAGACTAAACCGGTATTTGTCTACAAAGGAGATGCTCTAGCAAAATATAACTTTGGTGAGAATCATCCATTTGGTCCAAAAAGACATAAAGTTTTTCATGATGAGCTTGAACGTCTATCTCTGGGCAATTTAATACAAATAAATCCACCATCAAGAGCTACTGTTGATCAATTAGCTTTGTTTCATACTTCATCATATATAGATCAAGTTTCACGCGCCTCTGAAGATGGAAAGGGGTTTCTTGACGATGGTGATACGCCAGCTTTCTTAGGTGTTTTTGAGGCTGCTTCTGATGTGGTGGGTACAACACTTGCGGCAGTTGATGCCATTATGCATGGCCGTGCACGACGAGCATTTTCACCAATTGGTGGATTACATCATGCTAGACGCAACAAAGCAGGTGGTTTTTGTGTATTTAATGATTGTGGAGTGGCTATTCATCACTTAAGAAAAAATTATAATATTAATCGCATTCTCTATGTAGATATTGACGCACATCATGGCGATGGAGTTTTTTATGATTTTGAGGATGATGCGGAGTTATTGTTTGCTGATATTCACCAAGATGGTGGCACTTTATACCCCGGAACAGGAGCTGCTGATGAAACTGGTTTAGGTAGCGCTGTTAATACTAAAATCAATTTATCTCTACAACCTGGGGCGACAGACAAAGAGTTCAATAAAGCTTGGGTACAAGTTGAGAATTATCTTATGGACAACCCACCGGAGTTTATTATACTGCAGTGCGGTGCTGATAGTTTAGCTGGAGACCCAATAACACAGCTTAATCTGACTGAGGCGTCACATAGACTGGCGGCCTTATCATTATGTCAAGTTGCTGATCGTCATTGTGACGGAAGAATAATAGGTCTGGGTGGTGGCGGTTATAATTTGAATAATATTGCCAAAGCTTGGACTCAAGTAGTTACAGCATTTTTAGCTTAAAAGAAGTCTTAAGCCAAGTGTTTTAAATAATGAGATACAATATATTAATAGCGCAAAAAAGAATTTTATTAAGGAGATTTATCAATAATGTTTGCCAAAACTTCATCAATTGAGATATTTGATACTGAATTATCTGTTGCGATTAAATCTGAATCACAGCGTCAAGAGGAGCATATTGAGTTAATTGCATCAGAAAATTATGCTAGCCCAAGAGTAATGGAGGCTCAAGGATCTGTGCTTACTAACAAATACGCTGAGGGTTATCCAGGTAAGCGTTATTATGGTGGTTGTGAGTTTGTGGATATAGCTGAAGAATTAGCAATTCAGCGTGCTAAGCAATTATTTGGTGCTGCTTTTGCCAATGTTCAGCCACATTCTGGCTCACAGGCAAATGCTGCTGTTTTTTTTGCGCTTCTTGAGGCTGGCGATACAATTCTTGGAATGAGTCTTTCTGAGGGTGGTCACTTAAGTCATGGTGCATCGGTCAACTTTTCTGGAAAAATATTTAATGCGGTTCAATATGGTGTCGATCCAGAGACGGGTTTGATTGATTACGATCAGGTAGAGATGCTCGCAAAAAAACATCAACCTCGTTTAATAATTGCTGGATTTTCAGCACATTCTAGGGTCGTTGATTGGCAGCGTTTTCGTGATATTGCTGATACAGTCGGTGCATATTTCTTGGTTGATATGGCCCACATTGCTGGCTTAGTGGCCAGTGGCCACTATCCTAATCCAATAAATATTGCTGATGTAGTTACTTCTACCACACACAAAACCTTACGAGGTCCAAGAGGTGGAATTATTTTAGCTAGAGAAAATGATGAATTAACCAAGAAATTCAATTCTCTTGTTTTTCCGGGTACTCAGGGTGGGCCTTTGATGCACGTCATCGCAGCCAAGGCGGTAGCATTCTTAGAAGCATTAGATCCTGAATTTAAAAATTATCAGGAACAAGTTATAGCAAATGCTAGGGTTATGGCAGCGACTTTAATTGAACGTGGTTATTCCATAATTTCTGGTGGTACTGATAATCACCTTATTTTAGTTAGTCTTGTCGACAAAGGACTTACTGGCAAAGCTGCTGATGCTGCACTAAGTCGTGCAAATATTACAGTGAATAAAAATACAGTGCCAAATGATCCATGCTCACCTTTTGTTACCAGTGGCCTTCGACTTGGAACACCTGCGATTACTACTCGTGGTTTTGGTATTGATGAGACTGTAAAAATTTCTCATTGGATAGCTGATATATTAGAAGATCTTGAAGATGAGGCAATGATCGATGGTGTAAAAGAGAAGGTGAAAACCTTATGTAAAGGTTTTCCGGTATATACAGAATAATAGTTAACAAAACACACATCAGAGAAAATGAACTGTCCATTTTGCAATCATGAAGAAACAAAGGTTATCGATTCCCGTTTGGCTGGTGAAGGGCGTCAGATTCGAAGACGCAGAGAATGTCTCGATTGCAGTGAACGTTTTACAACATTTGAAGGGGCTGAATTGGTCATGCCCAGATTAGTAAAAAGTGACGATCGTCGAGAGCCATTTGATGAGGATAAGATGCGTGCAAGCATGCATCGCGCTTTAGAAAAAAGACCAGTATCTTCCGATTTATTTGAGCAATCAATTGGTCGAATGATTCATCAACTCAGAACTATGGGTGAGCGTGAAGTTCCGTCCCGATTAATTGGTGAATTAGTAATGGGTGAATTGCATGGATTAGATGAAGTTGCTTATGTGCGTTTTGCATCTGTTTATCGCAGCTTTCAAGATGTGACTGAGTTTCAAGAAGAAGTAAAGCGCTTGCAGAGTAAACCAAAAAAGAAATCTAAACGGACTCAATTGTCACTTTTACCTGATAGCTTGGACAAAACAGAATAAAGATTGGTGGCTACAAATTATGAGTAATTTTACCATAGCAGATCACAAATATATGGCACGTGCTCTAAAATTAGCAAAGAAAGGACAATTTTCATCGCACCCTAATCCTCGAGTTGGATGCGTTATCGTTAATGAAGATAAGATTATAGGGGAGGGCTGGCATCAAAGTTTTGGTGAGCCTCACGCTGAAATTAATGCGCTATCTTCAGCAACACAATCAGTAGCTGGAGCAACTGTTTACGTAAATCTAGAGCCTTGTTCGCATCAGGGTAAAACTGGCCCTTGCTGTAAAGCACTAATAAAAGCGAAGGTAGCGAAGGTTGTGGTAGCTACTAAGGACCCTTATAAGGAAGTTTCTGGAAATGGAATAGCAGCATTAAATGATGCTGGAATTAAAGTATTGGTCGGTTTATTTGAATCTGAGGCACGCAAATTAAATCGAGGTTTTTTTTCTAGGATAGAGCATCAAAGACCTTTTGTGCGTTTAAAAGTAGCTGCGAGTATAGACGGTGCTACCGCCATGAGTGATGGAGAAAGTCAATGGATCACAGGTCCTGCTGCACGTGCTGATGTACAAAAATTAAGAGCTTCTTCAGGCGCTATTATGACAGGAATTGGCACGATAAATAATGATGATCCAGCTTTGACAGTTCGAGAGAAAAATTTAGTTTTAGAGCAACCATTACGCGTTTTATTAGATAGTCAATTACAAGTTTCACCTAAGGCTAAAATTTTTCATGAAAAAGGTCATACCAGAGTTTTCTGTATTAATATGGAAAATCGAGCTGAATTAGAGTCTCCATTCGTCAGTATTGTTAAGACTAAAAATAAAGATAACCATGTGGCCCTTCCCGAGGTGTTATATAATTTAGCCCAAGAAGGTATTAATGATTTATTGGTTGAGGCTGGCCCGATATTATCTGGAAATCTGCTTTCATTGGGTATGATTGATGAGCTTATTATATATCAGGCACCGCATATTATGGGCAGTGAAGTGAAACCTATGTTCCAGACTCCAGCATGGACAGGATTAGCTAATAAACAACAATTAGTGATTGAAGATATTAGAAAAATTGGTCAAGATTTCAAAATTACAGCTAAGCCAGTCTATAAATAAGGTATCAAAATGTTTACAGGGATAATAAAAACAATGGGCTCTGTTAAGAAAATCTTGCCTCAAGGTGGAGATTTTAGAATCACTTTTAGGGCAGATAATATTGCTTGGCAGGATTTTGAGGTTGGGGAGAGTATTTCAGTAAATGGGGTTTGTTTGACAGCCATCAGGTTGCATGAGGATGGATTTGATGCAGATGTGTCTGGAGAAACCATGAGAGTAAGCGCATTCATGGGTTTAGCAGAGAATATGTCAGTTAATCTCGAGCCATCTTTGGCTATAGGCGAGAGAATAGGAGGACACTTCGTAAGTGGTCATATAGATTGCATTGGTCAGATTGTTTCTCGTCAAAAGGATGCCCGCTCCATTGCATTCGAGGTTGATTTACCAAAAAAATATGCGCGTTATATTGCTGCAAAAGGATCAGTCTGTATAGATGGTGTTAGCCTAACTGTTAATGGCATTCATAAAACAGTTTTTACGGTGAATGTAATACCGCATACCGCGGATACGACTATCATTGGAAATTATGCGTTAGGTGATAAAGTAAATATTGAAGTGGATTTAATAGCACGTTATTTGGAGCGTTTGATTGATCCACCAAATAATGGCGTAATTACAAAGGAACTTCTTAAGGTAAATGGCTATGAGTGAAATTGTACAAAATTTAAAAAATACCTTTGCGGATATTGAAGATATTATCGCAGATCTCAAAAAAGGTAAGATGGTCATTATGGTGGATGATGAGAATAGGGAAAATGAGGGTGATCTCATAATGGCTGCTGAAAAAGTCCGCCCTGAAGATATCAATTATATGGCCCGATATGGACGAGGCTTAATTTGCTTAACACTGACTCGTGAGAGATGTGCGCAGCTTCGATTGCCTTTGATGGTTGAAGAAACTGATCAACATCATGCAACAAACTTTACTGTCTCTATTGAGGCGACCAAGGGGATAACAACTGGTATTTCAGCGCATGATCGAGCAAAAACTGTGCAAGCTGCAGTAGCCAAAAATGCGACTCCAGATTATGTTAGTCAACCAGGTCATATTTTTCCAATTATGGCACAACCAGGTGGCGTTTTAACTAGAGCAGGACATACCGAAGCTGGTTGTGATTTAGCCCGTCTTGCTGGCTTTGAGCCAGCAGCAACCATTGTTGAGATCCTAAATGATGATGGAAGTATGGCACGCCGTCCAGATCTTGAAGAATTTTCTAGGCGACATGACATTAGAATTGGCACAATTGCGGATTTAATTCGCTATCGATTGGAAAAAGAACGTTTTGTTGAAAGAATTGCAAAAAAGTCAGTTAGCACGGATTATGGAGACTTTACTCTATATTGCTATGATGATCAGGTGAGTCAATCGGTTCATGTGGCGATGGTAAAAGGTGATCTCAGTAAGGTTGAATCTCCATTGGTGCGAGTTCATATACAAGATACGCTTGGAGATGTTTTAGGTGTTCAAGCTGCAGCTCTTGGGTGGCCTGTTACAGACGCTATTCGTCGAATCTCAGAAGAGGAAACAGGTATAGTAATTATTTTAAGAGAACAAGAGTCCTCAAGAGACTTGATGGACGCTGTTGAGGATTTATCGTTACAACCCAATCAATTAAATGAAAAGAAAATTAATGATGATGGCCTCAGAACTTATGGTGTAGGTGCACAAATATTACGGGATCTTGGGGTTAGTCAAATGCGGGTATTATCTGCACCCAAGCAGATGTATGCTATATCAGGATTTGATTTGAAAATTACTGAATATGTTGAACAGTAAAATAGTTAGTGGGTAATAAAATGGAAAATATAAAGACTATTGAGGGTGATCTGCATCCAAGAGAAGCTCGTTTTACTATCGTTGCTTCTCGATTCAATGATTTCGTGGTTAATGCTCTTATTAAGGGAGCATTGTCGTGCCTTGATCGTCATGGAGTTGATGAAAATGCCATTGAGATTATTCGTGTACCTGGTGCTTTTGAATTACCATTAGCTTTAAGTAAGGTTGCTGCATCCAGAAGAGCCGATGGTATAATTGCACTGGGAGCTGTCATCAGAGGAGCTACCCCTCATTTCGAATTTGTTTCTAGTGAATGTATGCATGGTATTGCTGCAGCTCAACATGACCACTCTGTTCCAATAGGTTTTGGTGTGTTGATGGTTGATACACTCGAGCAAGCCATAGAGCGTGCAGGAGCAAAAGCTGGCAATAAAGGTGAAGAGGCAACTCTTGCAGTAATCGAAATGATAAATTTATTAAGAAAAATAGATTAGTTGTGACGGGCAAAAAAAAAGCTAAATCAAACACCAGAAAAAGTCGAACTCAAGCAAGGTTGATGATAGTTCAGGCACTTTATCAGATGCAGTTGGCTGACCATGATATTAAAGAATTGTTATTACAGTGTCGCGAGCGAGATGATTATAAAAAGATTGATAAAACTTATTTCACACAAGCCGTCCGCGCAATATATAAAAACCAAAATGAATACTCAGTTGCTATTGAAGCAAACTTAGATCGACCTATTTCGCAAATTGATCCTATAGAAATGGGGATATTATTATTGGGTTATTATGAGCTAGAAGCGAAACGAGAAATTGATATTGCCGTGATCATCAATGAAGCGGTTAATCTGACTAAGCGCTTTGGTTCTATTGATGGTCATAAATATATAAATGCAGTTTTGGATCGAGCAGCTAAAACAGTTAGGGCTGCTTAAGTATATTTTCATTTAGCATTGGAGTTTATTAATGGATGAATTTGAACTGATTCGTCGATTTTTCCTAAGAGATGATAATGATGAATCCGTGCTCATTGGCATTGGCGATGATGGTGCAGTAATTAAACCATCACCAGGTTATGATTTAGTAATGTCTTCGGATACCTTAATAGAAGGTATTCATTTCCCCAATTGCCTATCTGCAGAAGATATTGGCTATCGTTGTGTGGCCGTTAACGTATCAGATATTGCCGCTATGGGCGCTCGCGCTCGCTGGATGACACTTGCATTAACTCTGCCTCATATAGATCAAGAATGGCTCAAGAAATTTTCTAATGGATTGCGTTTTGCGGCTCAAAAATATGGTGTTTCATTGATTGGTGGAGATACGACAAAAGGACAACAAATATCTCTAACTATCAATATAACTGGAGAAGTAATGCCTCAGAAAGCCATTACTAGGAGTAATGCCAAATGTGATGATTTGATATTTGTCACTGGAAGTATCGGTGATGCTGCTGCTGGTTTGGATTTGATTGTTAATTCTTCTGATATGAACAAATCGGGAAAGTTTCTTAAGCAGCGTTTTTCTAGGCCGACTCCTAGGCATGATTTAGGGCAAGCATTATCAAGTATCGCTTCAGCTGCAATTGACATTTCTGATGGATTGTATGCGGATACGAAAAAATTATTAATGGCTAGTCAGCTTGGTGGGCATCTCTATATAGAGCGCCTTCCAATATCAAAAGAATTAAGTGAGACCTTTAATCAAAAGAAGAGTCTTAATTTCTCATTAGGCGGTGGCGATGATTATGAATTACTATTTACTGCTCCAACTGAAAAGCAAAATGAGATAATTGACCTTGTTAATAGGTATAGTATTCCAATCACTGAAATTGGTGAAGTACGTAAACAACCTCATTTAAGTTGTTCTTTAAATGATCAATTATTTAATTATGATGATACTGGATATCTTCATTTTTAATGGATGAGAAGAATGACTAATATTAAACCAAAAATGACAAACCCAATTCATTTTTTGGCATTTTGTGGAGGCGTTGGATTAATTCCGTTCGCACCAGGAACATGGGGATCTTTAGTTGGCGTAGTGGTATTTTACTTGACTTTAGCCGTTGCTAGCTCAGTACATTTTTTGATAGCCATTGGTTTTTTTATAGTAGGTGTTTGGCTTTGTGGTATGAGCTCAAAAGCTCTGAAATCTCATGATCATCCTGGTATTGTCTGGGATGAAATGTCTACCATGTATGCCATATTGATATTTCAACCTATCAATATCAAAGATTGGCTATTGGCTTTTATCCTATTTCGAATATTCGATATCTGGAAGCCATGGCCAATCAGTTTTATTGACAAAAGCTAACAGGGGGCTTGGGTATCATGTTGGATGATGTCGCAGCAGGCTTAGCTACTATATTTACATGTATCCTGTGGCGTTTGTATTTCTAATCATTATCAGCTTCGTTATCAAAGGTTTTTAGAATGTCATCATCATGATTTTGGAGTAAGATTTCTACTTTTTGCTCAGCTTCTTTTAATGCCAGCTGACATGCTCGGGTTAACTTAATGCCTTGCTCAAATTTTTTCATGGCATCCTCAAGGGGCAAGTCACCTTTTTCAAGTTCAGTAACTAATACTTCTAAGTCTGAGAGAGATTTTTCTAAATTAATACTTTTGTCAGTCATTATATTTTTGCTTTTTTTATAAAAAATTAAAGGATTTAAAATTGGTTGAGTTGGTTTCATATATGTTAACTTATTCTGCCCATGTTGCAATGTGTTACAGTTCAAATGAGGCTAATATCTTGACAAAAAATTTACTTATACCTATCATAATTTTTTGAATATTAGACTAAGTCTAATAATAAATTAAAAACTGAAATCCACTAATTCCACTAACCAATATAAGATGCAAAAAAAACTAGTTATTAGATATTTATAATATTTTTATTCAGATAACGAATGAGGGAAATAAATGAGTAGTAAAAATGAGGGAAAATGTCCTGTTATGCATGGAGCTCTAGCCACAAATAATAGCACTGGTACATCCAATCGTGAGTGGTGGCCTAATCAATTAAATTTAAGCATTCTTCATCAACATGACAAAAAATCCAATCCATGGATGAAGGATTTAATTATGCAGACGAGTTTAAAAAATTAGATTATGAAGGGTTAAAAAAAGACTTGCATGATCTTATGACAAATTCTCAAGCCTGGTGGCCAGCTGACTATGGTCATTATGGGCCATTTTTTATTCGAATGACATGGCATGCAGCTGGGACTTATCGAACAGGTGATGGACGTGGTGGAGGTGGTACTGGTGCTCAGCGATTTGCGCCTTTAAATAGCTGGCCAGACAATGGAAATCTAGATAAAGCCCGACGCTTGCTTTGGCCTATCAAGAAAAAATATGGAAATAAAATTAGCTGGGCTGATTTATTGATCCTAACTGGAAATGTTGCGATAGAATCAATGGGTGGAAAAACTTTTGGTTTCGGTGGTGGACGTGAAGATATCTGGGCTCCTGAAGAGGACATATATTGGGGTGCTGAGCAGGAATGGCTCGATAATAAACGTTATTCAGGTGAACGAGACCTAGAAAATCCTCTTGCTGCTGTTCAGATGGGCTTGATATATGTTAATCCTGAAGGTCCTGATGGGAACCCTGATCCTCTTGCTAGTG
>CAXYCT010000007.1:0-64879 GCA_964275745.1 uncultured Woeseiaceae bacterium | reverse complement strand
GTCTTAGTTAATCAAGAAAATTATAAGTTAGATGGTGCGGGAATTATTGATATGTTTCCTCATACAGCGCATGTTGAATCAATAGCTGTATTTAGTAAATAGCATATATATCATATATTTATATGTTTTTATTAAAATAATATTAAATTATTTATCCACTAGCTTGATCCTTTGATTTTTGACGCATAATCTTTAAATTATGGCACGTGGTTTTATCATGTTAGATATCGAAGGCCTTGAATTAACATCGGCCGATCGATCCTTATTGCAATCTCCAAATGTTGGCGGAGTAATTTTATTCAGTCGAAACTATGAATCGCCAGAACAAATATTTCATTTGATAAATGAAATACGATTATTAAAATCACCATCATTATTAATAGCTGTAGATCATGAAGGTGGCCGAGTGCAGCGATTTAGAGATGGATTTACACAAATTCCCTCAATGCGTTCCATAGGTCATTTGTATGATCAAGATCAAGCAGCTGCTTTTCAACTTTCTTTTTTCATTGGGTGGATAATCGGCGCTGAATTACGAGCAATTGGTGTTGACTTGTGTTTTGGTCCCTGTGTTGATCTTGACTGGGGTTCAAGTGCTATTATTGGCGATAGAGCATTTCATAAGGATAAAAAAATCGTAGAACAATTAAGTTATAAATTTATACTTGGCTTAAAAAAAGCTGGCATGCAGTCAGTGGCAAAACACTTTCCTGGTCATGGTTTTGTTGTTAATGACTCCCATGAACTGTTACCAATAGATCGAAGGGACTTTGGTGATCTATTAGATGATATCTATCCTTATGAGGGCTTGATAAGAAAAGGGGCTATATCTGCTGTCATGATGTCACATGTTGTTTACATACAGGCCGATTCGATGCCAGCAAGTATTTCTGAATATTGGATCAAAGATCATCTTCGCCAGCAATTAAGGTTTGATGCTGCTGTTTTTTTGCGATGATCTTAGTATGAAAGCTTTGAGTGCTTATGGCAATCTTACTGAAAGAGCAATTTTAGCATTAAAAGCGGATTGTGATATGTTAATAATGTGTAATGATCGAGAGGGTTCTCAAGAGTTAGTTATGTCAATTAAGGATAATCAGAGTTATCCATCGATGATGCGTTTAGCAAGATTAAGGGGTAAAAAGAGTATTACTAGAGAACAATTATTAGTCAGTGAGGATTGGGTTATAGCTACGAATTATTTAAATGATTATCTGCAACAGTCTAATTTTGAATTAAGTGGATGATATTATAATATTTTTTTATTCTCTGAGTTGAGTCTTTGATATTTTCACTATCAGTGTTTTTTAGATATTAAGATTTCAAATTTAATCTTATAATTTATTTTACTATCACTTTTCCCATCATTAACTTTAAAATAAATAGATTTAGTTGAGTTTTCTTCATTTACTAATTCTATAGAATCTTGATCTTTGTCTATCAATGATTTGTATTTTAGGTAAGGAATTTCAGTTGGAGAAATATGCATTCCAATATCTACATCCCATATACCAAATGGATACTCAAGATATAATTTTCCGCTTTTCGGTATTCGTGTAATTACAATATGATCTAGATTACTTTCTTCGACATCTTCATAGAAAAAATCATTTAATTTGAAGCTATATGGTGAATAATTATCTAATGCGATTATCTTATCTTGGGATACGGGTGGATCATTTACACCTATAATCTCAATAATCAATTCTTTTTGCTGCGTATTTTTACCGTCACTAATAGTATAAATAAAAGTGTCATTTACCAATTCGTTTAAGGTTAATTTATCAATTGCAAGCTGATCTGCGATATTGGTAACAAAATTCCCATTTTTATTAAGTGTTAGTGATATAAATTTACCTGTTTTACCAAGACCAACAATGCCCCTTTCAATTGATGAGATATAATTTTTCTTTGATGATTCTTGGCTAAATACATCTCCAAATGCTGGTTTTATTTCAGCTTCTGTTCTAATTTCATTTGTTTCTGATGGCTGTATTTTTGAAATTTTAGCTAATATTCCATATTTAGGGTGATCAAAATAACGAATTTCATCTAATTTCATTTCTTTGTCATCAGAAAGTGGATATTTTGATATTAGTGGCTCATCTGCTATTTTTGCCAAATTATTTGGAAAAGTTTGCCCAATGAGCTTAGCTTGATTTACTTGCTCGTCTTGCATATAAATATCAACTGCAAGTCTTAATTTACCTCCACTACTTTCATAAAATTTCAAATAACCTCCAAATTGACCCAATGTATTTTTTAGCCGCCTCAGTTTGATTTCAGGCGTTAGTTCATTGCTAGTTAATATTTGTTGCCAACCATTCCATATTATTGGCTCATAAACTCTGATTCGCTTTAATCTATCATTGTCTGACTTAAGGGATAGTAGATTATTGGGTATAATATTAAATAGTATTTCACGATCAGAGGGGACGGTCCGGATAATATTATTAATTATTTGTTCAGATATATTTTCTTTATTGTCTAAGGCGGTGTTTGAGTAGCTAACGGATTGCTTCTTGATGACAGCAGTCTCTTTGTAAGCATCTATTGGTGTTATGTTGTTATCAAATAACTCATTCTCCACAGATGCTTGATCAAGATATCTAAAAATAATTACTTCTACTGAATAATTCGTTTTAATTTCGGGAGTTTCATAAGCTATTGCTTGGTTACAAAAAAATGATATAAATATAAAAATAAAAAATGAATTTATTTTTATATTTAACATTTTAAGAATAAAATTAATTTCTATCATTTTGAATGTTTTAGTGAATTCAATATAAACAATAACAATACTCAGTTTATCAGTCTACTAAGAAGCATTTCTATAAAATTAAAACGTTCATCTGGATTTGTTAACTCAGTCTTAAAAGTTAATCTTTGGGGTCCACGCATACGGTAAATATTTTTATCTATAATAACTTCGATTAATTTTTCAGGTTTTATCACCGAGGATTCAGAAAATTGAATATATCCTCCTTCTGCATCTAAGTTTACTTTTTGTATGCCTATCGCATTACAATTTTGTTTAATACCATTCATTCGAAGTAAAGAAATTGCTTCTTCGGGCAGCAAACCAAACCGATCGATAAGCTCAATTTTAATTTTTATTAATTCTTCTTTATTCGCACTTGCAATACGTTTATAGAGAATTAAGCGAAGATGAACATCTGGAACATAATCATCTGGAAGTAAGCAGGGTACCCTGAGATTTATATCTACTCCTGAATTAAAAGGTTTATCAAGGTCAATTTTATTGCCTTTTTTCATTGACTCTACTGCACGAGACAGCATATCTGTATAAAGTGAAAAACCTATTTCTTGAATTTGGCCACTTTGGACATCTCCAAGTAGCTCACCAGCACCTCGAATTTCAAGATCATGTGTTGCCAAAGTAAAACCTGAGCCTAAGTCCTCTAATGAACTTATAGCTTCAAGGCGCTTGTTTGCATCAGCTGTAATGGTATTTTTGGGCGGTGATAAAAGATAAGCAAAAGCACGATGGTGTGATCGGCCCACGCGCCCCCTCAATTGATGCAACTGCGCCAAACCAAATCTATCTGCACGATTAATTATTATTGTATTAGCGGTTGGAATGTCTAGACCACTTTCGACAATAGTTGTACAAAGTAACATATTGAAACGACGCTGATAGAAATCACGCATTACCCCTTCAAGCTGTCTCTCGGGCATTTGTCCATGACCTATTCTGATGCTTACTTCTGGGAGTATTTTTTCTAAACGTTGTTTTATATTTTCAATATCTTCAACGCGATTATGAATAAAATAAATCTGCCCACCACGCTTTATTTCTCTCATACAAGCTTCTCTTATATTCAAATCGCGCCATTCTGTGATAAAAGTTTTTACGGCTAAGCGATTATCAGGCGGGGTGGTTATAAGAGAGAGTTCGCGGATTCCACCCAGCGTCATATTTAATGTTCTAGGAATGGGTGTTGCTGTTAGAGTGAGAATATCAATATCACTTCTCAGATTTTTTATAGCTTCCTTATGGCGAACACCGAATCTATGCTCCTCATCTATTATCACTAAACCTAATCGATAAAAGTCTTTTGTGTGTTGTAATATTTTATGAGTGCCAATGACAATATCTATTTTACCAGATTGAATTTCTGTTATTGAGTTCTGAATTTCTTTTCTAGATCGAAATCTTGATAAAACTGCTATTTTAATTGGCCAATCAGCAAAACGATTCTTAAATGTTTCTATATGTTGTTGCGCTAGTAGTGTTGTTGGGACCATTACAGCTACTTGTTTCCCACCAAGAGCAACTGCGAATGCTGCCCTAAGTGCTACTTCTGTCTTGCCAAAGCCAACATCACCACATATAACTCTATCCATAGGTTTTTCCGAGGATAGATCTTTCAAAACATCTGATATGGCATTTTCTTGATCTATGGTTGTTTCATATGGAAATCCAGACTCAAAGGCGCGGTATTCATTTTCTGACCATCTAAATGCATGACCTTTCTTAGCTGCTCTTCTTGCATAAACGTCTAGAAGCTCAGCGGCGACATCATGTATTTTATTAATGGCACGTTTCTTTGCTTTACTCCATTGATCACTACCAAGTCTATGCAGTGGAGCATGTTCGGGCGATGAGCCTGTGTAACGTGATATTAGGTCAAGGGCATGAACTGGCACATAAAGCTTATCTCCTTCTGCATATTCAAGATGAAGAAATTCCTCTATGTCATCACTGTATTTAAGTTTAATTAAACCCTTGAATCTGCCGATACCATATACTATATGCACTACAGGTGCACCAATGGTGAGATCAGTCAATTGTTTTATAATTGTTTCAGGATCTCTGTTATTGTATTTATGACGGCGTTGTTTGGGCTTATCACCAAAGATTTGGTGCTCAGTAATAATTGCAATATTAGCATTTTCAATCAAAACGCTATCATGAAAAGGAGCGACAGAAACGGCGTATTCAGACTTTAAATTACAAAAATCAGACCAAGACTCAATACGTTTTATACTGAGTTTTAAGTCGCTTAAATAATCATAAATCAATTCTCTATGACCAGCTGAATCAGCTGTGAAAAGGATCTTACCTTTAAATTTTTTTAAAAATTGCGTTAATTCTGCTGATGGTTCTTTATGATGAGTCTTTATTTTTATGGGTGGTGGCAGCTTGGTTTGAAGATTAATTGCTTTTTTATTATCTTCAATAGAAACTTGGCTATATGTTGTAATATCTTTATTTTTAAGTAATTCTTTTATAGTTGTTATGTTAATGAATGCCTCTGTGGGCTCAAGAAGAGGTTTTTCGACATTATGATTGTATAATGCATAACGACTTTGGATATCTTCCCAGAAAATATTTAATATTTCTTCAGTATTGCTAGGAGCAAATATAGTGGTATTCTCATTGAAATAATCAAAGAAATTGGCCGTTTTTTCATAAAATAAAGGCAAATAGTATTCAATACCAGCATGCGCAATAGCATTAGTAATATCATTATAAACATGAGATTTTGTTGGTGCGCCTTCAAACCTTTCCCTATAACGCTGTCTGAAATATCTAATAGATTCATCATCTAAAGGAATTTCTTTTGCTGGGAGAACAGTCACAGAGTTAATTTTTTTCTCTGATAATTGTGAATCCACATTGAAGTAGCGTAACGATTCAATTTCACAATCATATATTTCAACTCTAATGGGCTTGATCGTGCCCATTGGAAATACATCAAGTAGTGACCCTCGGCTTGCATATTCTCCATGATCTTCAACCTGTGCTACTTTTCGATAGCCGTTATAAGTTAGTTTATTAATTAGATCTTGATGTTCAAGGTTACTTCCAACCTCTAAGGATAAGGAGTGAGAGTTAATATATTTGCAGGGAGGCAATCTATTAAGTAAAGAGCTGACAGTTAAGATAATTATTCTTTTTTTTATTCTTAACTGACTACTTAAAATAGTCATCCGATTTGAAATAATATCTTGATGAGGAGAAAAACTATCGTAGGGTAATGTTTCCCACTCTGGGAATAGCTCAATTGAGCAATCATCCTTATTGAAGAAGACTAATTCGTCCCTTAATTGCTCTGCATGTTGCGTATTTTCTGCTAAAACAAGTACAGTATCAGTCTTCGAGAGTGCGATTTGATAGATGATTAGTGCGTTACTTGGGCCGATAGCTCGCCCAATAGCACTTAGATTTTTTATTTTATCGACTGAGATAATAGGAAAATTTATCATTATTAATCTTAATGATTGATTGTTTGAAGAAGGGTTCTATTTTAATTACGATTTATTATTAGCACTAACTTTCATTCACGGTAACTGACATTTCTAGTTGGATGTTATTATCTGCAGTTTATCAATTTGACTTTCTAGATCTTTAATTAAAAGTTTATTTTCGGTCATACGCTGCTCCTCATTGATTACAATTTCAGGAGGTGCATTTTTCAAAAATTTTTCATTACTTAATTTTGATGTATTTTTTATAATTTCATTACGCGTATGAATTATTTTTTTTGACAATCTTGCAATTTCATCATCAATATCAATAAGATCAGCAAGAGGTATTAATAGTTTCATTTTACCGTGCATGGCCGTTGAAGATATAGGTGCTTTTTCGTCTCCTTTCAGGGAACGAATGGTTTCTATCCTGCCAATACGTTTCAATAAATCTAGGTGATCACTAGCTAATTTTGTATCTAAACTTGATGGATTTTGTAATAAGATTGGGAGTTTCTTCCCAGGAGAGATATCCATCTCGCCCCGAATTTGTCTTACACCTGCGATAAATTTCTTAATCCATGTTATCTCATTTTCCGCCTCTTCATTGAATTTTGAAGAGAAATACTTAGGGTAGTCCCTGAGCATTATTGTTTCTTCTTTTAACGCTAATCTTGATTTTATATTAAGCCATATTTCTTCAGTGATAAACGGCATTATAGGATGCAGCAGTCTTAAAATACTCTCAAGGCTTTTAAGCAAAGTATATTTTGCACCAAGCTTTAGATTACTATCATTGTGCTCGTTTTGAATCGTTGCTTTAGCTAATTCAAGATACCAATCACAAAATTCATGCCAGACAAATTCATGTAGGCATTGTGCGGCTAAATCAAATCGATAATTAGAAAAATGTTCATGTACATTTTTGGTAGTCTGATTTAGCAGTGATATTATCCATTTATCTGCAATACTGTAACGAATGGTTTTTTCATCATTAATTACTTCATCATTTGTATTCAATAAAACAAAATGTGCCGCATTCCAGAGCTTATTGCAGAAATTTTTATATCCCTCAATTCTGCCAATATCAAATCTTATATCCCTCCCAGTTGTTGCTAAAGAGGCAAAAGTGAATCTCAAGGCATCTGCACCATAACTTTCAATACCATTAGGAAATTGTTTTTTTGTATTTTTTTCGATTTCTGGCTTCATGTGATCTTGCATTAATCCTGCAGTACGCTTTTTCAATAGATCCTCAAGATTGGTTCCATCAATAAGATCAATTGGATCTAGGACATTACCTTTTGACTTTGACATTTTTTGACCATCTTGGTCTCGGATTAGCCCATGTATATAGACTTCATGAAACGGAACTTTTCCGGTAAATTTGATTCCCATCATTATCATTCTAGCTACCCAAAAAAAGATAATATCAAAACCAGTAACCAGAACTTGACCAGGGTAAAACGTATCCAAAGATTTGGTTTTATTAGGCCATCCTTGAGTACTAAAAGGCCATAGAGCTGATGAGAACCAAGTATCCAAAACATCATTATCTTGAGTTAGTTTTATGGCCTTATCGAGTTTGTATTTTTTTCTTATTTCTAATTCATTTTTACCTACATAGATATTTCTATCTTCGTCATACCAAGCAGGTATTCTGTGGCCCCACCATAACTGACGGCTGATACACCAATCTTGTATATTATCCATCCACTCAAAATATGTTTTTGACCAATTCTCTGGAATAAACCTTATTTCTTTATCTTTTACTGCTTTTATGGCGGGTTCAGCTAATGGCTTAATATCCACATACCACTGATCAGTTAAGTAAGGTTCTATAATAGAACCACTTCTATCGCCTCTGGGAATATTACTGTGATGTTCCTCTATTTTTTCTATAAGATTCAATGCTTTGAATCTTATTATAATTTCTTCTCTGCCTTTTTCTCTGGAGAGACCATGAAATTCTTCTGGAGTTTCTTCATTCAGTTCAGCATTATCATTGAAAATATTAATTAATGGGAGGTTATGTCTTATCCCTACTTCATAATCATTAAAATCATGTGCAGGAGTAATTTTTACACAGCCAGAACCAAACTCTGGATCAACATACTCATCAGCTATAATAGGGATTTTACGGTTAATGATTGGGATAATGGCATATTTACCAATTAGTTTTTGATAACGCTCATCATTTGGATGAACTGCAATAGCACTATCACCTAAAGAGGTTTCTGGGCGAGTGGTAGCAACAGTTAAATGGCCACTTTTATCTGCCAGTGGATATTTTAAATGCCACAGATGACCAGCTTCCTCAGTTACAAGAACTTCCAGATCTGATAGTGCGGTATGGAGTAATGGATCCCAATTTACTAGGCGTTTTCCTCGATAAATTAGCCCTTCTTCGTAAAGAGATATAAAAACCTCAGTTACGGCATCATTAAGTTTTGGATCCATTGTAAAACAGTCTCGCTTCCAATCTAATGAAGCACCCATTCTTCTTAGTTGCTTTGCGATTGCCCCACCAGACTGATGTTTCCATTTCCAAACTCGATCAATAAATTCATCTCTTTCCATATCAAGGCGAGAAAGGCCCTCAGCGTTTAATAATCTCTCAACTACCATTTGAGTTGCTATTCCCGCATGATCCATTCCTGGTTGCCATAATGTGTTATCTCCCATCATTCTGTGATAACGGGTCAATGCATCCATAATCGTGTCTTGAAAAGCATGCCCCATATGTAATGTTCCTGTTACATTAGGAGGGGGGATAACAATACAAAATGGATTACCTTTACCTTGAGGCTCGAAGTAATTTCTCTCTTCCCAGCGCTGATAATGACGTTGTTCTATATCGCTTGGTTGGTAACGTTTTTCCATAATATATTTTATTTGTGATTTTATTTGTGATTTTAATAATGAATATCAAATAGTATGCGATTTGATCTCATAACCCAATTTACGGTAGGCTACAAATCGTTTTCTTGCATTTTCCTTATCTTCACTGTTGTTAATTACTATTTCTATTATCCGTTGATATTCCATATGATTTTCAGTTAATGAATTAGACAAATTCACAAGAATATCATCTATATTAACTTGTTTTTTGTTATTAGGAACTGAAATAGATTTGATCGCGTCATCATTTTCACCAGTAAAGATATGATGTGGAACAAAGCTATCATCTCGAAAACCCCATAGTAATTTATCCACATCGCATATGTCTTTATTGCTCTCAGCTTGAATGGTAATACTGCGCTCCATCTTGTAGGCTTTTTCAGTTATTCTGCAGGCGAATAACTGCCTAGATTTTTCACTTTGGCTTGATAAAATATAAAAATCAATTTGGGGCATAATTAAGTGCTTTTATTGTCACTCTGCTTGATAATAAACTCTGTAAGCAAGGGAACTGGTCTTCCCGTGCTTCCTTTTTTATCGCCTGATACCCAGGCAGTTCCTGCAATATCAAGATGAGCCCAGCTCATATTTTTCGTAAATTTTCCAAGAAAGCATGCAGCAGTAATCGATCCACCACCACCACCACCAATATTTGCAAAATCGGCAAAATTACTTTTGAGTTGTGCCTCATATTCATTACCCATAGGCAAGACCCAAGCACGGTCAACAGCATCCTCTCCTGCATTTATAATTAATTTACTCAATGCCTCACAATTGCTCATTACAGCTGTGCGATGATGACCGAGAGCAACAACACAAGCACCAGTTAATGTTGCTACATCAATAATATATTTTGGCTTAAATTTTTCAGAGTAAGTGAGTGCATCACATAGAATCAAACGTCCTTCTGCATCTGTATTCAAGATCTCGATGGTTAGTCCAGACATGCTTTTGATGACATCACCAGGAAGTGTCGCAGAACTACTAGGACGATTTTCACAGGCAGGCACTATAACTATGAGATTAATTGGTAACTGTAATTGTGCGACGGCAGTTATTGTTCCAATAACTGTAGCGGCACCACACATATCATATTTCATTTCATCCATGGCGGGACTTGGTTTTAACGATATACCTCCAGTATCAAAAGTTACTCCTTTACCAACCAAAACTATTGGCTGCTCTGATTTTGCTCCCTTATAATGCATTTCTATAAGTTTTGCAGGCTCTTTTGATCCCTCTGTTACGGATAAAAATGAACGCATCCCTAGTTTTTTTATGGCAGCTTCATCATGAATTTTGACTGAAAGATTTTTATAAGAATTTGCAATTTCTTGAGATTTTTTTGCCAGAAAGGTCGGCGTACAAATATTTGCAGGAAAATTTCCTAGGTCTTTAGCTATATTCATACCCGCAGAAATTGCACCAGCTTGTTCACAAGCTAATTTAGTTTTATCTGCATTGGTTTTTTTGTCTATTGCTATAATTATTTTTTTTGGCGAGCAAGCATAATTAGTAGCTTTTGATTTCATCTCATTGAACTGGTAAAGATTACTCAAAATAACCTCAATACTTTGCCTGGCACTTATATAAGTATTAGGTTTATCTTTTATTTCTAATGTTAAGTAATTGGCAAAATTATTAAGCTTATTATTTCGAATAGCTTTAGCTACTGATGCATTAGTTTTTTTAAATTCATCAATACCAAATTTATTTTTATCACCAAGCCCCAATATTAAAAGTCTTTTGGCGTTTATATTTTTAACAGAATGAAGCATTTGATATTCGCCAAGAATTGGAGAAATATCGTTATCTTTAAGTAACTTCGCGATCAATCCATCACAGGTTTTATCGATATCTTGTGCAGCAATACCGAGGCTATTGTCTTTATAAACTCCTATAATGAGGCAATCCGTTGAAATATTAGAAGCAGATTCAGTCGAGGTCATATAATCCATGATTTTTTCCTATCAGTATAAATAATATTATGGCATTTTATTAGAGAGTATCTTTGTGTTTGACACGCGTACAAAAAACGTTAGTCTAACTTATCAATGCAGTATAAGTTAACTTGAATAATTTTATAATATAAAGAAGTGTGTAATTTATGTTTCGAATTATAGATCGATATATTTTTCGAGAAGTCTTTAGGACCTGGCTTACTGTAACCTTAGTTTTGTTGTGTATTTTACTAACCAACCAATTTGCAAGAATTTTGGGTGATGTAGCAAAAGATAAATTACCAAAAGAAGCAATTATTGATTTAATCGCTCTTACTGGAGTGCAATATTTAACCATCCTCATACCTATTGGTTTATTCTTATCTATATTGATGGCGTTAGGTCGACTATACGCTAATAGTGAAATGTCAGCGCTTTTAGCTTGCAAGGTTGGGGTATCTGGTGTCTATCGGCCTGTATTTTTATTAGCATTACCACTCGTTTTTTTTGCGGCATGGGCCACTATTGATTTTGGGCCAAAAGCCTTGATGATGATTGATGAAATCAATACAGAGGCTCGTCGTAATATTGATCTTGACAGTATTGAGCCTGGAAGGTTTATAGTCGATGATGGTCTCGGGACAGTTATATATGCTGAAGAGGTGGATGAAAATGGGGAATTAAAAAATGTTTTTTTTCAGTTGTCAGTGGGTCCTAAAGATATAGAGGTTGTAGTTGCGGAGCGAGGCCTTCAGCGAGATTCAGATGATGATCAACGCTATTTCGTTCTCTTTAATGGAAAACGTTATATAGGTGAACCTGGAACAACTGATTATACAGTTATGGAATTTAAGGAGCATGGCATACCTTATATTTTACCAGAAATCACTGAACCTAAAATTAACGTAAAAACAATGATCTTTAGTGAACTGTTTGATTTTAAAGATAGTGAAAAAAATGCAGAGTTTCATTGGCGCATAGGAATTCCTATTTCCACTTTGATACTTGTCATGCTTTCTATACCAATGAGTAAGAGTGAGCCACGACAGGGACAATATAATAAAATTTTTATTGGAATAGTAACGTTCATTATATATTTTAATCTACTTTCGGCTGGAAGATCTTGGCTTGAGAACGATCTGATCGATTATCGTCTTGGTCTCTGGTGGGTCCACTTGATAATGTTAGGCGCTATGGCTGTAATTATCATGAATGAAAAAAACTTCTATCGTCGTTTTTTAAGTAAAGCTAGGATCCAAAGATGAATATTTTTGCTAAATATTTAGTTGGATCAATTTTAAAAAGTACTTTTTTAGTTTTGTTGTTGTTGCTATCAATTACAGCTCTGTATGAATTTATTAGTCAGCTAGGAAATCTTGAGGAAGAATTTGGAGTGCTTCAAGCACTTTTATTTGCTTTTTTGCGCTTACCTCAATTGTCATTTGAATTACTGCCAATTGCGACGCTCATTGGATCTCTATTGTGTCTCGGTACGTTAGCGACAAATAGCGAATTAATTGTGATGCAAACGGCTGGTGTATCGACATGGCAGATATCAAAGCTTGTCAGTACGAGCGGGCTATTTATTGTGTTATTTTCTATTTTAATGGGCGAGTTTGTTGGTCCTTCATTGGATCATTATGCAAGAAATATGAGAGATGAAGCTCGGTATGGAAGTCAAGGCGCAGACTTTGGGAACGCAGTATGGGTAAAAGATAATCGAACTATATTACATCTTGAGAGGGTCAATACAGATTATGATTTTGGTAATTTGTATTTATTTCGATTGAATGATGATAACTCATTAAAATCGATAGCTGTTGCTGAGAATTCAGGCATTGATAAAAATGAAAGATGGGTATTAAATGATTTTAGGGAGACAAGATTTGAAGAGAATCGTGTAATCATCAGCTCCTCACAAACGGTAAATGAGTCTTTTGGACTCAATAGTGATTTACTTGGAGTAACACTCGTTAAGCCAATTAGTCTGTCAATAAGAGAGTTGTATGGATATGTTCACTATCTGAAAAAAAATGATCTATTTTCTAGTAGATATGAAATTGAGCTATGGTCAAGAGTGTCCTCAGTACTTACGATTATTCTGATGCCTATCCTAGCGCTAGCTTTTGTATTTGGCTCGCTACGAGAGGTGGGTGCTGGAGCAAGATTAACCATAGGATTGGTTATTGGCTTAGTTTATTTTTTATTAAGTGAGCTTATTTTTAATTACGGTCAGGTATACAATATAAATCCAATATTGACCGCTTGGATACCACCATTATTATTGGGGTTTTATACTTTATTCAAATTGAAAGATTCGCAGCAATACTAATTTTTATTTCTTGGGTAATGAGATAATTTCGTCCTCGAGATTCGGTCATGCCAGCTGAGATTATTTTTATCTATGATTTGCCACCAAAAACCTAACCCAAATGGTATTAAAGAGAATATTGCAGCAAAAAAACGAATAGAGCATTGCATAATATTGGGTTTATAGCCATCTAGTGTTTCAAGTCGTAAGCCCCATGATTGCATACCTAAGGTCCTACCTGAAATGCTCCAGAAGCCAACTAAGAAAAAATAAATTATAATAAATAAAGTTAACTGATAGTAACTTGAATTTGTCTCAACAGCATCACCATAACGTATTGCGATAAATGGAAGCGTGCTAATTATCATAACTGCTAAAATTAATAAACTATCATAAATTATTGATACTAAACGTCTTTTTAATGTTGCATTGGACATTAAATAATCCTAATTAATTGTTAATATAATGAATATTGTGATTATGGTTCTATTTTTTTTATGTATTGAGAATTTTTAGATTGTTTGAGGTATTTCTATCTATCTCTGTAGTAGAATACCAATTGTAGATTATTATTAAAAGGATAAGGTGATGGAATTAGTAGCAATGATTACTGTGATGATATTGATACAAGTATTATTTTTTGGCGTTCAGGTTGGTAAAGCAAGAAGTAAATATAATGTCCAAGCCCCAGCGGTATCTGGAAATGAAATTTTTGAGCGACATTATCGTATCCATCAAAATACAATTGAACAAATAGTCATCTTTATACCTTCTTTATGGATGTTTGGGTATTATGTCAGTGAAAATATTGGCGCAGCCCTAGGTCTTCTTTTTTTAATTGGCAGATTTGTTTTTCGCTCTGCTTATTTAAATGATCCTGGAAGTCGTGCTTTAGGCTTCATTATGGGTATTCTGCCAATTATTGTATGTCTTTTAGGGGCACTCTTTTTTTTCGCTAGAACTCTTTTAATGTAACCATAGATATTAACGTTCTTATTCATGCTTCAAGATAATAGATATAAAAAACAGGGGCTGGCAAGATTTATCCGTGCCTTTGTTAATTCAGGTAAGGGCCTTTCAGCCGCATGGCTGAATGAATCAGCATTCAGGCAAGAGGTCTATTTATTAATTTGCTTGAGTTTTATTGCTATATTTTTACCAGTAAGTGCAAATGATAAGTTTATTTTAATTTTATGCATCTTACCCGTTTTAGTTGTGGAGTTGATCAATTCTGCAATCGAATCAACCGTTGATAGGGTCGGAATGGAGTTGCATGATTTATCTGGTAGGGCAAAAGATATGGCCTCTGCAGCTGTATTTATATCACTATTGATTGTCTTATTTGTTTGGTGTTTTATTCTCTGGAAAAACTTTAATGTTTTTTTCCAATAATCCAATTTGAAACCTGAAGTTATGCAATACTTTGTAAAAAAATATCTAAGCAGTTTAGCACCCTTTTTTTTCCTATTTCTATTTGGACTCATTTTTCTTTCTTTATCTAGATTCTTCTTAGGTGTTTGGCATTTTGATAGAGTTTCAAATGTTCAAGGATGGAGTGAGATAATATTAAGTGGTTTAAGGATAGATATTGCCTCTTTATCCTATTTGTATCTCTTACCTGCATTAATTTCATGCATGATGATAAATAATATAAGTATTCAAAGAGTGTGGAATTTTATTCTGAGGGTATGGATAACATTAACTATTTGGTTGTTGGTTTTTATGGAGATAGTTACACCTTCATTTATCCTCGAATATGATGTGCGTCCAAATAGGTTATTCATAGAGTATTTAATTTATCCAGATGAACTTATTAGTATGCTCATAAGTGGTTATAAGTTAGAGATATTTATTATCACGACTATTAGTGCATTCACATTTTATATTTCTTGGAAGTATTCAAAATTAATTCTAGTTGAGTCGAAAATGCCAAAATGGTATTGGCGACCTATAATAATGATATTGATTTTACTGCTGGGAGTGATGGGTGCAAGATCATCTTTAGGTCATCGACCTTTAAATCCGGCCATGGTCGCCTTTTCTGTTGACCCTTTAATGAATGATCTCACTCTTAATTCTACTTATTCACTGTTATTTGCCGTAAAGCAACTACAAAATGAGGATGATGCTTTTAAATATTATGGAAAAATGGATGAAAAAGATATTATAGATCTTGTAAGAAGCTCTACTAATCTTAATCAAGACAAATACTTTAAAAATGAGTCTCCAACAACTGCATTCCATGAGTCTTCATATAGGGGCCCTAAGAAAAATTTAGTTATACTTCTCCAAGAAAGTTTAGGTGCCAGGTATGTTGGAAAACTTGGTGGATTGCCGCTTACACCTAATATAGATAGGTTAATGGAAGAAGGCTGGAATTTTACAAATATCTATGCAACAGGAACGCGCTCAGTGAGGGGTATAGAGGCAATTATTACTGGGTTTTCTCCCACTCCTGCAAGGTCGGTAGTTAAATTAGGTAAGAGCCAAAACGGTTTTTTCTCCATTGCTGATATCTTGAGGAAAAATGGATATCACACACAATTTATATACGGTGGAGAAAGTCATTTTGATAATATGAAGAGTTTTTTTCTTGGCAATGGATTTGATGATATGCAAGACTTTGGTACTTTCAACAAACCTATTTTTGTTGGCTCATGGGGTGCCTCAGATGAGGATCTTTATAATAAGGCTCACAATCAATTCTCTAATTTAAATGATCGGAAAAAACCTTTTTTTAGTTTAGTATTTACAACTTCAAATCATACGCCATTTGATTATCCTGATGGAAGAATTGAGCTTTATAATTTACCAAAAGAGACCAGGGAGAATGCAGCTAAGTACTCTGACTATGCACTTGGTGAATTCTTTAAAAAAGCAAAAAATTCGAATTACTGGTCCAATACTATCTTTCTAGTAGTGGCTGATCACGATTCTCGTGCCTATGGAGATCAGCTAGTCCCTATTAAACATTTCCATATTCCAGCTGTGATTGTTGGAGATGGCATCAGTCATCGTCAAGATTCAAGGCTGGCTAGTCAAATTGATTTACCCCAAACAATGTTGTCTTTGATTGGTGTAGATAGTGAGAATCCTATGATTGGGCATGATTTAACCAAGAATATCAAAAAAGAAAAATTAAGAGCAATGATGCAATTTTATAAAAACTTTGCTTGGATGAATGCAGAAAATAATGTCGTTATATTGCAACCAGAAAAAATGCCATTAACATTTCATTATGACAAGGAAAACGAATCATTAAGCTCCATTGAGATCAATGACCATAATTTTATTAAAAAAGCTAAAGCAAATGCTTTGTGGGGCAGTTTGGCTTATAAAAAAGACTATTATCAGGCAGTGGATCGATAGATTTTATTCACTCTCACAGAATGTTTCATAATCTAGCTTTCTTTTTTGATAGGCTACTTGTTCATTTCTTGACATTGTACAGTTGATTGACCAACGGCATTGTTCGTCATTTTTTATTTCTTCATTTAAGATCGAGCAATTAGTGCTAATCTTTTTGATTGGAAAAAGAATATTATCATTAATAGAATTACTTAAAGATGATGGGAGGTATCGCATAACAAGGTCTCCAGATAACCAGCCTATTATAATTATAGCAGTAATTGGCAGAAGTAATTTTCGCATCAAAATTGAAAGCTTATTGAGCATGATATTATTCCTTGGTCTGTTAATGTAGGATTGGTAAAAATAGTATAACTCATTAATATATTTTTCTACTAATGAGAGCTACTTTTCATCATTTTGAGGATTCAAATAAGAGTAATTTCATTGCTTAGGAGAGTAAGCAAAAAACCCTCTTCTTGATTTATATAAATGTAAAAAATTCTCCAGACCGATATAAGGATTAATTATTTGACCAAGCAGTTAATAAAAATAAATAAAGTAGATGCTTCGTCTCTAGGTATAGATAAAAAATTAATCTCCATAAATGCATTAAAAGTACTTCAAAGATTAACTAAATCTGGTTATCAAGCTTTTTTAGTTGGTGGATGTATTAGGGATCTTTTATTAGGTATAAGGCCAAAAGACTTTGATGTCGCTACCAATGCAGAACCAGAGGAAATTAAACATCTTTTTAGAAATTGCCGGCTCATTGGAAGGCGATTTCGATTGGCTCATATTCGTTTTGGTCGGGAATTGATCGAAGTTGCAACTTATAGATCTTCGGCAGAATCAGATAATGAAAGATCTAAGCATGATAATAAAGGTCGCATTCTAAGAGATAATGTTTATGGAAGAATTGAAGAGGATGTTTTTAGAAGAGATTTTAAATGTAATGCTCTTTATTATGATAATGATAAAGGTAAGATTTGGGATTTTGTTGATGGCCTGAATGATCTACAGACAGGCCAATTAAATTTTATAGGTGACGCTGTCGTAAGATTAAAAGAGGATCCTGTCAGGATGCTCAGAGCAGCCAGATTTAAAGCTAAACTTAACTTCAAGATTGACTCTCGACTGTCAAATCAAATAAAATTAAATGCGCACTTATTGAACGGTATTCCTGCTGCAAGGATATTTGATGAATTTATAAAACTATTTCAATCTGGGTATGCTGAAGAAACCTTTCATTCATTACTGGAATTTGATTTATTTAAAGAATTATTTCCTGAGACAGACAAACAGTTAAAAGTTGATAATAATTTAAAATATTTTATTGAAAATGCATTAAAAAATACCGATACAAGAATTAAAAATAAACAATCAATAACACCAATGTTTTTGCTTGGTGTTTTTTTGTGGGGACCAATTTCACATAAAGCCAGCAAAATAAAACAGAAATCTAAGTCTTCTAAGGCCCAGTCTTTAATATTGGCATCTTATGACGTAATTGGTACTCATCAGGATAGAATATCAATACCTAAAAGATTCTCGAGTATTATGAGAGAAATGTTTGTCGCACAAGCAAAATTTGAGATAACAACAGATGCACAAGCTAAGAAAATGAGTAATTCAAGAATATTTAGAGCTGCTTATGATTTTTTACTATTGCGATCTGTGATCAATGATTGCCCAAAAGAAGTGATTGATTTTTGGACTAAAGTTGAACAGAGAACTGTCAAAATAAACCCAAATTTTAATAAAAATAAGAAATATAGATCTAAGCGATGAGATCAAAAAAGAAAATCTGGAAATCTTGCTATATTGGTTTAGGTAGTAATCTTGATGATCCATTAAAACAAATAAATTTGGCTATAGAAAATATTAAAAAAATTCCAAATTCTTTTTATATTTCATCTTCGAAACTTTACGATTCATCACCTCTGGGGCCATCAGATCAGCCAAACTTTATTAATGCAGTTGTAGCGATAGTTACTCAGTTTGAGCCTCATAATCTCCTTAATGAGCTTCAGAAGATAGAGCACAAACAAAAACGAATTCGTAATGAATTAAAATGGGGGCCGCGAACTATTGACCTTGACCTTTTATGCATGGGACAAGCTGTAATTCAAGACGACGTACTTACACTTCCTCATCCAGAGATTCAAAAAAGAAATTTTGTCTTACTGCCGTTAATTGATATTTCACCAGATATTATGATTCCAGGGTTATCTAATATAGTAGATTTATTGAAAAAGATAGAGAATAATCTGATAAGGGTAAAATGCTTGGACTGAAGATAGTATGATTGAAGAAAATATTAATAATAATTTTAATGCTTCTCGTTTTATTGTAGTTGAGGGTCCTATAGGAGTTGGGAAAACAAGTTTGGCTAAAAGACTCGCAGACAGCCTTTCTGGTTCGCTTATCATCGAGGATATTGAAAATAATCCTTTTTTGGATCAATTTTATGAGGGTGGTCGAGATGGCGGTTTACCTGCACAATTATTCTTCTTATTTCAAAGAGCAAAGCAACTGGAAAAACTGCACCAATCTGATTTGTTCTCTAATATAAATATTGCTGATTTTCACATTGAGAAGGATAAGTTATTTGCATCGGTCAATTTGGAACCAAGTGAAATGACTCTTTACGAGCAAATATATGAAAAAATGGATATTAAGTCTTCAATACCTGATTTAGTGATTTACCTTCAGGCAGATCCTGATATCCTGCTTGAAAGAATTGCTAATCGAGGCGTTCCAAGTGAAAGATTTATAGACAGAGATTATTTGGAACGATTGACAGAGACTTTTGCAAGTCATTATCATAATTATAATGATGGCCCCTTGTTGATTGTTAACACAACTTCAATTGATCTCATTAATAACCATGAAGATTATGAGCAATTATTAGGTCAAATAAAATGTACCACGGGTGGCCGCCACTTTTTCAACCCACTGACGGCTATTGGATTCTCATAAATTAAATTAATTAAGAAATATATGTATACACAATTAGAACAACGCAGCATGTCCGAGCCACCAATTAATATTGCTTCATTGATGAAAATGAAGGAGGGTGGTGAAGCAATTGCATGCATAACTGCCTATGATGCAAGTTTTGCTCTAGCTGTTGATCGGGCTGGAATTGATATGGTTCTTGTGGGCGATTCTTTAGGTATGGTGATACAAGGGCATGATACAACTGTGCCTGTCACGGTTGATGATATTATTTATCATACGCGTAATGTTTCTCGTGGCCTGCAAAGAGCTTTTTTAGTTGCTGATATGCCATTTATGAGCTACTCAGATCCAAATCAAGCGCTTGAAAATGCCGTTCGTCTTATGCAAGAGGGTGGTGCGATGATGGTCAAATTGGAAGGCGGAGAAGACCAAATTGCAATTGTTGAGCATCTTGCGAGGCACGATATTGCGGTTTGTGCCCATTTAGGACTAAAACCTCAATCAGTCCATAAAATAGGAGGCTTTAGGGTCCAAGGTCGAGACCCTAAAGAGGCTAGTAAAATCTTAGATAATGCAAAAGCTCTTCAAGATGCAGGTGCGGATACTGTTTTACTGGAATGTGTCCCAAATGAATTAGGTAAATCTATAAAAGAAAATTTAGATGTTCCAGTAATTGGAATAGGCGCAGGCCCCTTTGTTGATGGGCAAATATTGGTTTTATACGATATATTGGATATTACCCAAGGATCTACACCAAAATTTGTTAGAAATTTTATGCTAGATCAGCCATCACCAATAAACGCCATAGAATCTTACGTTCGAGCTGTCAAAAATAAGGACTATCCTGCTCCAGAACATTGTTTTTCATAGGCATTATGCTTTATTGGGTATCTCCTTGGATGTAATCTACAAAAAAAACGAAGTTCAGGTTTTATTGGATGAGCAGCGAAGAAAGCTGTCTAAGGTAGCTTTTGTTCCAACGATGGGTAATTTGCATGACGGTCATATAAGCCTAATTGAGTTAGCAAGAGAGCATGGAGACTATGTCGTGGTCTCAATATTCATAAATCCAACTCAATTTAATGACAATAAAGACTTTGAGAGTTATCCCAGAACTCTTGAGAGTGATATAGAAAAATTATCAAAAGCAGGTGTTAATATTCTTTTTTTGCCGGATTTTTCTTCTTTATATCCATATGGCACTGATAACGCTATTCAGCTAATAATTCCTGAAAGGGCTAATGATTTATGCGGCAAAATTAGGCCTGGTCATTTTGAGGGTGTCGCCTCTGTTGTTTTGAGATTATTCAATATTATTAAACCTGAGATTTCTATATTTGGGCAAAAAGATTTGCAACAAAAACTATTGATAGAGCAAATGGTTTCGGATTTATCATTAGGCATAAAGATTATTGGTGCACCTATCATAAGAGAGCATGACGGTCTTGCTATGAGTTCTCGCAACCAGCATCTATCAGTAGCCGCAAAATTAATTGCTGTAAAGTTATACAAAACTCTTCTTGACTTGGGCGATCTAATAAATCACACAAATGAAGACTTTACATTCATTCTAAGAGAAGCTGAAAATAAGCTTATTGGTTATGGATTTGCTGTTGATTACATTACCATTAGATCATCGATAGATTTAAATATTCCAAATAAAGGCAGCAAAAAATTAGTAATTCTCGCTAGTGTTGTAGTTGAAGGAATTAGATTGATTGATAATATTGTAATTGACTGATTAGAAGTTTATTTATTGACTAGAGTGCTGGTCAAGTGCCCATTGAACATGCTCTTGCACTAAAATTGAATCATATTCTTTTCTTCTTTCAAGAGCGACAATAAGTGCTTTACTTTTTTTTGCATTACCTAGCGCGATAGCAACATTTCTCAACCATTGTTCAAATCCAATTCTTCTTATCGCACTTCCTTCTGTTTTTCTTAGCCATGCTTCTTCAGTCCATAGAAAGGCCTCTATTAGATCTAGTGAGTCAAGATCATGCCTTGGATTAAAATCCTTAACTGATGATTGTGCTGCGAATTTATTCCATGGGCAAAAGATCTGACAATCA
Source organism: uncultured Woeseiaceae bacterium (assembly GCA_964275745.1). Lineage (GTDB taxonomy): Bacteria > Pseudomonadota > Gammaproteobacteria > Steroidobacterales > Woeseiaceae > SP4260. The sequence continues at coordinate 43,127 of CAXYCT010000007.1, read as the reverse complement.
TCACAACCATATATTCGATTGCCTATTAATTTTCTATACTCAAGGGGGATCGAGCCTTTTAACTCAATAGTAAGGTAGGAGATACAACGTCTTGCATCTAGTACGTATGGGGCGACAATTGCTTGTGTAGGGCAGATATCTATGCATTCACGACAAGTTCCACAATGCTCTTTGCTAGATAATGAAATAGGTAGATCTAAGTCGGTATAAAGTTCTCCAAGAAAAAACCACGAGCCGGTATTTTTGTCGATAAGGTTTGTATTTTTGCCAATCCAGCCAAGACCAGCTTTTTCAGCTAATGGTTTCTCAAGAACGGGAGCACTATCTACAAACACTCTAAAACCGAATTCATTTACTGATGCTTCAATTTTTTCTCCTAGACGCTTTAGCCGTTGTCTTAAAACTTTATGATAATCTCTGCCAAGAGCATAACGAGAAATATAGGCTTTTTCTGGGTGATCAAGAAGAGATTCAGTAGATTTTTTATCAACTGTTAGGTAATTCATTCTTGCTGATATCACGCTAATTGTATTGGGTATTAAGAGATCTGGTCTGCTTCTTTTCAAGCCATGCTTCTCCATGTAATGCATTTCTCCATGGAATTTTAAATCGAGCCATTTTTTTAGATTTTTTTCAGCTTTTGATAAATCTATATTCGTAAATCCAATTTCTTGAAAACCAAGATCTTTACCCCAGCGTTTTATATCATTTGCAAGATTATTTTTATCTATAATGCTATTTATTATCATATTTACTAATCACTCTCTGGTTTTATTATAATTTGTTTTATGATTAAGAATATAAATTAAATTTCAGTAATGAGAGTATAAGTGTCTTAGTAAGTAAGAAGTTTTTAATTTTTTAAACAATATGTGTTAATAGTCCTGTTAATATAATGAAAAAAGTTTGCGTTTCTTTTCAACTGGCATCAGCAATATATTAATAGTTATAATAACTAAAGGGATTATCAAATCTATATTTTTTTTCAATAGATTTGTTTTCAATAATATACTGTTTTAAGTACTCATTAAATTTAAAGGGTAATACTAGGAATTAGATAAAATCTATGGATTTTGTTATTGATCTAAAAAACGAAAAAGCTACAAAGAAATTAGGTCAGCGATTATCTGAAGCTCTTCCTGGATCTTTTTCTGGTGTAAAAATTACTTTTAGCGGTGAAATGGGTGCAGGCAAGTCAACATTGGTTCGTGCGGCACTCAGAAGTATGGGATATAAAGATGTTGTTCCTAGTCCAACATATACTTTAGTAGAGCCATATGAGTTTGACTTTGGAAAAATATATCATATTGATTTATACAGAATTAGTGATCATGATGAGCTTAGTTTTCTTGGATGGGACGATCTGAGTGATGGCTTAATGTTTATTGAATGGCCACAAAGAATACCAATTGTTTTAGAGCAAGCGGATTTAGCTTTCACCGTAAATTTTAAGAAAATAGGGCGCGAGGTTAAGATTAAATCATTGACATTAATAGGCGATGATATACTTTCTAAGATTCTAATATCCTACTGAACAAATATGTATAAAAGTAAATAAGAAAATTAATTGATGTTGATAAAGAAATTAGGATTATTTTTTGTTTTTTGTTTTATGACCACAAATATCTGGTCTGCTGCGTTGCTTAAAGATATCCGGATGGCGATGGAAAACAATCAAGTCAGAATGGTATTTGACCTGGATTCAAATGTGAATACTCGCATATTTACTCTAAAAAAACCGCATCGACTGGTGGTTGACATACAAAATACTGAGCTATCACCATCTTTTGAAACAGAAGACTTGCAAAATAATTTGATCAAAAATATTCGTTTTGGCAAGGGAGGCAAAGGGGCTTTAAGGATCGTTTTAGATTTAGCAGATACTATTAAATATGAGCATTTTTCGATTCCTGGTAATCGTACCAAGAATTCTAGAATTGTTTTAGATTTAACTCGAACTAACAATGACGCAAGCTTAGCTTCAAAAAAATCAGAATCATCAAATATGTTACGCGATATTAAAATAGTCATAGATCCTGGGCATGGCGGAAAAGATCCGGGTGCTATTGGTCCAAATGGTACCTGGGAGAGTGTTGTTGTATTAGCGATTAGTAGAAAGCTAGTAGAACAAATTAATAAGACTCAAGATATGCAAGCATACCTAACTCGAAGTGGGGATAGTTTTGTCCCATTAAGGGATCGAATGGAGATTGCTAGAGAGCGAAAAGCTGACTTATTTGTGTCAATACATGCAGATGCTTTGGATAATAATCCTCGTGTCAAAGGTGCCTCAATTTACACACTATCCGATAAAGGGGCAATTGATGAAGGTTCCAAGCGCCTAGCTAAACGTGAAAATGAAGATTTTTCAATTGGTGATGTGTCTTTATCTGATAAAAATGATTCATTTGCCTCTCTCATGATGGATCTGTCCCAAGGTGCGACAAATGAGGCGAGCTTGGAGATAGGTGAATTTGTATTAAATGAATTAGCTAGTGTTGGCACAGTTCGCAAAAAGAAAGTCCAGCAAGCTGGATTTCTTGTATTGAAATCCCCCGATGTTCCCTCAATCCTCATTGAAACAACTTTTTTATCAAATCCTAATGAAGAGAGGAAGTTAAAAAACAAGGAGTTTCAGCAGAAACTGGCTATCGCGATTTTGAGGGGCATTCGAAACTATTTTTTTGTTAACCCTCCTAAAGAAACTAAGTTTGCAAGAAATCTAAAAAATGAATCAAAGGCCATAAATTATACTGTAAGACGTGGCGATACTTTGAGTGAGATAGCTGATCTTTATGGTATAAACTTATTGATGTTACAAAGTTTCAATAAAATCACAGGAAGTACCATTAGAATAGGGCAAATCCTCAAGATTCCATTGTATAAGTGACATGATAATTTTCTATTAATCTCTATGAGCACTGGTGAAATAATAGATCTACCTGTAATTTGTCTTTTTGGCTCGACAGCCTCAGGTAAAACTGATCTAGCTATAAAACTATTTAGAGAATTCCCCTTAGATATAATTAATGTTGATTCAGCTCAAATTTATCGAGGAATGGACATAGGGACCGCTAAACCAAAGCAAGAAATTTTAAATCAATTCCCGCATCGATTGATTGATATATTAGATCCTGAAGAATCATATTCTGTTGGTCATTTTGTTAAAGATGCCAATATAGAAATTAAACGCTCACATGATAAGGGAAGAATTCCCTTGTTGGTTGGAGGGACAATGCTGTATTTTCATGCTTTAATAGAGGGGCTCTCTGATCTTCCTGAGGGAGATTCTAATATTAGAAATACTATTAATCTTGAAGCTAAAGAAATGGGCTGGCCTAAAATGCATCAGAAATTGGCCTCTATAGACATTTTAGCAGCAAAGAAGATCAACCCAAATGATGGGCAGCGCATTCAAAGAGCGCTTGAAATTTTCGAATTAAGTGGGCGTAATATTTCCACTTGGCAAGCAAAAAAAATTAAGAATAATAATTATCGATTTATAAAATTTGCTATTACACATCATGTCCGTGCAGAAATTCATCAAAGAATCAATGATCGTTTTATCAAAATGATGGATGAGGGCTTCTTACAGGAAGTGAAAAATTTAATGGAAAGACAATATTTAACCTCAAATCATTCTTCAATGAGAGCAGTTGGGTATCGACAAATCTGGTCATATCTCGAAGGCCAGATGAGTATAGAGGAGGCTGTAAGAAGGGGGCAAGCAGCAACCAGGCAATTCGCAAAAAGACAAATTACATGGCTGCGAAACACTACAAATGCAATTTCTGTAGATTGTGATAATAAAAATATTTTTGGAATTATTGCCTCGGAAATAAAGAAGTGAGAATTTAATTTGTTTGAAAGACCAAAAATTGGAGAAAAAGCAACCTTAGTTCATTCGTCTAAAATAGATCATAGTCAATCTCTTGAATTTACCGAATTAGCTTACTCTGCTGGTGGAATTATTGCAGGTAGTATTTTTGCCTCTAGTAAAAGACCAAATGCTCGCTATTACTTAGGAAAAGGTAAATTAGATGAGTTGCGCTTATGTATCGAAGAAAATGAATCTGAATTAGTCATTATTGACGCTGCGCTGAGCCCTAGTCAGGAAAAAAATATAGAGCAGTATCTAAAATGCAGAGTTTTAGATCGAAGTGGTTTGATATTAGATATCTTTGCCCAAAGGGCAAGAAGCTTTGAGGGTAAATTACAGGTGGAACTTGCGCAATTAAGACATATATCCACTCGATTAATAAGAGGCTGGACGCACCTAGAGCGGCAAAAAGGAGGTATAGGCTTGAGAGGTCCGGGTGAAACCCAGTTAGAAACCGATAGACGCCTAATTGATAAGCGCATTCGTCAGTTAATACTTCGACTTAAACAGGTAGATAAGCGCCGTTCAATGAATCGTCAAAATCGACTAAAATCTGAAATTCCTACAGTAGCAATCGTTGGCTATACTAATGCTGGGAAATCAACTCTATTCAAGCAGTTAACTGGCGCGAATGTAATAGTAAAAGATCAGCTTTTTGCTACGCTTGACCCAACTATGAGAAGACTTGATTTACCAGAAGGAGCACCCATTATATTAGTTGATACAGTTGGTTTTATTAAAGAATTACCGCATGAGTTAGTAGCTGCATTCAGGGCAACACTTCAAGAGGCCAAGGAGGCCGATTTAATTTTACATATCATCGATGCAAGCGATCCTAATAGGTGGCAAAGAATAAAACAAGTGAATAATGTGTTAAAGCAGCTTGAAGCTGATAAAGTACCTCAATTGAGAGTTTATAATAAGATTGATAAATTAAATTATAAACCTAAATTGACAAAAAGAATAAACGGCAGTGGCAGAGCGGCCTGGGTTTCAGCCTTGAAAGGAAAGGGGCTCAATTTATTGATGACTGGTATAAGTAGTTTTTTCGCCAGAAATCTTCTCATGGGTAGTATTATGCTTGATAATAACCAAGGTAAGCAACGAGCAAAACTATTTCAAATGGGTGCAGTCAAAGAAGAAAAAATACTTGAAGATGGCAGTTCTAGGCTGGCGCTAGAGATTACCAAACAGGATATCCATCGATTTTTAAAAAAAGAAGGCATGAGTACGGATGCTTTTGTTAAGATGTAAACAAGAATAATAATTAAATAAAAATAGAGAAATAAACTATGAGTTGGAATGATTCGGGGAATGGACAAGATCCATGGAAAGGCAATAATAATCAACCAGATGATTTGGATAAAATAATCCAAGGATGGCAGAAAAAAATAAATGCAATAATTGGTGGTGGTAAATCTACTAAAAAGGGATCTAGTGGATCTACAGGTATTTCCTTGCTAAGCATATTTTTATTGGTAGCTTGGCTGTTTACTGGTTTGTATAGTGTTGATCAGGCGGAAAGAGGGGTTGTTCAAAGATTTGGTGCCTATACTCAAACTACCTTCCCAGGTTTGCATTGGCACATGCCTTTCCCTATTGAATCAGTTGATATTGTTAATACTGGTGTAGTAGAAAACTACGGCTACAGTACAGAAATATTGACTGCAGACGAGCAGTATGTGTTCGTTCAAATGGTGGTGCAATATTTCCGTAATGATCCAGTTAAATATAGCTTTGAAGTCGTTAATCCTGAAGGAACGCTTCAGGATTTAACCGAGAGTGCTTTGAGAGAAGTTGTTGGCACTAGTTCACTAGAGGTGCTTGTTAATGAAAAACGGGATGAAATTGGACCAAAAACTCAATTAGTCTTGCAGGGTACCTTAGATGCCTATCAGGCTGGTATAACAGTAACATCTATTAACCTTGAAAAATTAGATTACCCAAAGGCTGTTCAAGATGCTGTTGATGATACTCAACGAGCGAGAAATGATAGCGATCGATTTATTCTCGAAGCTGAAAAATATGCTCAAGAGTTAATTCCAGGAGCACGAGGTAATGCACAAAGAATTCTTCAAGATGCAGAGGCTTATCGCGATCGTGTCATTGCTGATGCAGACGGCCAAGCAAGTAGATTCTTGTCTTTGTTAACTGAATATCAAAAAGCTCCTAGAGTCACCAGAGATAGGCTTTATATAGATGCTGTTGAGGAGGTCTATAAAAATTCAAATAAAGTAATTCTTGATTCTCAAGGAAGTGGCAATTTAATGTACTTACCGCTTGATAAATTAATTGGGGAAAGTAGTAAGAGGATGAATAATCAAAATACATTATCGACATCAGGTGCTCAAAATGAATCAGCTGATGGAAGTTCAAATCGCGATAGGAGACAACGCCAATGAATATAGGAAAACCTTTAATTTTTACGATCGTTGGTTTAACTTTAATAGCCATTAATCTAACTGCATTTACCGTAAATGAAAGAGAGTTGGCGATTAAACTCCAAGTGGGTGAGGTTGTTCAATCAGACTATGAGCCAGGCTTGCACTTCAAGCTTCCATTTGTGCAAAAGGTCAGAAAATTTCCTAAAAGAATCCAAACAATTGATGAGCGTCCAGAGAGAATTTTTACTGGTGAACGTTTAGCGATGGATGTTGATTTTTTTGTTAAATGGAGAATAGTGAATACGGTTAATTATTATGTAGCCACTGGTGGTTCTAGCAGAGTTGCTAATGATCGAATTTCTGAAATAATAAAAAATGCGATTGTTACTGAGTTTGGAAAAAGAACAGTGCAAGAAGCGATATCTGTTGAGCGTGCTGAATTAATGAGGGATATGTTAGCAACAGCAACTACTACTGCTGAAGGTCTAGGGGTTGAACTGGTTGATGTTCGAGTGAAACAAGTCGAGTTCCCTGATGATGTTCGTAATTCTGTTTATCAACAAATGAGACAAGAGAGAGGCAGGATTGCAGCCGAAAGACGTGCTGAAGGTATGGAAGTTTCAGAGCAGTTGAAATCCACAGCGGACAAGGAAAAAACAATTATTCTTGCTAATGCGAACAGAGACTCTCAAAAGCTAAGAGGTGTTGGTGATGCTCTGGCGGCTGAAATTTATGCTAATGCATATAATCAAGATCCTGAATTTTATGCGTTTTACCGTAGCATCGATGCTTATCGAAATTCCATAGGAAGTTCTAATGATATTTTGGTAATTGATCCAGACAATGAATTTTTTCGTTATCTGAATAACTCAAAAGGTAATTAAGTAATCTGTTTTTTCAGCAGTTATTAAGAATATAGAAATATATTTAAACTAGTTATGTGGCAAGAATTATTAACAGCCTTGTCTTTATTTTTGATTTTAGAAGGAATAATTCCTTTTATTAGTCCGTCTAAATATAGAAATTTTGTGGAAAGAATGTCGCAACTCGAAGATAGCAACCTCCGCTTTATAGGTCTAGTATCAATGCTAATTGGTTTGTTATTGTTATTTTTGATTAGAATTTAAATATGATATGTGAGAATTCATAATGAGTAAGAATCTAGTAATTATCGGCACACAATGGGGCGACGAAGGTAAAGGCAAGATTGTTGACTTATTGACCGAGGATGCTGCTGCTGTTGTTCGATTTCAAGGGGGACATAATGCTGGCCATACATTAGTAATAGATGGCAAAAAAACGGTTTTACATTTGATTCCATCTGGAATTTTACATGATAAAGTTAATTGTTTTATTGGGAATGGGGTAGTAATTTCAATCAAAGCATTGATAACTGAGGCGACTAAATTAATTGAGAATGGGATTCCAGTATATGAGCGATTAAAAATCAGCCCAGGATGTCCAATTATACTTCCTTCTCATGAGTCTTTAGATGCAGCAAAAGAAATCAAGTTAGGAGGTTCAGCGATTGGAACAACTGGACGTGGGATTGGTCCAGTATATGAGGATAAAGTCGCCCGAAGAGCCTTACGTATAGCAGATTTATTCGATGTAAAAAAATTGTCAAGCAAGCTAAAAAAAATCCTTGATTATCATAATTTTATGTTAAAGCATTATTATGAAATTGATGAGTTAGATTTTGATACAATTTATAGTGATTTACTGGCACAAAGAAAAACTATATTACCAATGATTGAGGATGTCTCTGTCACTTTAGAAGATCTTCAAAAGAAAGAAAAAAATATTCTATTTGAGGGAGCGCAGGGCGTCTTTCTGGATATTGATCATGGTACTTATCCTTATGTCACTTCTTCAAATACTGTTGCAGCAGCTGCAAGTATTGGGACAGGCTTGGGACCAAGAGATTTAACGCATATACTTGGCATTGTCAAAGCTTATACAACTAGAGTAGGGGCGGGTCCATTTCCAACAGAATTATTTGATGAGTCTGGACAGCATTTAGGAAAAATTGGTGTGGAATTTGGTGCCACGACTGGTAGACCGAGACGCTGTGGTTGGTTTGATGCTATTGCTCTAAAAAGATCGATTAGAAACAGTAGTATATCAAGTTTGTGTGTCACTAAACTTGATGTTCTTGATGGTCTAGAATCAATTAAGGTATGTGTAGGCTACGAGCTCAATGGGGAAAAAATAGAAGACTTTCCCTTAGATATTGCACTTTTAGATAAATGTATACCGATTTATCAAGAATTCTCAGGTTGGCAGACTTCAACCATAGGTATTACAAATTATTCAGATTTACCCAAGAACGCTCGTTTTTATCTTGAGTGGATCGAAGATAATCTCAATATACCAATTGATATAGTTTCCACAGGTCCTGATCGAGAGCAAACTATAATAAAGAAAAATCCCTTTTCATAATAAATAATAAGCTTTTTAATGAGCAAAGTCAGTAATTCTTGAGAAAGGTAGACTCTTTAAAGATCAGAGTTGGACCAAGTGCCTATCGGGATATTCGAAAGCAGGGTTTTGATCTTACAAAAATAAAAGCTATACTCGGAGCCTCTGGCGGACCAAAATGGTTGGTTCTTAGTCATCTTGACCGATTAATCTTAGAAAAGATAATCCCTCAAATCAAAGAACCAATCCACTTAATAGCATCCTCCATTGGAGTTTGGAGGTTCATTTGTTACACACAGAATGACCCTGTTGCTGCAATCAATGAATTTGAACGTGGATATATAGAACAGCAATTGCCAAAAGAATCTGAAAAAAAACAGATTAGCCATCACTTGAGAGTCATGTTGGATATGATGTGTAATTCATCAAACATTAAGGAAACTCTCCAACACCCTCAATTTAGAACTAGTATTATTACGACAAAAAATCTTCATATCTTAAAATCTGAGCAAAAAATTCTTCTTTCTCTAGGGCTATTAGCATCATTGCTGGCAAATCTTACTTCCAGAAGAGCATTGAAGTACTTTTATTCAAGAGGTTTATTTTTTGACCCAAGAGAAGCTCCATTGTTAATTAATAATGATGACTTTACAATTGACGCTATACCCTTGACTCACAAAAATTTAAAAGACGCAATTATTGCTTCTAGTTCTATTCCTTTATTCATGGAGGGTGTCAGAGGTATAAGAGGAGCTCCTGAGGGAGTCTATAGAGATGGAGGACTTCTTGATTACCATTTAGATTTTTCGCCTGTTGATAGGGAGCATTACGCTCTCTACCCACATTTTTTTGATAGATTAAAGCCAGGTTGGTTTGACAGTTCATTATCTTGGCGAAATGTGCAACTAGGGAATTTAGATAGAACAATATTTATTTGCCCATCTGAGGAATTTATAAAAAAACTTCCGGGCTCTAAGGTACCTGATAGGTCTGATTTTAAAAATTTCTCAAATTCTGAGAGGATAAAAAGATGGAGAACTGTAACTGATATGAGTAAAGTTCTAGCTGAAGAATTTAATGAAATATTAGAGAAAGACCAGTTAGCAGATCACATGATATCTTTTTGATTATTCTTAATGCGATCTTCCCAGAAGTGTGCATTTTTGATGTCCAAGCTTACTGGATCAAACGAGTATTTTTTAATATTCTTACTCTTTTGATATTCATAATCTTTTAGTGCTTTGATAGCGGGTTTGGCCATAAAGAAGATAATCAATATGCTTAGAATATTCAACCATGCCATAACACCAACACCAATATCACCGAGTCCCCAAGCAACACTTGCAGTTTTTATAGAGCCATAAAATACAGCCCCAAGCATCACTATTTTTAATAAAAACATATCACCAGGCATTTTAAATGAGCGTCTAATAAATGCGATATTTGTTTCAGCGATATAGTAATAAGCAAGAATCGTAGTAAATGCGAAAAAGAATAAGGCAATAGCAATAAATGGTGCTCCCATGCCTGGAAGGGTGGTTTCTAAAGCGTACTGAGTAAATGCTGGGCTATTCGCGTCTGCTGACATACTTAGGTTTTGTATAATAAAGCCAGGCGTAGCACCTTCATTTTCATGGACATTATATGCGCCTGTTATTAAGATCATAAAGGCTGTAGCTGAACATACGAATAAAGTATCTATGTAAACAGAAAAGGCTTGGACTAGGCCTTGTTGAGCTGGATGCTCAACTTCTGCAGCAGCAGCGGCATGAGGTCCAGTGCCTTGTCCCGCTTCGTTTGAATATATACCTCTTTTTACACCCCAACCAACAGCGGCACCAATACCAGCCATTGGTGTAAAAGCATCTGTCAGAATTAGATTAATAATTTCAGGTAGACGTGAAATATTAAGTCCAATGACTGCCAGCGCCGTAATAATATATGCAAATGCCATAAATGGAACAACGACTTGTGTAAATTTCGCAATTCTTTTAACACCACCAAAAATTATAAAACCAAGAAGTATGACTACGCCTATGGATGTTGATAATTTAGTCGTACTAAGAGGCCCAACAACAGTTTGAATAATTTCACCACCACCCAATGCCAGTTCCACAGCATTGCCGATACTATTAGCTTGAACTCCGGGAAGCAAAACACCTGTAGCGATAATTGTGGCAAAAGCAAAAATCCATGCATACCATTTTTGCCCCATCGCTTTTTCTATGTAATATGCTGGTCCACCTCGATATTGACCATCACTATCTTCTTTGTATATTTGGCCAAGAGTGGATTCTACATAAGCGGTAGAGGCACCCAAGAAAGCTACTATCCACATCCAGAAAACAGCTCCTGGCCCACCAAAACCTATCGCAGCTGCTACACCTGCTATGTTACCAGTACCAACGCGTCCAGACAAAGAGACAGATAATGCTTGAAATGTTGATATGCCTTTTTTAGAGCTTTTTCCAGACACGAGTAATCTTACCATCTCACGAAATAAACGTATTTGGACAAATTTTGTTTTAAAAGAAAAGAATAAACCTGCGCCTAAGGCAAAATATATAAGCGAATCACTCCAGATATATGAATTAAGATTGTTAACAAGTTCCTGCATGATTATCCTTTATTTGATGTTGAATCTTACCTAAAAAATAAATGATTACCCAGCTAAATAATTATTATCATTACTATTATGATCCTCTTTAAGGCATAGTGCCTGTTGATTGACATTTTTAATTAAGCTTTATGATTAGAAACTAAGTAATAATGGTGCCGAGAAGAGGACTTGAACCTCCATGGGGTTAACCCCACTAGCACCTGAAGCTAGCGCGTCTACCAATTCCGCCACCTCGGCATGTCGGTCTAAAAAGTTAATCATTATGGATAGCGACTTTACTGAAAGTAATGATTGAATGCTATTAATTATACAAATATAAAGTTTAGAGAAAAAAATTAACCAAAATATTATGAAAAAAAAGTCTTACCAACACAAAGTGCCAAATACTAATCAATTACTTGCTTTTATTAAGCAAGTTGATAATTCAGTAACATTTAAACAGCTATGTATTCAGTTTGATGTAAAAGACATGAAATCTATGACAGCATTGCAAAAAATACTTTACAACCTGACAAAAGAAAAACTTGTTAAAAAAGACAAAAAAAATTCATTTTACCTCCCTAAACAAAAAGATTTAGTAGAGGGTATCGTTTCAGCTCACCGTGATGGGTATGGTTTTGTAATAGCAAAAGATCGACAAAAAGATGTTTATTTATCGACTAATGAAATGCAATCGTTGTTAGATGGAGATTATGTTTCTGTAAAGTTATTGGGCAATAATACTGAACGTCAGTCAGGTCGGCTGGTTGAAATTTTAAAAAGAGGCACAAATAAACTTATTGGTGAGTTAGCATTTAAGCGAGGCTGTTATTATGTTGAAGCGCATAAAAGAAATAATGTGACCAAAGTGTGTATAAAAAAACAAGATTTAGGTGGAGCAAATATTGGAGAGATTGTAGAGGTAGACATTACCGAATACCCGTCAAGAAAATCACCAATGTTTGGTGTAATTAAAAAAAGTTTAGGTAATGCTGAAGAAAAAGGAATTCATACTGATATTGCGATCAAAGCTTTCGAGTTACCAAATAGTTGGCCTAAAGAAGTTGAGCTAGAGGTTAAAAAATTTATCTCTGATGAGGTGTTAGATGAAAAAGAAATTGAGCGTCGCGTTGATCTTAGGAACCATAATTTAATTACTATAGATGGTATCGATGCTAGAGATTTTGATGACGCGGTATATTGCAATGTTAATAACGATGGATGGCAATTGATAGTAGCTATAGCTGATGTGGATTTTTATGTGCAAAAGAACTCTCCACTTGATAAAGAGGCTCTTTGGAGGGGAACATCGGTTTATTTTCCTGATCGAGTTATCCCAATGCTGCCAGAGGTTCTCTCGAATGGTTTATGTTCCCTCAATCCAAATGTAGATCGCTTCTCAATGGTCTGCGATATGCAGATAAGCAGCAAAGGAAGTGTGGTAGACTCAAATTTTTATGAAGCCGTAATTAAATCAAAGGCTAGGTTAACTTATTCTCAGGTTAATGATTTTCATGAGAATAAAGATAAAGCATTAATCCCCACAAATATAAAATCTGTACTTCGTGATCTTTTTGCTATGTATGATGTAATGTCAGTAGCGAGAGATAAAAGAGGAGCAATTGATCTTGATATTCCTCAATCTAAAATTCAATTTACTAAGAGTGGAGATATTGAAAGTATCGATGTAGTGAAAAGAAATGATGCTCATCGGCTAATTGAGGAATGTATGATTGCTGCAAATGTTGAGGCAGCTAGATTTATTAATGAGGGTAGGATCCCTGCATTGTATCGTAATCATGAAAAACCAGAACCTGAAGATTTTGAGCAATTACGAGCATATGTATTGTCTCTGGGTATGAAAGCACCTCATCCTCAGCACTTAACCCCAAGTGACTACAATACAATCATCAAGCAGACAAAAGACAGTAATTATAGTTCATCACTATCTATGACAATGCTTAGATCATTTAAGCAAGCTCAGTATCAGGCAGATAATATTGGTCATTTCGGCTTAGCCTTAAAAAATTATACTCACTTCACATCACCCATTAGGCGTTATCCAGATTTATTAGTTCATCGTGCTATTAGGCATATCATAACGAAAAAGAAATTAGGAGAGTATTGCTACACCAATAAAGATATGCATGAATTTGGTGATATATGCTCGGAAAGAGAGCGACGCGCTGAAAAAGCAACTCGTGATGTGGATGCGATACTGAAATGTCAATATATGGAAGATAAGGTTGGATTAAGTTTTAAGGGAACGGTTACTAGCATCACGAATTTTGGATTATTCGTTCAACTTGATGATACGTTGATTGAGGGGCTCATTCATGTATCAACTCTAAAAAATGATTATTATCTTTATGATGAGCGATCATTGAGTTTAGTGGGTGAGAGAAATAATATCATTTATAATATTGGTGATCGACTTGAGATTAAGGTGAATGAAGTTGATTTAAGTATGCGAAGAATAAATTTCTCGCTAATGAGAAAAGTAAGTAAGGATGATAAATAAGATGAGCAAAAGTAATTATGTCATCGGTCTCAGAGCAATTGAGCAATTATTAGCAAATAAAAATAGTGAAATTAAAAAATTTTTTGCTGAGTATCAAAGCGAAAATAAAAGACTTCAATCAATTATAAAATCTGCGAATACCATGGGAATAGAAGTTAAGCCAGCCAATAGATCTAGGTTGAGTCAGATATGTGGAGACTCATTGCATCAAGGAGTAGTTGCGGAGGTAAGGAGAAAATTAATTAATAATGAGTTTGACTTAAGAACGATGATAGAGGAAAGATTATCCAATGAGAAAGATAAGCCTCTGTTTTTATTGATGCTTGAGAGGATTCAGGATCCTCATAATCTTGGAGCATGCATCCGAACAGCCGACGCTGCGGGTGTGGATGCTATAATAATTGGGCAAGATAATTCAGCCTCAATAGGACCTACAGCAAGTAAAGTGGCTGCTGGCGCCGCTGAGCAAATTCCTGTTATTACAGTTAAAAATTTAGGTAAAGTACTTAACTGGATGGGGGATTATGGAATTGAGAGAATTGGTACTTCTGACGCTGCAGCTGAAAGTCTTTATGAGATAGATCATAAAGGTGCAGTTATACTAATAATGGGTCATGAGCATTCTGGGATCAGCAAGATGATAACGAGTCGGTGTGATAAGCTTGCTCGAATACCCATGCATGGCTCAATTTCCAGTCTAAATGTCTCCGTTGCGACAGGGGTATGTCTTTTTGAGTTTATTAGAAAGAGAGCAGCTACGAAATAAAAAGAGGTAAACTAAATAAAATATGCTATTTGACTTGCACCAATCCTCATCCTTGGGTACGATTCGCATCCACCTATATGGTGAATAACAACTACTTTTAACCCTTGCCTTACTAATTAATAAAATAGAAGGCTACAATCCGTAAGGGGATATAATGAGACACTATGAAATTGTCTTTCTAGTTCATCCAGATCAGAGTGAGCAAGTTCCGGCCATGGTCGAAAAATATCAGTCAATGATTACTGGTAATGGTGGAAAAATTCACAGAAGTGAAGATTGGGGGCGACGCCAACTTGCACATCCAATCAAAAAAGCTCATAAAGCGCATTACTTGCTCATGAATGTTGAGTGTGATCACGAGGTAATAACTGAAATTACTACTGCGTTTAGCTTCAATGATGCTGTTCTGAGACATCTTGTGCTAAACCAAAAGGATGCTGTTAAATCTCAATCTCCTATGTCTAAATCTGTAGAAGAAGAAAAAGTCAGAGAAGAGGAGTCTCAGCGTAGAAGAGACGCAAAAGCCGCATCAAATGCAGCCTCAGCAGCACCTGTCGCTGAAGAAGCACCTGTCGCTGAAGAAGCACCAGCAGCAGCACCTGTCGCTGAAGAAGCACCAGCAGCAGCACCTGTCGCTGAAGAAGCACCAGCAGCAGCACCTGTCGCTGAAGAAGCACCAGCAGAAGCACCTGTCGCTTCTTCTGATTCAGATAAGTCCAAGTAAGGAAAATAAATTATGATGACTCGTTATCCACGAAGAAAAAAATACTGTCGTTTTACAGCTGAAAAAATAACTGAAATAGATTACAAAGATCTAGCTCTTTTGAAGGCATACATAACGGAAACTGGAAAAATTGTCCCTAGTCGTATTACTGGAACAAAAGCACGCTATCAAAGACAATTAACAACTGCAGTAAAGCGAGCTCGTTTTCTTGCGTTGCTTCCATATACTGATAGGCACTAAGAATAAAATTAATTAAATCATACTCTAACTGGTTATTTCGGCGCCAATACCATGGTGCAGTTGCTCTAGCAGTAACTTTGATTTTGCCTTTTTCGATAATTTTGGGTGGTGCTACATTTATATCATTGATATTGAGCTATAAAAGCATCAATGTCATAAAGCTTTGTATTATTGCTATGTCAGGCCTATTTTTAGTGGGTCTTTTTATAAATATAACTGCTTATGAACTTTTCATTTCAGCCTTAATGACATGGCTGCCTGCACTAATTTTAGCCAAGATTCTTCAGCAATCACGCTCATTTATCTTAACAATTCAAATGTCAGCTATTGCGTCCATATTTTTATTGGCATTATTTTATGTCCTGGTTGAGGATCCCAGTTTTTTTTGGGGTGAGGTTATAGTTAATTTAACTGAAATTTTGATCCAAAATGGATTAACTGATCAGGCTAATCTCATCAGTAACCAGAGTGGAAGTATTGCCCAGCAAATGACAATCATGATTATTGCTATGACATGGTCTTTGTATGCAATTGTGCTAATTTTGGGTTGCGCAATATATTATACCTCTAGTTTAGAAGTAATCGATTATGGGCGATTCAGTAATTTAAATTTTGGCAGATTCTTTGCCATTATTACAGCAATCAGCTCTTTGCTACTATTTCTTTTTGACTTGGAATGGTTGATGAACCTTGCGTATTTATGTTTTTTATTCTTTTGGCTTCAAGGGCTATCTCTTATTCATTGGTTTCATGAAAAAGGGTTATTACCAACCTTAGGATTGATTCTTACCTACGTAATGTTACCATTCTTAAATGTCTTTATGGTTATGATACTTGCAGTTGCTGGTTATACTGATGCTTGGTTTAATTTTCGATTGCGAATAAATAACTAATTAAGATTAATGTTATTAATTTGCTTAGCTTAGGATAAAGAGATGAATGTAATTTTATTGGATAAAGTAGAGAATTTGGGAATGATTGGTGACCTAGTTTCAGTAAAGTCGGGCTATGGTCGTAATTATTTGATTCCATCTGGAAAGGCTGCATTAGCAACAGCAGCTAATATTAAAGACTTGGAAGCTAAGCGCTCTGAGCTTGAGAAAAGAGCATCAGAAGAATTGGCAGCCGCTAAATCTCGTGGCAAATTGATTGAAGGTATGCAATTAATAATTCCTGCTAATGTTGGAAGTGAAGGAAAATTATTTGGATCTGTTGGCCCTGTTGATATTGCTGAAGCCTTTGATAAAGTTGGTGTTAGTATCGAAAGAAGTGAGATTAGAATGGCAGATGGTCCTATACATGAAATTGGTGAGTCTGAAATAGCATTACATCTACATGCAGACTTAGATATTTTAGTGAAAGTTAATGTAGTTCCAGAGGAATAAAGAAAAATAAGGTTAAATAATGACTCAGTCTTCTGACGATGAAGTTGGTAACGTGTCAGAAATGTCACTTAAGATCCCGCCCAATTCTATTGAGGCTGAGCAATCTCTCTTAGGTGGAATTATGCTGGATAATACAGCATGGGATAAAATCGCTGATATAGTTATTGATTCTGATTTTTATCGTAAAGATCATCAAATAATTTTTTCTGGAGTAAAAGCGCTTATCGAAAACTCTGAGCCTTGTGACGTCGTTACATTGTCAGAATATTTAGATAATCAAGGCCAATTAGATGCGGCTGGTGGATTAGAATATATTGCTACTCTAGCGAATGAAACACCAAGTGCGGCAAATGCATTTTCTTATGCAAAAATTCTTAGAGAACGTTCGGTGCTTAGATCGCTTATAAGTGCTGGTAATCAAATCAGTGGTAATGCTTATTTGAATGATGGGCGAACTACTTCAGAACTGGTTGATGATGCAGAAAGACTCGTTTTTGAAATAGCTGAAAAAGGAAATCGAGGAAAATCAGGTTTCCAACCAATAAGTGATATTTTACCTAAAACATTGGATCGTATTGATTTTTTACTTAATTCAGATGGTGATATTTCAGGAATTTCTACTGGTTTTAAAGAATTTGATAAGTTAACAACAGGCCTACAAGCAGGAGATCTAGTTATAATTGCTGGACGTCCATCAATGGGAAAAACGACTCTAGCCGTAAATATTGCTGAAAATGCAGCCATAGGCTCAAGAAAGACAACTGCAATATTTTCCATGGAGATGCCAACAGAGCAATTAGCTTTTAGAATGATCTCATCTCTTGGCAGAGTTGACCAAACAAAGTTGAGAACCGGTAAGTTTGGAGACGAAGATCATTCTAGAATAAACTCAGCTGTTCAAATTATGTCAGATGCACCAATTTATATCGATGATACGCCAGCCTTATCGCCAACTGAAGTAAGAGCTAGGGCTAGACGCTTGAAACGTGAAAAAGATGGCTTAGATCTAATTGTATTGGATTATCTTCAGTTAATGCAGATCCATGGTAGAACTGAAAATCGAGCTACAGAAATATCAGAAATTACCCGATCCTTAAAAGCCCTAGCAAAGGAGCTTGAAGTGCCAATAATTGCGCTTTCACAATTGAATCGAAGTGTGGAATCACGAACTGATAAACGACCAATAATGTCTGATTTACGCGAGTCTGGAGCTATTGAGCAAGATGCTGATATTATTGTCTTTATTTATCGTGATGAAGTATACAATCCTGATACTCCAAGGAAAGGAACGGCGGATATCTCCATTGCTAAGCAACGAAATGGACCTATAGGTGAATTTCCTCTGACCTTTGTGGGTAGATATACTAAATTTGAAAATTGGACTCGTGATAATGAGTTTACTAACGAGACTCTTCAGTGACCTCATGCCCAGATGCTTATATAAGTAGGCTCGCATTAAAACATAACTTCGATCAAATCAAAGACGCTTCTGGTGATGATGCTAAGATTATGTGTGCCGTAAAGGGTAATGCTTATGGTCATGGAATTGTTGAGGCAATCAAAATTTTAACGAAAGCAGATGGTTATGCAGTTGCACGACTCTCTGAAGCGAAAATATTGAGAGATCTTGGTGTTAAAAAACCGATTACTCTTCTAGGTGGTTTTGCGACTGTAGAGGAACTGAGAGAGGCTGTTTACTTTAATTGCGATATTGTTATACATAATTTGAATCAAATTGAGCAGTTAAAGAGTCAGTCTAGTAATTTTGATTCCATTGCTTGTTGGTTGAAAATTGATACCGGTATGAATCGTTTGGGAATTAAAGTTACCCATGCTTTTGATGCTATTTCAAAGCTTGAAACTATCAGTTGTGTAAAAAAAATTAGTTTAATGACTCACCTATCTGATGCTGAAGATAAGAAAAGTCTAAAAAACACAATTCAACTTAAAATTTTTAGGGATTTAACGGATGGTTTTTCTGGCGACATTAGTTTTGCGAATTCAGCAACAATTTTTAACTGTAAGGAATTAATTAAGAGTCATAAGTGGAATAACAAAGGAGATGTATGGGTTAGACCTGGCCTAGCTCTTTATGGGGTATCTCCAATTATTAATAAAAGTGCAAAACAATTAAATTTGAAGCCAGTGATGCAATTTGTATCTAAGTTGATAGCTGTTAGGTCAATCAATAAAGGTGAAAGTGTTGGTTACAATAGCTCCTGGCAATCAAAAAATGATACTAATATCGGTGTTGTGTCTGTTGGTTATGGCGACGGTTATTCAAAATCATTAATTTCTGGAACAATGGTATTTATCAACGGTAGAGAGGTTCCTTTAGTGGGTTTGGTTTCGATGGATTTAATTTCAATTGATCTAGGTCCAAATACAAAAGATTCAATTGGGGATGAGGTAGTCCTTTGGGGTGAGCAATTACCTGTGGAGAAAGTGGCAAATTATTCAAATTTAACCACTTATGCTTTAGTGACTGGTGTTTCAGAGAGAGTGCAACGAAAGGTTCGCTAAATCTTTATTTTATTGGGAATATGGATTGTATGAAAAATGAAAAGAAAGCATATTTGTGCTCTGAATGTGGAGCCTATAGTGGGAAATGGCAGGGTCAATGCCCAGATTGTGATGCTTGGAATAGTTTAGGACAAACTGTTGTTACAAAAAAACAAAAAACATTCTCTCGGAACACAATTGAAGCAAAAAAACTTAATGAAATTAATGAGGAATTAATTACTCGCTATGATACTGGATTTACTGAGTTTAATAGGGTGTTGGGTGGTGGCTTGGTTCCTGGCTCTGTTGTTCTTTTGGGTGGAGATCCTGGTGTTGGTAAATCTACACTTCTTCAGCAAATAGCTACAAAATTACCTATTGAACTATTTCCTTGCTATGTAACTGGTGAAGAATCTATCAATCAAGTCGCGCAAAGGTCAAGTCGTATAGGGACCAGTCAATCTGAAATGCTTATTTTGTCTACGACATCTTTGGAGCAGGTATTTGAACTTGCAAAAAAATCACAAGCAAGAGTCATTATTATCGACTCGATTCAAACTATGATAAGCAATGAAGTTAATTCATCTCCAGGTTCTGTTTCTCAGGTAAGAGAGTGTGTTGGTGAATTAGTTCAATTTGCTAAACAAAATGAAATTTCTATATTGCTTATTGGCCATGTAACAAAAGAAGGGGTAATTGCTGGACCTAGAATTGTTGAGCATATGGTTGATACGGTACTTTATTTTGAAAATGATTTAGCGAGTAGATATACCATTATTAGGGCAGTAAAAAATAGATTTGGTGCTAGCAGTGAAATGGGTGTTTTTGCGATGACTGAAATTGGGTTTCGCGAGGTTAAAAATCCCTCGGCTATTTTTTTATCTGGAGATTATATTGATAGGCCAGGTAGTTTAGTTTCTGTCGCTTGGGAGGGGAGCAGGCCACTTTTATTTGAGATTCAAGCATTGGTATCAGAGACTCAAGCAAATCATACAAAAAGGTTGGCACAAGGAATAGATCAAACTAGATTACCTCTGCTAACTGCTGTGTTACAGAAGTATACTGAAATTTCATTGGCACAATTTGACATATTTATAAATGTGGTTGGAGGCTTAAGATTAGATGGGATTGCTGCTGATCTTCCAGCAATACTTGCAATCGTCTCTAGTTACAAAGAGATCGCTAGCAAAAAGCGACTTATTAGTTTTGGAGAGATAGGGTTGGCTGGCGAAGTAAGGCCAGTCAAGTATGGAACAGAGAGACTTATTGAGGCCGCTAAGCAAGGTTTTGAGATTGCTGTTATCCCTAAGGCAAATCTTCCTAAAAAGAAAATAAATAATATGGAACTAGTGCCAGTCGAAAATTTAACAGATGCTATTAATATATTATTTTAAAAAAAATATATTAATTTCTATACTTTTTTATGCGAACACTATGAATAAAATTTTCGTTGCCTGCAATAACTTCAAGGGAGTAGTCGCTAATATTAATTCGAGTTTTTGGTTCTGGAATATCTCCAAGATGCTCCAGAATCAGACCATTTATTGTTTTTGCGTTGCTTGAAGGAATTTTCCAGTTAAGCGCTTTATTTAAATCACGAATATTAGCGTTACCATTTACTAGAAAGCAGTTATCACTTTCTTTTCTAAATTCTTCATTTTTATTTGTTGGGTCAGTGGTAAATTCACCAACAATCTCTTCGAGTATATCAGCCATCGTTACAATTCCTTGAATATCTCCATATTCGTCAACAACCAATGCAAAGCGTTGCTTACTTCTTCTAAATTCTATTAATTGTGTATTGAGAGATACTCCCTCTTGGATGAAATAAGGCTCAAAAGATAATTTCTCAATATCTTTTTTTTGGAATAGGTTTTTACCTGAAAGGTTTGCCAATTTGCGAAGATGAATAATACCAAAAACTTGATTAATATTTTCTCTAAATACGGGGAGTAAGGTATGTTCGCTATTAATGATGACCTCTCTTATTTCACTTATATCATCTTGAATATCTATACCGAGAACTTCTGTATGAGGAACCATTACATCATCAACAGTGACTTTTTCTAGATCAAGTATATTTAAAAGCATACTTCGATAATTTCTCGTGATAAGCGTGCCTGCTTCATGAACTATGGTTCTTAGTTCATCATTGTTGATTGAGCTTTCCTTTGCATCATCAGTCCTAACTCCTATTATCCATAATAATCCATTAGATAGGGCGCTAATAAGCCTGACAACTGGATATGATATTATCATTAGTGGGTAATATATAAAGGCAGAAGGAAAAGCCAACCTTTCTGGGTATAATGCTGCTAGTGTCTTTGGCGCGGCATCGCAAAAAATTAATACAAAAACTGTTAAGATCAATGTGGCAATTGCAACTGATGATTCTCCACCCATTTTTAAGGCAATCATAGTTACCAAGGCAACAGCGGTGAAATTGACCAAATTATTACCAAGTAATATTAAGCCAATCAGCATATCTGGTTTTTTTAGTAGGTTATCAATTATTTTTGCAGCTCGGTTACCGGCACGTACTTGATGTTTCAGCTTATAGCGATTTAATCGCATAAGCGCTGTCTCAGTTCCTGCGAAGAAAGCTGAAAAAATAAGTAGTATAATTAATATGCTTACTAGTGAAGCAACTGAAAAGTCATCGCTCAATTAATGAGGACCTTTTTATATTGATATTCGCATACTTCATCAGGATAGGGATGCTCTGTCAAGATAACTTTCAACTAACCCCAGCTCTGACCTAATATGTATTCCAGCATAAATCGCGTGCCAAAATAGGAAATAGCAAGCATTAAAAATGCTGATAGATAAAGATAAATTGCTAAGCGTCCACGCCAACCATAAAATTTTCTACCGTAAATTAATACGCCAAACATTACTAGGGCAGTAAAAGAGAAAATTGTAATGGGTATTTGTTGGGAGGATATATCTTCTATTAGAATAACGCCGGAAAAGAGAGCAAGAAATAAAATTGAAAATCCGAATGATGCGATGCCAAATAAAAGATTTTCAGTTGTTTCTAATGGAGCAAATAATGAATTAATTGGAGATATTTTTCCATAACGTAAGCGCTTGTCCTGAATTAAAGCGAATACTGAGATTATTGCTCCAGCACAAAGTAATCCATAGGCAAACAAAGAGCTCAATACATGCCCCTTCATTTGCCAGCTTAGTGCCTTTATTTCACCTGGAGTTTCTCCCCATTGATTGAGACCCCATATTGAAATTAACGCTGAGCAGACAGCTATGAATAAGATACCACCAGCAAAACCTCTTAAAGATTTATTAAATGAAGCAATAATTGCTATTAATGCTAACTGAAAACCTATAAGTGAAATAGTATTAGTTAAGGTTAATGAAAGACCATCAAGTCGAGTAATATCACTGATAAGAGTGTTTAAATGAACAGAAAGCCCAATAACTCCAAAAAATGAAGCTATAACGAACAATAATTTTTTATATTTATCTGATGAAGGCCATTGACATGAAATGTATGTAATAGACGAAATTAGATATGTTGATAAAATTACCATATAACTGTTTAGACCACTCATAAGTTAATAATGCCAGATATTTTAAATCTGGTAATCATATTTTTAATTGAAGAGTAAACTAAATGAGAATCATTCTCAACAAATAAAACAATAAATATCTTTTTGATGTAAAATTTCTGCAATATAATTTTAAATTTTATTTGGAAAATACCTATGTTTGCTAATCTTACAGAACGCCTAAGCTCAATCACGCGAAATCTACAAGGAAAGGGGCGCCTGAGTGATAGCAACATAAAAGATACTCTACGTGAAATTCGTTTAGCTCTTTTAGAAGCTGATGTAGCGCTATCTGTAGTTAAAAATTTTATAGAGGAAATTAAAGAAGAAGTAATTGGAAGTAAAATTGAAAAAAGCTTAACTCCAGGTCAAGCGTTAACTAAAATAATTCATCTCAAATTGATTGACCTATTTGGTAATAAGACCGTTGAGTTAAATTTAAAAAGACCATCCCCAATTGTAATTATGATGGTTGGGCTTCAAGGTTCCGGCAAGACAACCACTGCTGCAAAGTTAGCAAAACGATTAATAGATATTAAAAAGAAGCGAGTAATGCTTGTGAGTGTTGATGTTCATAGGCCAGCAGCTATTTTGCAATTAAATAGATTGGCCGATGAAATTGGCGCTGATTTTTTCAGTAGTAAAGAATCACAAGATCCAAAACAAATAGTAGCCAATGCGTTAAATCAAAGTCAACGCTCTCAATCAGATATAATTATTATAGACACAGCCGGAAGAATGCATGTTGATGACAGTATGATGGATGAGATGTCTGAGGTATATCAAGAAGCAAATCCAAGTGAGACATTTTTTGTGGTTGATAGCATGGCAGGTCAAGATGCAATTAATCCAGCAAAGGCATTTTCAGAAAAACTCGATATTACAGGAATTATCTTAACTAAAACCGATGGTGATGCTCGGGGTGGAGTAGCACTCTCTGTTTCTCAAGTTACGGGTAAACCAATATTTTATTTAGGTGTAGGAGAAAAAATAGATGATATAGAATTATTTCATCCCGAAAGAATGGCTTCACGTATTTTAGGCATGGGTGATGTTCTTTCACTAGTTGAAGAATTAGAAGCTAAAGTTGATCGCAAGCAATCCGAACGTCTGGTTAATAAATTAAAAAAAGGTAAGAAGTTCGATCTTTATGACTTAAAGGATCAATTACAACAAAT
The DNA here is from genome assembly GCA_964275745.1 of uncultured Woeseiaceae bacterium. Taxonomy (GTDB): domain Bacteria; phylum Pseudomonadota; class Gammaproteobacteria; order Steroidobacterales; family Woeseiaceae; genus SP4260. The sequence continues at coordinate 18,958 of CAXYCT010000007.1, read as the reverse complement.
GGTTGGAATGGGAGGCATGAGTGCATTACTTGAAAAGTTACCTAATGCTGGCCAACTCAATAATGCTGCAGTTAATCAGCAATTTAACGAAAAACAATTAAAACGCCAAATTGGAATAATCAATTCGATGACCCCAAATGAGAGGCGTTTCCCTAAGACCATTAATGGCTCAAGAAAAAGACGTATTGCGGCAGGTTGTGGTTTACAAATACAAGATATAAATAAGTTGATGAAGCAACATGTTCAAATGGAAAGAATGATGAAGAAAATGTCAGGTGGAAAAATGAAAAAAATGATGCGTGGTCTATCTGGAATGAACCTGCCCCCTGGATTAAGATGAAAACGTCATTAATCAAACTCTTTATCAATTAAAAAACCTACACTTTCATTTATAAATAGGTACAATGCGCAATCTACAAAATAAACATGAAGTATAAAAAAATTTACTTGCAATAAAAAAACGGAAATATAATGGTAACAATAAGACTTTCGCGTTCAGGAGCAAAAAAACGACCTTTCTACCATCTGGTAGTCACGGACAGCAGAAATAAACGAGATGGTAAGTATATTGAACGTTTAGGTTTTTTTAATCCAATTGGTAAAGAGTCAACTGAGAACCTCAGGATCGACCTAGAGCGCGTGGATTATTGGTTAAGTAAAGGAGCTCAAACTTCAGATACCGTATCTTCACTCTTGAAAGTCCAGCGTAAGGCTCTTGCCTCCCAGTAGCTAAATATTTTATGGCAAATCACAATGCCTAATCATGTTTAAGATGGACCTGCAACCAGATAATAATCAAGAAACTATCATTCTCGGAAGAGTCTCCGGCCATTATGGTGTAAAAGGGTGGGTTAAAGTATTTTCCTATACTAAGCCAATGGAAGGTATTTTAAGTTATTCTGAATGTTATATTGAGGGAGTAGAGGCCCTCAACCACGGAAGGATACTTGAGGGTAAAAAACAAGGTAAATTTATTATTGTGAAGCTCTCAGGAGTTAATGACCGTGATGCTGCTGCTGATTACATAGGGCTGAATTTAATTTTACCAACTAATTGTTTACCAAAACTGGATGATGGCCATTATTACTGGCGTGAACTAGAAGGTCTGTCTGTCTCTAATTTGCAATCAGAAGAGTTGGGTATTGTAGAGAAATTATTGGAGACTGGAGCCAATGATGTACTGGTGATTCAAGGTGATAGTCAGATTTTAATTCCCTTCGTTATGTTTGATGTAGTGAAGGAGGTTGACCTTGATAAAGGTAAGATCATTGTAGATTGGGAATGGGCCAACTAAGTTGAATATAAGTATTGTCAGTTTGTTTCCTGAAATGATTCGGTTGATCGCTCAATACGGAGTGGTTGGCCGTTCTGCTGATGAAAAATTATTAACTCTATCTACACATAATCCCAGAGACTTCACGACTGACGCTTACCATAAAGTAGATGATAAGCCTTATGGAGGTGGTCCAGGAATGGTAATGAAATTTGAACCTTTAGATTTAGCTATAAAATCCGCAAAGGACTCTTTTTCTAAAGATTGCCCAGTAATACTTATGTCTCCTCAAGGTAAGCGTTTCGATCAAAAGGTCGCCAGGCAGTTTTCTAAACTACCAGGCCTAATATTAGTAGCAGGCAGATATGAGGGAATTGATGAGCGTCTTGTTGAAGACCAAATTGATGAAGAAATTTCGATGGGTGATTTTATATTAAGTGGTGGTGAAATAGCTGCAATGGCGATTATTGATTCCATAGTGAGGCTTCTTCCAGGTGCGCTTGGGGATGACACATCATCAGCTGATGAATCATTTGAGAATAAGTTATTGGAATACCCTCAATATACTCGACCAGAGAAAGTGAATGGACGCTCTGTTCCTGAGGTTTTGTTATCTGGTAATCATGAAGCGATTAGATTATGGCGCTCTGAACAATCTTTAATCAGAACATATAAAAAAAGACCAGATTTAATTGATGATTTGACTGAGCAGCAAAAAATAATTTTAAATAAATACAAGCAACTAATTAAAGATTAAGGGTATAATTGCATCATTAGTTTTAATTGGCATAGTATTAGGTATAGGTAAATGAGTAAAATAATAGAAGAATTAGAAAAAGAACAAATGACAAAAGAGATCCCAGCTTTCTCACCCGGCGATTCAGTTGTAGTTCAAGTGAAAGTAAAGGAAGGAAGTCGTGAGAGACTTCAGGCATATGAAGGCCTTGTCATTGCAAAAAGAAACCGGGGTTTAAATTCTTCTTTTACGGTTCGTAAAATCTCCCATGGTGAAGGCGTAGAGAGGGTATTTCAAACTTATAGTCCTTTAGTCAGTGAGATTAAAGTAAAGCGACGTGGTGATGTAAGACAAGCTAAATTATATTACTTGCGAGGATTAACTGGTAAAGCAGCAAGAATAAAAGAGAAAATTTAGCATCGTTGACTATTTTTTATCTTAAAGGTAAAAGCTGAGCTTATATGATAATTAAATAAGCATGCTTACTTAAAATAAATTGAAGTGCTCAATACATAAACTAATTGGTCTTATTTCAATCGTGTTTACGATGTCATCTTGCACCTCCATCATATCTAATGTTTCAGAAGGGCTCGCAAGCAATCTTGCCACTTCTATTTTAAATCAAGATGATCCTGAATTGGTACGTGATGGTGCACCAGCTTATTTATTGCTATTAGATAGCCTGATTGAAGGCGATCCTGAGAACCCAATTATTTTATCAGCAGCGGCTAATCTATACGCCTCGTATGGTGGTATTTTTGTTGATGATAACGAACGTGCAAAGCGCATGACGAGAAAAGCATTAACATACAGCAATAAATCATTGTGTTTATCTTTAAAAATGACTTGTTCTTGGGATGAATATACTTATGAGGATTTTGTAAATACGCTTGAAGAAATTGATCAACAATATTCAGAGATACTATTGAATCATGCTGTCGCATCTCTTGCCTATACACGGGCCCATAGTGCTGATTGGAATGCTATTGCTCGCTTGCCTCATATCCAAGCCCTATTAGAACGATATATCGCAATCTCGGTTGACCAAAAAGCATTTGATTCTGTTTATACGTATTTAGGTATTATGGTTACATTGAGGCCTCCAGCATTAGGTGGAGATTTTGATAAAGGTAAAGAGTATTTTGAATTAGCAATTAAGTTAAGTAAAAATAAGAATCTTAATGCTAAGGTTGAGTATGCAGCTGGATATGCAAAGCCATTATATGAAAGAGATTTGCATGACCAATTGTTAGAGGAGGTTCTTGCTGCTAATCCAATAGCAAGAGGTTACACTTTGACTAATATGATGGCACAGGAGAAAGCAAAATTATTAATTGAGAGTGCCGATGATTATTTTTGAAAAAAAAATATGGAAAGATGACGGAATGATATTAAAAATAATTATGTTATTTTTTTGCGTATTAATAGCACCATTTTCTTACAGTCAAACACAAATAAAAATCGCTACTTTAGCGCCGCAAAACTCCGATTGGGCAAATAGATTTATTGATGGATCAAAGGAAATTTCTGAGCGAACTGAGGGCCGTATAAGACTCAAGTTCTATTGGGGTGGAGCTCAAGGTGGAGCAAAGAAGAACAAACAAAAAATCAAAATTGGACAATTGCAAGGAGGCACTTTCTCTCCTAATGACTTTCAAGCTAGTTTTCCTGATTTAAATATTTATGGCTTGCCATTTTTGTTCAAAAACATGGATGAAGTAAGGCATGTCAGGAGATTAGTGGATGATGACTTAAAAGCTGGTTTCAAAGAGTTAGGTTTTGATACTTATGGATTTGCGAGCGGTGGCTTTGCTTATATAATGTCTAATGAACCAATCAAAGGTTATGATGATTTAAAAGATAAGAAAATATGGTTACCTCAAGGAGATCTTATTAGTTATAAAGCAATGAAGGCTCTTAATTTATTGCCTATATCACTTCCCATAACAGATGTTTTAACTGGCCTGCAGACTGGATTAATAGATATCGTGGCTATTCCACCGGTGGTTGCATTAGCACTTCAATGGCATACCAAGGTTAAATATGTAACAAAAATTCCAGTTTTGTATGTAATGGGGTTTCTCGCTATTGATTCTAGAACAGTAAAACGACTTCGCCCTGACGATGAAATGGTGCTCTCAGAAGTATTAGAAAGTATTTATAAGGATGTTGATCTGATGAGCGAAAAGGACACCAATGACGCGATGCAGGCTTTATTAAACATTGGTTTAATTGAGGTTACTTTTGATGAAAATGAATATAACAAATTGACTGATCTTTTGATTCAGCCAAATCAAGAAATGGCTGATGATGGAATGTTTTCAAAAGAGTTGTATGATCAAATTTCTATGTATATTAATACCTACAGAATGAGCATACCAATCAATAATTAATTATGACAACTAAAACAATCTTGAAGAAAATTGATCGTACAGGGATCATTATAGAGGATGGCTTGATAGTTGGATTAATTGGCGGTGTTGTACTTTTTTCAGTTATGCAGCTTGTGATGCGGTTATTTTTTAATTCTGGTTTTATTTGGGCTGATGAGCTTATTAAAATGCTTGTCCTTTGGGCAACTTTAGTGGCATCAATATCAGCCAGCCGTGAAAATAAACATCTAAAAATCGATTTAATTTCTAATTTAATTGCTTCTCAATATTCAATGTTACTGCAGGCATTTAACGCGTTAATTACTTCATGTATCTGCATAGTTATATCAGTGCACGCATTTCGATTTGTTGATCTTACCTTCAGTTTTGATGAAAAAGTATTGATTATAATTCCTGCTTGGATCGCTTACAGTATAATTCCAATTGCATTTTCTTTAATGAGTTTTCGTTATTTGATTGCATGTGCCAAGCATCTCTCTAGATACAACAAGCCTCTAAAATGATGATTTTACTGGTTTTATTATGCTTAGTTGGCACGCCTTTATTTGCAATAATAGCTGCCAGCGCTATGATAGGGTATCAATCAGAGGGCATAGATCTTATGGCTTTGATTATAGAAATCTTAGGTCTCGCGAACATGCCATTTCTTTCGGCGATTCCACTTTTTACTGTTTCTGGATACCTATTAAGTGAAAGTGGAGCACCTAAAAGATTAGTTCGCCTTACTAGTGCTATGCTCGGTTGGATGCCGTGTGGATTAGCAATAGTTTCTTTATTTGCTTGCGCTTTCTTTACTGCGTTTACTGGTGCTTCTGGAGTAACAATTATAGCTATTGGTGCTATTTTATATCCTGCGCTTAAAACCGATGGGTACCCAGAAAAATTCAGTCTTGGATTAATAACTACATCAGGAAGTTTAGGGCTATTATTTGCACCTTCGCTGCCTTTGATACTTTATGGTGTTATAGCTGAGATATCTATTGATGATTTATTTAAAGCTGGATTATTGCCTGGTATATTGATGTTGCTCATGCTTTCTTTGTATTGTTTATGGGTTAGCCGGCATTCAAAAAGAATTACAAAACCTTTTAAATTTGATGAACTGGTAGCTGCATTTCGTGAATCTGCTTGGGAACTTCCACTACCTATTATTGTTTTGGGTGGTATCTACTCTGGATTTTTTGCTGTGTCTGAAGCTGCTGCAATTACTGCATTATATGTAATTTGTATCGAGGTGATTTTATTGAAAGAAATAAAACTAGCGGATTTACCTCGCTTGATGCGTGAATCTATGCTTTTGGTGGGGGGCATCTTAATTGTATTAGCTGTATCTTTGGCGTCTACAAATTACATGATCGATTCAGGCGTTCCACAAAAATTATTTTTTACTATTTCAAGCATTATTACTGATCAATTTACGTTCCTGGCGTTACTGTTATTATTTTTATTGATGCTAGGTGCTATTTTAGATATTTTTGCTGCTATTGTGCTAGTTGTTCCTCTTTTATTGCCAGTAGCTAACCAATATGGAATTGATGATATACATTTGGGGATAATTTTCCTATCAGCAATGCAGTTGGGTTATTTAACACCACCAGTGGGTTTAAATTTATTTATAGCCAGTTATCGATTTGATAAATCCATTGCCACAGTCTATGCCGCTACATTACCTTTTTTTGCTATACTCTTTTTATCAGTTGTGCTGATAACTTACTGGCCAGCATTGACATTATTTCTTCTATAAACAGCAAGATAGTATCTAATCACTAATTCAAAAAGAGCGAAAATTAAATTATGTCTTCATTTTTCAAGTCATTAAAGAAATTTATAAAGTTACTCTGGGGCGGTTTAGTTATCCTCAGAAAAGTAATTGGTATGGCATGGTTTTTTTTGATAATAATACTTTTATTAAGCTTGTTTTCATCTTATTTACCAACAATTAAAAACAATAGCGTACTGATGATTAATCCACGTGGGCAACTTGTGGAGCAATTACAAGGTGATGCATTCGAGAGAGCGGTAAATGGGATCTTTGGTGAAATTTCAAATGAAGTATTGGTTGAGGATATTATTGATGCTCTAAACTACGCTGAAAATGACTCAAGAATCTCAGTCATTGCTTTGAAATTAGATGGGATGAGTGGCGGTGGTCTTAGCAAATTAGAGGCGATAGGAATAGCCTTGGATAAAGTTCGAAATTCTGGAAAGCAAGTAATTGCTTATTCAGATTTTTACAGTCAAGAATCCTACTATTTAGCTGCTAGAGCTGATCAAATCTATATTCATCCGGAAGGAGTTTTTTTTCCTGATGGATATTCATATTACTCAAATTATTACAAAGGGTTAATCGATAAACTTAAAGTAGAATGGAATATATTCAAAGCTGGAGATTACAAGACGGCTGTTGAGCCATTTATGCGAAACGATATGTCAGTAGAGTCCAGAGATTCACGCTCTAGAGTAGCAAATAAGCTCTGGAATAAATATGAAACTGATGTCAGTTCTGCGAGAGGTTTACCGGAGGAATCAGTGACTAATTTTGCTCGTGATCTACTTGATAATATCAATAAAGAGCGAACAAATATTGCAACAGTTGCATATAAAAATAATTTTTTTGATGGGTTATTAACAAAGAGTCAGGTCGAATCAAAAATTAGTAAAAAGATAAATATTATAGATACTGAGTTTAGTGATAGCGTAATTACTTTTGGTGATTACTTGAAGGTGAGGAGACTTAACAATCAATCAGGAAATTATAAAAATAATATTGCCGTCATTGTTGCTTCTGGGGAAATTCTAAATGGTAAGCATGCGCCTGGTGTAATTGGTGGAGAATCTACCTCTAAGTTGCTTAGAAAGGCATTACACAATGATTCAATTCGTGGTGTTTTGCTTAAAATAGATTCTCCAGGTGGCAGCGCTTTCGCCTCTGAGCAAATATTGCAGCAAATTATTGCCTTGCAAGCAGCTGACAAGCCAGTAGTAGTTTTAATGGGAAGTGTTGCTGCATCTGGAGGTTATTGGATTGCAATGTCTGCTAATAAGATTTTTGCATCTTCAGCCACTATAACTGGATCAATCGGTGTTTTTGCTATGTTTCCAACATTACAAAATTCACTCGCAGAGCTTGGTATATATACCGATGGTTCCGGGACGAACCAATGGTCTGGTAGTTTTCGTCCAGATAAAGAAATGGCCCCACAGGTAAAACAATTAGTTCAATCTCAAGTCGATTATGGTTACAGTGAGTTTGTAAGAAAAGTTTCAATGCATCGAAATATTTCTGAGGAAAAAATAAGAACGATTGCTGAAGGTCAAATATGGACTGGAGAGGAAGCTTTGAGTAACGGTTTAATTGATGCATTAGGTGGCTTTAATGAAGCGCTCAAAGAAATTGAGAAATTAACAAATTTAAGTGATTCACAGTATGGTTTGATCTATCTTGAGCAAGAAATTACTGCTTCTGAATTATTCGCGGTTTCTTTTTTGGATGCATTAAATGAGTTTGATATAACGATTCCAAAATCTAATTCAAACCTACCAATTATTGACTATCTTAATACTGAAATTGAAAACCTTACTTTACCTTTATTGCGTTTTAATGATCCAAAAAATTTATATGCTTATTGTTTTTGTGAATTAAATTAAATGTATTGACTAGGATAGTCGTATCTATAGCATTCAATCTGAGGGCACATATTAAGGTCTATGATATCTTCTTTGAATTTTATTGATAGACATGAGCAAGTAGGCATAAAAGTCTTAAAAGAGGGAATTAGGTGATTTGCTAATTCACTTAATCCAGGATTATGATTAATCAAAAGTAAGTGTTCTATTGACTCTGAGGCGCTGTTGATTCTGTCAATTAATGTTTCTAACGAAGCCAAATAAAGCTCTGGATGATTTTCAATGGATATTGCTTGCCAATTATTTTTCTCTATAATAATTTTGGCGGTATTCATGGTTCTAAGGGCATTACTGGTGATCATTAAGTCTGGCTTAGCTTCTAGCTTAGCTATTGATCTGGCCATTAACTCGGCTTCCATTACTCCGTTTGGGCTCAAAGGGCGATATAGATCTTGCATCTCACTTGATTCATAAGATGCAGCACCATGTCTAAGTAGCGTTAAGAACCGCATTTGTTATTACTACATCATCCCTGTTTGAAGCCTAGCTTCATCAGACATCATTTCTTGGCTCCAAGGCGGATCAAACACTAACTCCACCTCGACATCTTTTATAGTTGGAATGATTGCTACTTTGTCCCTTGCATCTTCAACTAATATTTCACCCATACCACAACCAATTGCGGTTAGTGTCATATCAATTGACACGCTTCTTTTGTTGTTCTCCAGAGTTTTGATATCGCAACGATATATTAAGCCTAGATCCACTATATTGATTGGTATTTCGGGGTCATAGCATGTCCTGAGTTGGCTCCAAACTATATCTTCAATATCTTTGTCAGTGGCGTCCTTTGGAATTTCTGGTGGTGGTTCGATTTCTTTCCCTAGAGCGTCAGCATCTGATCCTGAAATTCTAAATAAGTTCCCTTCAATATAGATGGTAAAGCTACCTCCAAGAGATTGCGTAATAAAACCAGAAGTTCCTTCTCGCAGCTGAAGTACTTCTCCAGCAGGAATAATGACTGCTTTAACGTCTCTTGTGACAACAAATGGTTCATTGGTATGGCCAAACATAATAAATTATTTTTCCGTTGTAGTTATTTTATTGTTATTAAAAGCAGCTATAAGTGTCTGCCAACCTAATGTGGCACATTTTATTCTTGATGGAAAATCTTTCACCCCTTTTAGGGCATTAATTTCTTGAGAATTAATTATTGTATGCTCCATTATTTCAGACTTTGGTCCATTAAGATTGGAGATTAGACCAGTCGCATATTCATTTGCTTGATACTTTTTCACATTTGCTAGTGTTGCGGTCATTAGTGACGCTGAGGCTATCGAAATAGCGCAGCCTGTTCCTTCAAAGGTAAGCTCCTCAATAGTGTCTGCTTCATTAATATTAAGATAAATACGAATTTTATCCCCACATAATGGGTTTATGCCCTCAGCGAATAAAGAATAATTTTTTGGCTTTCCAAAGTTCAAAGGTTTTTTTGCGTGATGGATAATTAGTTGTCGATAAAGCTCTTCGAGCGATTTATTTTCTGAATTACTATTATTCATTATGCGAATATTTCAATTACTTTATCAAGTCCTTGGGTAAAGCGGTCAATATCTTCTTCATTATTATATATCGATAAGGAGGCTCTCGCTGTTCCAGATAAACCAAAAAACTCCATTACTGGCATTGCACAATGATGCCCCGTGCGAATTGCAATTCCTTGATGGTCTAGAATTGTACCAATATCATGAGAATGGATGTCTTTTATAGTAAACGATTGTACCGCTACTTTATGCTCTGCTTTGCCTATAAGTTCTATGCCATCAATTTCTTGTAAGTCCATCATCATCTTATGGAGCAATACATCCTCATGTGCTTCTATATTTTTCATTCCAACTTGATTCAGATAGTCAATAGCTGCACCAAGTCCTGCAGCACCAGAAATATTTGGTGTTCCTGCTTCGAATTTATATGGTAAATCGTTGAATACGGTTCCCGTGAATCTTACTTCCAATATCATGTCGCCACCACCTTGGTATGGAGGCATATCTTCTAGTAAATGCTCTTTTCCAAATAATACCCCTATACCAGTAGGTCCAAGCATTTTATGACCTGAAAAAGCATAAAAATCTGCATTAAGGGCTTGAATATCAACTTCCATGTGAGAAATTGCTTGAGCACCATCCACTAAAACAGGAACTTCATGCTGGTGAGCGGCATCAATAATTTTACTCAACGAGGTAACAGAGCCAAGTGCATTTGATACATGAGAGATAGCCACTAAGACTACATTCGAGTCAATCATGCTTATCAATTGTTCAGTTATAATTTGCCCACTATCATCAATAGGAGCAACAATAAGACTAGCTCCAGTTTGTTCACAAATTAACTGCCAAGGAACTATATTTGAATGATGCTCTAAATGACTGATAAGAATTTTTTTGCTTGAATCAAGCTTGGGTTTACAATAACTATTTGCCACAAGATTAATTGAGTCAGTCGTGCCGCTGGTGAATATTATTTCATTTATGTTTTTCGCATTAATGAATTCACAGATTTTTTGCCTAGATGTTTCATAAACATCAGTTGCTCTATGGCTTAGGGTATGAATACCTCGATGAACATTTGAATGATCTTGACTTTGGTAGCGAGCGATTTCATCGATGACTTGTTTTGGCATTTGACTTGAGGCTGCACTATCAAGATAGACAAGAGGGCATTCATTAATTTCCTGACTTAGGGTTGGGAAATCTTTTCGTAATAATCCAAGTTGATTCATATCAACCATTTGTTTTTTTTCACTATAAGCGGTGTTCATTGAGTTAGAGCCTGTAATTTATCTATAATTAAATTTTCTATAAAATCTTTAGCGGATGGAATGTTAACTTCATTTAAAATTCTAGTAATAAATGTTTTTGTCAATAATTGTTGAGCGACGTCCTCATCAATTCCTCTTGATTGCATATAAAATAGAGCATTTTCGTCGAGTTGACCAACAGTTGTACCGTGACTACATGTTACGTCATCTGTGTATATTTCAAGTTCTGGCTTGGTATTGATCTCAGCATTTTCACTCATTAATAAATTATGGTTGAATTGATTTGCATTTGAATTAATAGCTGCCTCACATATGAGAGCTTTACCATTAAATACACACCGACCGTTCTCACCGATTACACCATAGAAATTTTGACTGCTTTTTGTTGAACCAATAAAATGGTTTGCTAATATATGATTATCAATATGCTGATTTTTCCCAGCAATATAAACACCATTTATATTTGCATTTGCATTTTTTTCGTTAAAATTAACAATGATATCTGCTCGCATTAATTGGGCACCAACATCAACACAGGTGTAGTTAAGATTTGCGTTTATACCAAGATTAGCAACCGATTTCTCTATTAAAGTTTGATGTGTTGAAAAATCCTGTAATTTTAGATATTCAACATTACTATCTTTACCCATATTTATTTGTATCACAGAATTTGTAAAATGCGGTGTTTGGGTTTTTGCGGTATGAGCATGAATAATACTTACAGAAGCATTATCTTTTACTTCAAAAATACATCGAAAGTTGCTGACATAATTATTTAGATTTATATCATTTTCAAAGAATATCCCAATAGGCTTCGCACTCTTTAGGTCACTTGAGATTGTTATTTTTATAGCATCATTCATTAATGCAGCATTCAGGCTAGATAGCGGGTCATCTATAAGCACTTCAGTATCATCAATATTTTTTGAGAGTAAGGAAACAAGAATTCCAATTTCTTTTAGTTTTTCTATCTCCATATTATCGATGACACCATTTTTTATAATTATCCAATGAGCATCAATTTCATTTACGATGATATTTTCTTGACTAGTTATTGATGTAATTTTGTTTAATGGTTCATGAAATGATTTTTCGCACAATGAATAAATATTACTTATATCGGTATATTGCCATTCCTCATTCTTTGTGGAGGGCATCTTTGAATCCTTAATATTGGAAAGTGCATTGATCCTAGTATCAGTCAGCTCACCTTGAATTAGTTTTTTGGCGGCTGAAGACAATAGCTCAAAGTTGATTTGAGCACTCATTTTCCACTATCCTTTTCTTGAGAATATCCAGTTTTTTCTAATTCTATTGCCAAGGATTTATCTCCCGAACGAACTATTTTTCCTTCTGATAGAACATGCACTTTGTCCGGTTCAATATAGTCTAGAAGTCGCTGATAATGAGTAACAAGAATGACTGCATTATCAGGGTTACGAAATTCATTAACACCTTTCGCCACTACCTTAAGCGCATCTATATCAAGACCAGAGTCCGTTTCATCTAGTATTGCAATGCTTGGTTCTAGTATTGTCATTTGAAGGATTTCATTTCTTTTTTTCTCACCACCTGAGAAACCTTCATTCACACCTCTATTTAGAAAACTTGGATCAATTTCAAGTTTTTTAATAGCGTTACGCGCTATCTTCAGGAATTCAAATGCATCCATTTCTTCCATGCCGAGATGTTTTCTTTTAGCATTTAATGCAGCTTTGAGAAACTGAGTATTGTTTAATCCAGGTATTTCAACGGGGTATTGGAAACCAAGAAATATTCCTTCCCGTGAACGTTCTTCTGGAGATAAATCCATAATATTTTTATTATTATATGAGATGTCCCCATCGGTTACATCATAACCATCATGGCCAGCTATGATTCTTGCAAGCGTACTTTTGCCTGATCCATTGGGTCCCATAATGGCATGTACTTCACCTTTTTTTACGGTGAGAGACAATCCATTTAAAATATTAGTCTGCGACACTTTAGCGTGTAAATTTTTTATTTCTAACATTTCCCCACTCTTTTTTTGTTAGTTAACCTACTGCGCCTTCTAGACTAACGTTAAGAAGCGCTTGTGCTTCTACCGCAAATTCCATCGGCAATTTTTTGAAAACATCCTTACAGAATCCATTCACAATCATATTCACGGCATCTTCTTCTTCAATACCGCGTTGTTTGCAATAAAAAAGCTGATCCTCAGAAATCTTTGAGGTAGTGGCCTCATGCTCTATAGTTGCAGATGGATTTTTTCCTTCTATATAAGGGAAGGTATGAGCACCGCAAGTTCCACCAATAAGTAAAGAATCACACTGGGTATGGTTTCTTGCATTATTTGCCTGAGGCATAACTCTCACTAAACCTCTGTATGCATTCTGAGCATGACCAGCAGAAATACCTTTTGAGACGATAGTGCTTTTTGTATTATTGCCAATATGAATCATTTTCGTTCCAGTATCGGCTTGCTGGTAATTGTTTGCGACGGCAACAGAGTAAAATTCCCCGATCGAATTATCGCCCCTAAGAATACAACTAGGATATTTCCATGTTATCGCTGAGCCAGTTTCAACTTGAGTCCAGGATATTTTTGAATTTGCCTCACGACAATCACCTCTTTTTGTTACGAAGTTATATATGCCGCCTACACCATTCTCATCTCCAGGGTACCAGTTCTGTACTGTTGAGTATTTAATTTCAGCATCTTTTAAGGCAACGAGTTCAACAACTGCTGCATGGAGCTGATTTTCATCACGCATTGGTGCCGTGCAGCCCTCTAGATAGCTCACGTAACTGCCTTCATCCGCAATGATTAGTGTACGTTCAAATTGACCCGTATTAGCAGCATTAATTCGAAAATAAGTTGATAACTCCATTGGGCATCTAACGCCTTTTGGTATATATACAAATGAGCCATCACTAAATACAGCTGAATTCAATGCAGTAAAAAAGTTATCTCTATAAGGTACAACGCTTCCTAGATATTTTTTTATTAATTCTGGGTGATTGATAACTGCTTCTGAAAACGGGCAGAAAATAACCCCTGCATCTGAGAGCTTATCTTTAAAAGTAGTAGCTACAGATACACTATCAAAAACTGCATCTACCGCCACTCCAGCAAGTCTTGCTCTCTCATGCAATGGGATACCTAATTTATCATAGGTTTCAAGTAACTTAGGATCTACTTCGTCTAAACTTTTTGGACGATCAGCATCTGATTTAGGTGCAGAGAAATATGAAATATCTTGATAATTTATCGGCGTATAATCCACATGAGCCCAACTGGGTTCTTTCAGCTTTAACCAATGTTTATAGGATTTTAAGCGCCAATCTAACATAAATTTTGGCTCATTTTTTTTAGCTGAAATAGCTCTTATGACATCCTCATTTATCCCAGGCGGAAGAGATTCGGACTCAATATCAGTAATAAAGCCATGCTTATAGCGACTTTCGACTAGACTGTTTATTTCATCTTTATTTGCAGACATCATTGCACCTTTGTTTCTATATTAATTGGCATTCCTGCAAATTTTGTTACCGCGCTATGCTGATAATTATTATTTTGCAGGTCAAGAATTGTTATATCTTCAAGTAGCGATCTGATCGAAGCATTGATATTTTGCCAAGCTGGCCCTACTAAACACTGTGGCTCATGTTTACAATTTTGTTTAGCTGAACTGCAAGCAGTTATAGATAATGGGCCTTCAAATGCATCAATGACATCAGCAGCAGATATTTCACTAGCTTTACGGAGGAGTTTGTAACCACCATTTGCTCCTCTAACGGAATCTATTAGATTGGCTTTATTGAGTATTTTTAAAATTTTACTTACAGTTGGTAAATTGATGCCAGATAAATTTGATAACTCTGAAGCACTCGCAAGTGCATGCTGATGACTGGCTAATTCTGCCAATACCACTGTCCCATAATCGGTTAATTTACTGATCTTTATCATAAGGCACCTCTTGATCTTCCAATTAGGACTATTTTAGTCCTAATTAAGCGGATAGACCAGTTAAAATAAGAATTATGAAACACGCAGATACAAACTAATTTTTTGTAAAACGAGCTTTACTATTTAATATATAATTATAAACTTAATTAAATATTAAAAATATGGAGTGGATTTAAATGAACCTAGAAGTATTAAAGGCGACAGCGAAAGCAATGGTTGCAAATGGCAAAGGTATCTTAGCTGCAGATGAGAGTACGCCAACGATAAAAAAACGATTCGATACTATCAATACTGATTCTACTGAAGAATCAAGGCGGCGATATCGTGAAATGTTATTTATTACTGAGGGTGCATCTGACTTCATTGGCGGAGTTATATTATTTGATGAAACTATACGACAATCAAGAACTGACGGAACTCCGTTTCCTGAGTATTTGAATGAACTTGGAATGCTCGCAGGCATTAAAGTTGATGCAGGCGCAAAAGCATTAGCTGGATTTGCGGATGAAACTGTTACTGAAGGCCTTGATGGGCTGCGAGATCGATTAGCAGAATATGCTTCCCTTGGAGCTAAATTTGCAAAATGGCGTGCGGTCATCAATGTGAGTGAGACAATACCTTCAACTTTTTGTTTAAAAGCTAATGCCCATGCGCTTGCTCGTTATGCAGCATTGTGCCAAGAACATAATATTGTTCCTATTGTTGAACCAGAAGTGCTTATGGATGGAACGCATAGTATTGAAAGATGTGAGGAAGTTACTAGCGCTGCTCTTGATGTTGTTTTTCAAGAACTTGAGGGGCATGGCGTAGTTCTTGAGGGCATAATTCTTAAGCCTAATATGGTTATCTCTGGAAGTGATGCACAAGATCGTGCAACTCCATCTGAAGTTGCCGAAGCCACAGTGAGGTGCTTAAAGAAACATGTGCCAGAAAATGTTGCTGGAATCGCGTTTCTATCTGGAGGTCAAACTTCAGAAGAGGCAACAGAGCACCTGGACTTAATGAATAAAATAGGTAATTTACCGTGGGAACTTTCATTCTCTTATGGGAGAGCGCTCCAAGCAGCTCCCCTGAATGCATGGCAAGGCAGGGAAGAGAACTTTTCCGCTGGCCAGCAAGCTTTCTTAAAGCGAGCAAAATTAAATAGCCTTGCTCATATGGGTCAATATAATACAGATATGGAAGCGTAGTATTCTGAGAATAACTAGGAGCGGTTGCGACGTGATTGTTGTAACTGCTCCTCAGTCATGAACTCTCTAACAAAATCAATTCGTGCTTCAAAACGAATTCTTTGAATTTCATGCAGATTTGGAATGATTAGTGCTCGCTCTAAAAAAGTTACACCACCCACTAAATCACCGATCATAAAACGATACTCAGCCATATAATAATTTGCTTCAGCAGGGTTGTTGGACTCAATCGCAGACTTTGCTATTAATCTTACTTGTTCAGGTGTGGGCGGGACATTATTAAGAAGGTCTAACAATATCTCGTGCGCTAATTTTGCTTCATTTAGATTTAAAAGCACATTTGCATAATGAATTACTAAAGAGGTATTCCTAGGGAATAGATTCATTGCTTTTGCATAATTATTTTTAGCTTCTTCTTTGCGATCAAGTAAAAATAATATTTCTGCTAATCCAATGTGATAGGCAATTACTTCTTTGTTAGCATCCAGAAGAGTAGTAAATATTTGTTCTGCTTCTTGTAGTTGCCCATTCATTTGATAAGCTAATGCAAGTCCGTATTTTTCTTCATCAGATAGATAGCTATATTCTTTTTGGGTATAAAATTTGACCGCATCTTCAGGTGATCTTTGTCCAGAAACTATCAGTCTGGCTTTTGATATACCATAATTACGTGTGTCTTGAGTATCTGCAGTATCATAAAATCTAGCACGATTTCTTGCTTCAGCAATTCTGCTGCTGGTTACTGGATGTGTTTTGAGGAACTCAGGGACACGCATTGAGCCAATAGTATTTGTTCCAGACATTACCTCAAAGAATGAGGCCATGCCAGATGGATTAAATCCAGCACTTGCTAGCGCCCTAATCCCAATACGATCAGCTTCATATTCATTGTCACGAGTAAAGTTTATTTGTTGTTGGATTTGCGTTCCTTGAGCTACCGCCATTGCACCTTGAACTGCATCGGAACCAGCACCAGCAGCACCAGCAATTACCGCTCCTAGCATGATTGCTGTACTTAAAATACTTTGTTTTTGGCTCGCATCTATCGCACGAGCGAGGTGCCTCTGTGTCACATGAGCCACTTCATGCGCGAGGACACCAGCTAACTCATCTTCACTGCGAGTTGCTTCAATAAGACCTGTATGGATACCAATGTAGCCGCCAGGCAGGGCAAATGCATTGATACTCGGTTCATCGATAACAAAAAATGTAAATTGTCGCTCGCTTTCATTTGCATGGGCTGCAACACGATATCCAATTTCATTGATGTACTCATTTATTTGGGGGTCATCAACAATGGTTCCACTTGCACGTATTTGCTGCATTATAGATCTGCCAATTTGCGCTTCATCTGTTTTAGACAATACAGCGTCAGCCGGACTCCCCATGTCTGGCAGATTGATATCTTGAGCAAGCACGATATTTACGCTCAATACCAATATTAATATTGAAAGTAGAGTGTGAATATTTAAGTTTTTATTTGAATGCATTTAGTTAAGATTATGATGATAATAGTTTTATATCAATAAATTAGAGTTCAGAAAGATAATCGAGAATTATTTGGGCATGACCTTTGGCCTTAACTTTTCGCCATTCAGCCATTAGCTTTCCATTCTCATCAATAAGAAATGTACTTCTTTCTATGCCCATATATTTCTTTCCGTACATATTTTTTTCTTTTATTACATCGAATATTTTACATATTTCTTCATTTTCATCTGAGATGAGGTCAAAAGGAAACTGGTATTTTTCTTTAAATTTTTCATGCGAGCTAATGCTGTCACGAGAAACCCCAAAAATAAGTGTGTTTTTTTTACTAAATTGATCATTTAAGTCCTTAAATTCAAGGCTTTCATTAGTGCACCCAGGAGTATTATCTTTTGGGTAAAAATAAAGGATAACTCTTTTTCCTTTATGACTACCAAGCTCAAAAACCTGATTACTTGTAGTTGAGCATTTAAAATTCGGTATCTCTTTATTTATCGTAAGGTCATTCATTGATTTTCCCTTAAAGTGTTTTATTTACCTATTAATCATCTGGATTTATAGCTTAAACTTATCTTGCTAGCATCTATAATGATTAGTAATATAGAGATTATATTCTATTTTAAAATCATTTTTTAATAACATCTTGCAATTATAGGGATATTAAAAAATGAAACAGGGGCTTGATATTGGATTATAGAAATATTTATACGATTATTTTGATGGCTCTATTGGGCGGTGGTTGTGCGGCTGATTTAACCTGTGATGAACCTCAAAAATATCAAGCGGCTGTCGAGTCGAATAAGATATCTTCTCCAGATGGCCTTGATCAGCTCCGACAAGATAGAGAAATGACAATAGGAAGGGCATCACCTAGGGACCCAAGACCACTAAATTCACCGTGCCTTGATGCTCCACCAAAGATTTTGAGTCAATCGTCTAGTCTGTAAATTTATATTATTTTTTGTGGAGAGTGATCTGGGCTGGGTTCAGGTGCGCTTGGAAAGCGTTACGCACCGCAAGGTGTATGGTTCGATTCCATCTCTCTCCGCCATCTCAATAATATTCATATATATCAATAATTTAAATAGTTACTCATCATAAATATAGTACAGATATAGTATATTTATGATGTAGTACAAACATTTTCAAATAATAGTATTGCTGTAATTATAATAATAGTTTTCTTCATATTGTTTCTTCGTTTGTTTTTTCTTTAGCTAATTCTTTAGCCAATTCTTTTTCCTTTTGTTTTTCCTTTAGTCTTTCTTGCTTCTTACGCAATCTATTCTCCACATATTTCTTGGACATTTTACTTCCCCTGTTACTTATTCATCCGTTTTTTTAGCCAATTCTTTTTCCTTATATTGTTTTAATTTTTCCTGATACTCTTTTTCAGAGAGTGCGTGCCACCCAATACATTTACCTGTTGGGCTTCTTCCACAACCACATGCCATTTTATTTCCCCTCTTCCTGTAAAAAAT
>CAXYCT010000006.1:0-80927 GCA_964275745.1 uncultured Woeseiaceae bacterium | reverse complement strand
ACGTATAGAAGTTATTCGTGGGCCAGCCTCATCGCATTATGGTAATGCAGCGGGAGGTGTCATCGCCATTGAGAGTGAAAGCGGTCGTGATCCGGCATTTATCCAAACGACTTTTTCTGGTGGTGATTTAGGCTATAAAAAATACCAGATCAAAACAGGTGGTAAAAGCGATAAAATGGATTACTTATTAAATATCTCAAGTCAAGATTTAGGTGGATTTCGTGAGCACTCAAAATCAGAAGGAACATTAATTAATGGAAAATTTGGATTCCAGATAAATCCATCGGATCGTTTAAATGTGGCTATTAACTATACTGATCAACCTATGGCACAAGATCCAGGTGGGATTAACCTTGCCCAAGTATTGTCTAATAGAGCATCAGCAAGAGATAGAAATCTTTCCTATGATTCAGGAGAGTCGCTCAGTCAAACGCGAGTTGGGATGATCTATGAGCAAAATAGAGATAAAGGAAACTTAATTGTAAGAAATTATTATGTAACTCGAGATTTTGCCAATAAATTACCATTTAAAGGCGGTGGTTCAGTCAATATAGATCGTTTTTTTTACGGCGTAGGTGTGCAGTATGATTTTAATGAACTGTTTGCCTGAAAATTATAATTTCACTGTTGGCTTTGATGCCGATAGGCAAGACGATGATCGCAAGCGCTATAATAATGACTCTGGAACTATTGGTGCGCTGACGTTTGATCAGCAAGAAAAAGTCAGTAGCAATGGTCTCTTTGCACAGGGTAGCCTCAAGAGTGGCAACTGGTCTTTTTCAAACTGGCATTCGTTTTGATGCGGTAAAGTTCGATATTCAGGATCGCTTTTTAAGTAATGGTGATGATTCAGGTGAAGTCGATTTTGATGCGTCAGTCCTTCTTTTGGATTGAACTATCAGCTTGGAAATTCGATCATATTCAGTAATATAAGCAGTTCTTTCGAGACCCCAACTACTACTGAACTGGCTAATCCAGATTCATCTGGAGGTTTCAACTCAGCTCTGAAACCGCAAAAGGCTAATAATATAGAAATTGGCTTTAAATCGAATTATCAAAATCTTTTGTATGAGATTGCTCTATTTGAAATTGATCTAAAAGATGAACTGACTCCGTATGAGCTAGAATCGTCTCCTGGAAGAACATTTTATTCAAATGTGGGCAAGTCCTCCAGAAGTGGAATAGAGTCAGCGCTGACTTGGAATATTCAATCTAACTTTGTTATTGATCTATCTTATACTTGGTCAGACTTTACTTTTGATCAGTTTATTGATCAAAACGGTAAGAATTTTGCCGGCTCAAAACTTCCTGGATTACCGGAGTCATTCGCTTATTTTGGTATTCGCTACAAGAATGATGACCAATTAAATGTTAATTTTAATATAAATTATTCGGGAGATTTATTCGCTAACAACGCTAACTCTGTTGAGGTGCCAAGTTATGTGGTTTCGAATTTCCGTTTAAGTTACGATTTTCAGCAAGAAGATTGGATGATAATGCCTTATTTGGGGGTAAATAATCTTTTTGATGAGGAATTTAATAGCAATATTCGGATTAATGCTTATGGGGGGAGATATTATGAGCCCGCTCCAGGAAGGAATGGTTATCTTGGTGTAACACTTAATTATAATTTCTAAATATTTACTACTGTAAAAATAAAAAACACCAGACAACCAAGTTGCCTGGTGTTTTTTTATGACTATTTACTTAGGTTTGGCTATTACCATTTCTATCTCTACTAACCATCCACCAGCTAAAGCATTGATTTGAACTGCCGATCGAGCTGGCTTATTAGGCTGCTCTTCAGTTCCAAAATACTTACTGTAAGATCTCATAAAACCTGCAAAATCCATCCGTCCGTCCATTTCAGGATCACCGACTAAGAACACCGTCAGCTTAACGGCATCACCAAAGTCAACACCCAGTGATTTGAATGAATTTTCGAATTTCTTTAGTACGCTTAAAGTTTGTGCTTCTGTATCTCCAGACCATTCTCTAGTCCCTCTTGGAGCATCTGGATTTGCTGGGGAAGGTAATTGACCGCTGTGATAAATAATCGTCGTATCAGCTGTCACTTCCACCGCTCTTGAGATTGGAAAAGTTGAGTTATTAGGGAGTGCGTGTCGAGTTACATCAGCAAGGGCATTGCCACTCAGAAAAATCGCAAATAGATAAATTATTATTTTTTTCATTATATTGTCTCTCTGTTATTTTGATAATTATTATTTAGTACTATAAGTAAATTAATTTCAATAATTTCATATGATACTTATTTATCTTTTATCCGCCGGCCATGGAGTACCTTGGTCCATAACGGTAACTGGTGCCATTCCCATGTAGGCAAATTTTTGTACCCGCTTTCCTTCGTAGGTCTCTGTAGTATAGATGTTCCCTTTAGAATCAGTGGCAATATTATGCACCGCGAAGAATTGTCCAGGGTTTCTTCCGCCATCTCCAAAATTGGTTAATATTTCCATACTTTGACGCTCTATAATAAATATTTTTCGGTTAGTACCGTCAGCCAAATATATGAAGCGTTGCTCTGGGTCACTGGAAAATGAAATATCCCAGACAGAGCCATCTCCGAGGCTATTGGGTTTGACGAACAGCTCTTGAACATAGGTTCCATCCGTTTTGAATACTTGTAAGCGATTATTAACTCGATCACAAACATAGACCATGCCATCTCTTGAGGGCTCGGCACAATGAACGGGATTCCTAAATTGTTGAGCGGGTTCTCCACCAGGCTTGAATGGACCTAGATTGGTGTCATCAGGGGCATTACCATAAGCACCCCAGTATCTTTTTAGAGCTCCCGTATCAGCATCTAGTACAGCAATACGTTTATTGGTGTATCCATCTGCCACAAAAGCTTCATTTGCTTCGGCATCAAAAGCTACTTCTGCTACACGCCCAAAATTTTCTTTACTGTGACTGTCAATTTCCGCACCTGCCTGACCATACTGAGCAAGAAACTCTCCATTACGGGTAAATTTTAAAATATGTGAATCACCTCGACCGTTTCCACCAATCCAAATATTATCCTTATGATCTATGCTGATACCATGATTTGAGGCAGGCCAGTCATAACCTTCACCAGGGCCACCCCATGAATTAACTAAATTTCCAGCAGGATCAAATTCTAAAACATTTGGCGCAGGTATACAGCAATCAGCCTTCTTAGGATCGCTGGCAGCACCTATTTCTGTTCTTTCGTTGAAGCTGTCTCTTCGATGAATGATAAATACATGATCTTTTGAATCTACCGCAAGACCAATAGTTGAGCCTAGTATCCAATGGTTTGGAAGTGGTTTTGGCCAGAATGGATCGACTTCAAATCGAGGCGCTTCTTTACCTTGCGCTTGCGCGGATTTTGGTGCCTGATCACAAGCAGTGAGTGCCATGATCGAGAAAATAAAAATGAAAGAATGTATGTATTTTTTTATCATTATAAAGCCTCTTTTTTTATTCGAAGTATATATAGAAATGTTTTGATATTCTTATAGTCATGTAAATCTAATTTATTAACATTACTGTCACTTATTATAGTATGCAAATTAAATTGGATTATTTGAATAAATTATCATATTGGATCAAGCATGTTACGTATGTTGAAATTTACTAAATCGATCTCTTTGGTGCTCAAACTAAAGAATCCCTCATTGTTGTGGATGCCCTTACTGGTAATTCTTTTGTCTTTGCCACTTAAAGCAATTGATGCCCACGAAGTACCGAATGACGTTCTCATTCAATCTTATTTCAAAGCCGAAACCGATGCTATTAACTTATTGATTCGCGTGCCGTTAGAAGCGATGCGTGACATGAATTTTCCGGTAAAAGGGCCCGGTTATTTAGCATTGGATAAAATGCCTGAGTTATCTGAGGATGCTGCTGAGATTTGGCTAGGAAATTTCGTTGATGTTTATGTTGATGAGCAAAAAATAATGGATTGGAGCATTGAGAAGACGAGAATTTCATTACCATCAGACCGGTCATTCGCAAGTTATCAACGGGCTTTCAATAGTTTTTCGTCGATGCCACTTTCAGAAACAACATTATTGCATCATGATCAGGCGCTTCTTGATGTATGGATTACTTATCCATTGAAAACTGACAATACAAATTTTTCTATTGAGTTGAATTTTGGGGGGCTTGGACTAAATACCGCTATTATTTTGAATTTCATAACCTCTGAGGGTGCTAATCGACTCTTTGAATTTAATGGTAGTTCTGGTTTGGTTGAATTAAATCCATCTTGGTACCAATCTTTTTTGCGTTTTATTGTATCTGGGGTTGAGCACATATTGAGTGGTCTTGATCATCTCTTATTCGTCTTATGTCTGATTTTGCCTTGCAGAAAATGGCGACCCTTGATTGCAATCATTACTGCTTTTACTTTGGCTCATTCTATGACATTGATGGCTTCTGCTTTTGGGTTGGTACCACAAAGTTTATGGTTTCCACCATTAATAGAAATGCTGATTGCTTTGTCAATTTTTTATATGGCATTAGAGAATATGGTAAGAAAAGATTTTCACCAACGGTGGTCAATCGCATTTGGTTTTGGTCTGATACATGGCTTTGGCTTTTCTTTTGCCTTGAGTGAGTCATTACAATTTACTGGCAATCACCTCCTTACTTCTTTGTTAAGTTTCAATATTGGCGTGGAGGTTGGTCAAATAATAATGATTCTCTTGGCTTTGCCGATACTCAATTATTGCTTACGAAGCGTTGCCTCAGAGAAACTAGGAATTATAATTATTTCTGCTTTGGTTGCCCATACAGCTTGGCATTGGCTGTTGGAGCGATACATGATCTTTAGCGCTTATGAGCTCACTTTACCTTTATTAAGCTCAATAACCTGGAGTGAATATCTGAATGTGAGTGTCTTGATAATCTTTATTGTAGGAATCTTATATCTTTTAAACCGCTGGTTTAGAAATTTTTTACCAAAAATATAGGTCATTTTTTCCTTCAAGTTCTTTATAAAAAAAACACTTCAGGGTAAGCTCTTACGCAAGTAAATTTAATCATCGTTAATAAGAGCGATCATTAAATTAATTACAAGGAGAAAACAATGCAATCATTGATGATAGTTTTGCTTGGTATAGCAGGGATGACGTTTGGCTGGTTTGTGTACTCAAAATTTATAGCGACTAAAATATACCAACTCGATCCAAATTTTGTGACACCTGCGAATGAGTTTAACGATGGTGTTGATTACGTACCAACCAATAAATATGTTTTATGGGGGCATCACTTTACTTCTGTAGCAGGAGCCGCTCCTATAGTGGGGCCAGCTATTGCTGTTTATTGGGGGTGGGTACCCGCTGTTTTATGGGTCACTATTGGTACAGTATTTTTTGCTGGAGTACATGATTTTGGTGCACTCTGGGCGAGCTCAAGACATAAGGGTAAATCCATTGGTGCGCTGTCCGAGGATGTTATAGGTAAGCGTACTCGCGCGCTTTTTATGGTGGTGATCTTCTTGGTTTTATTGATGGTAAACGCAGTGTTTGGAGTGGTAATTGCTGGTGCTTTTGTGAATACTCCTAATGCGGTATTTCCTGCTTGGTCTGCTATTGCGGTCGCCCTTGTTATTGGCCAATTGATTCATCGTAATGTGAATCTTACATTACTCTCAGTTGTGGGTGTTTCGGCATTGTATTTCTCTATATATGCCGGCAGCCTCATGCCAATTGAGTTACCTGCCAATATGCTTGGCCTTACACCAAATGCGAATTGGATTATCATTCTTTTCGCTTATGCGGCTATTGCATCAATGTTACCGGTATGGGTTTTATTGCAACCGCGTGATTTTATCAATGGACTGCAACTTTTCGTTGGTTTATTTTTACTTTATGGAGCAGTGATACTCACCTTGCCGGACATTTCAGCACCAGCATTCAATAATAATATGGCTGAAGATGCACCATCATTGGTTCCATTGTTGTTTGTTACGATCGCTTGTGGAGCGGTATCGGGGTTCCATGGCATCGTAGCTTCAGGTACAAGCTCTAAACAACTTGATAAAGAAACTGATGCTCGATTCGTGGGTTACTTTGCGGCACTTGGCGAAGGCTCGCTGGCATTAATAACTATTGTTGCTGTAAGTGGCGCAGCACTTGCTGCTACCCCTGAAATCTGGCATGAAATATACGACAAATATGGTTCAGCTGGAGCCGGGACTTTCATTCAAGGTGGCGCTCAATTGATTACGAATGGCTGGGGACTACCCATCGGTGTGTCCACTACCTTGCTTGCCACTATGGTGGCTTTATTCGCTGGCACTACGATGGACTCAGGCGTTAGATTGCAACGCTATATTATCCAAGAGTGGGGTGATATTTATAATATCGCACTATTCAAAAAAGGAATATTTGCAACGTTACTGGCAGTGACTTGTTGCTTGTTGCTGGCTTTTGGCGCTGGTGGTGCTTCTGGTTCTGGAGGCTTATCCATCTGGCCTTTATTTGGCTCTACCAATCAAATACTTGCCGGGATGACACTCTTAGTGCTCTCAGTTATGCTGATCAAAATGGGTCGACCCGCTAGATATACCATTATTCCGATGGTCTTTGTCTTGATCACATCATGCTGGGCTGCCGTTTTAAAGTTGATGGAATTCTGGGCGGCGGGAAATTGGTTGCTGGTGACTATCGACATTATTGTGCTAGTAACCAGTCTCATGGTTATTCTTGAGGCGATATCGGTAATCAGTAAATTTCGTAAGAATAACGTTTAATATAAAGACCGAAAATCTTATTTGCGGACAATTGAAGTAAAAATTAGCAAATTTAGTTGGATTATTAAGATTTTTAAGTAATAAATAAGCGCTTAATTTTGCGTGACCAAGCTTAACTAAAGAGACCGTAAGATTTCTGTTAACAATCTGTTGTACCTTCACCACTAGGGTACAACTGGCTTTCAGAGTTTACGGAGAATAACTGATAATTATAGGGGTTCTGCGTATTTCATAATTGTTGTATAAAAACAACAATTGATTACAAATAAAACTAATTAAACCCCACATTAATCTCTTAAAAAGCTTTATTTTCATTGCTAACTTTGGTTCAATCTTATGTAACTGCCTTCACGGTAGCGTTTGATATGGGTAGATTTTGCCTTCACCAATCGTTTTCGTGGGTGGTAATTGTCTTAAGCTATGGCGGTTTATTTACTAAACTAAAATTGCTTTTAATGAATCGGGAAACTGATTCGAAACTAAATCGTTGGGGGAACTTAAACGATGAAAAACTTTACCGGGTCAGCTTGGCTGGCTATAACTACGGTACTACTAGCACTTGGTTCTTTACCTGCCAGTGTTTCTGCACAAGGTGCAGATGAAGCAGTTGAGGAGATCGTAACGATCGGAACTCGACGTGCTGGACGTACTGCACTCGACACCGCTGTGCCGATTGACGTATTTAATCAGGAAGATTTAGATTCAGTATCTTCATCTGACTTGATTGACGTCATCAAAACTTTGGTGCCTTCTTTTAACGTAGGCCGTGTGCCCATCGGTGACGGAGCGACTATGGTTCGTCCTCCTCAGTTGCGTGGACTTGACGCTGATAAAACTTTGGTATTAATCAATGGTAAGCGACGTCATCGTGCTGCTCTTGTAAACCTTGGTGGTTTCGGTGCTCACGGACCTGATCTAGCTACGATTCCAGCGATTTCGTTGAAATCAGTTGAGGTTTTACGTGACGGTGCATCCGCTCTTTATGGATCAGATGCGATTGCCGGTGTGATGAACTTCAACCTGAGAGATTCTGCTGAAGGCGGTCAAATCCGTATGCAGTATGGTGTCTATTCAGATACAGCTGGTGGCCCAGGTGGAAATGGTGACGGTGCACGTGGATCACTTGATGGACAAGGCGGAGAAAAAGACTATAAAGTAGCTCTTAACTTCGGCATGCCTTTGACAGAAGATGGCTTTCTCAACGTCAGTTCAGAGCTTTATCGCGCTAACGGCACAAGCCGTGGTGGACGCTATGAGTTCTCGATTCCAGGTGACTCAACACTTAATCCTGGACAATCAGCGGCAAGAGTAGGCGCTATGTATGATCACGATAGTGATACTACTACTGCCGAAGTCTTCCGTGCAGGTCCTGATGCGTTATCTCACATTTATTCTGATGGTACTGATGGAAATGCTAAAGGTACTCTGTTAACTATCACTAATGGTGGTGACGGAATTCCTGATGATCCAGATTATCGCTACAGAGATAACCTTTGTAACGCTGAAATCGGCGCAGGCGACTGTAATGAAATGACTTGGGGTGAGCCGGTTCGTGACGGTATCCGAGTTATGGTTAACTCAGGTATTACACTTTCAGATTCGTCTGAAGCGTATGCTTTCTTTAACTACTCAGACACTAACGCTGACGGTTCTTTCTATCATAGACGTCCTGGTATCGCACAGTTCAAATTGAGCCGTGATGCAACTGGTCGTATTTACAATCCACGTGACCAATATCCAGGTGGCTTTACACCTAGATTCCACGGTAATGTGATTGATGAAGGTCTAACTGCTGGTATCCGTGGTGATACAAACGGTTGGAACTATGACTTTAGTTCACGTTATGGTGTGAATGAAATCCGTTACATATTGGATAACACCAGAAACCCATCAATGGGTGCCGTATCTCCTCGTACATTCCGTCCAGGTAACCTCATCAATGATGAAGTTTCTTTCAATGCGGATTTCTCGAAAGAGTTTGATGTAGGCATGGCTAATGACATGAACCTTGCGTTCGGTTTGGAATGGCGTGAAGAAGGTTACGAAGTTGTTAAAGGTGATACACCTTCATGGACTATCGGACCGTATGCTGGTAAAGACCCGCATAACTTCGACGTAACAGCAGCAGAAGCTGCTACAGCAGCAGAAACACGTGCCGCTGGTTGTTACATTCCTGGTCTAGCAGAAACTCCTGGAACACAATGTAATGCAGCAGATCCAATCTTCAATGCATTGCCAGTGGGTTCAAACGGCTTCCCAGGATATCCAGCAGCATACTCAGGTAAATACTCACGGGATTCCGTTGGTGCTTACGTTGATATGGAAATGGATGTGTCTGATGAGTTCTTGATCAACGTTGCCGGTCGTTACGAAGACTTCTCTGATTTCGGAGATAACTTCAGCGCGAAAGTAGCAGCACGTTATACAGTTAGTGATACTATGACTGTGCGTGCATCAGCTGGTACGGGTTTCCGTGCACCGACTCCAGGTCAGATCTCTACGCGAAACGTTTCAACTCGTATTGATCCAAATGGTGAGCCAGTAGCAGAGGGTATTTTCCCAGCGACTAATCCATTGACTAAGTACCTAGGTGCTAAGCCATTGGTAGCTGAGACTTCTACACAGTTCACAGTAGGTTTGAGTTCAACTCCTACTGATAACCTCGTAGTTACTCTTGATTACTACTTCATCGAGCTTAATGATCGAATCGTATTGTCTTCAGATTTCAAAGTTACACCAGCAGTACAAACTGCCTTAACAGCAGCTGGTATTCCTTTCCAATCTGATATTGCTCAAGTTAGTTACTTTACTAATGACTTGACAACTGAGACAAGCGGTATTGATTTAGTTGCCACATATAACATGGACTGGTCGGGTGGTAATACTGTCCTTTCAGCCGCTGGTAACTGGAACTCTACTAAGATCAAAGATCGTGTTAACAGAGGTACTGCTGCAGCACCTGTATACTTCATTAACGACGAAAGCCAGTATGACAACGAGAATGGTAATCCTGAGTATCGGATGAACCTTTCAATGCGCCACACTATGAACAATGATGTAACCGTCACTGTTCGTGGAAATCTCTACGGTCCTTACAAGAATGCGGCTAACGCAACTCTTGCTTCGATCCAAGAGTTTGGTCGTGTAACTCAATGGGATACAGATGTATCATGGGACTTGTCTGAAGCATATCGTTTAACACTTGGTATTAACAATGTGTTCGACACAATGCCAGATATGGATACCATTGGTGAAGCTTGTTGTGGACGTACTTACCGATCTGATTCAGTTCAAGATTGGCAGGGTACTTACTACTACGTACGTGGCCAAATTAACTTCTAATAATGGCCAAGAAATAATTGGATAAACGCTTGATTTAAAAGCAACCTTCCGATGATTAAAACCC
Source organism: uncultured Woeseiaceae bacterium (assembly GCA_964275745.1). Classification (GTDB taxonomy): domain Bacteria; phylum Pseudomonadota; class Gammaproteobacteria; order Steroidobacterales; family Woeseiaceae; genus SP4260. Next base: position 70,776 of record CAXYCT010000006.1, on the reverse strand, counting down.
CGCATTTGCGGGGTTTTTTTTTGGCATTGATTTGGTATTTAAGGGTTCACCAAAAACTTCAGAAAGAACTTATTAAGCTGATAATGAGTTAAGTCTTTTGATGGCTTTTTTGGATTTTGATAACCATTCTTTTTGTGCTTGACGATAATGCTCCGGTGCAATATCCGCTGCAGTCAGAATATCTTGATATAAGATCAGAGCATCTTCATGTCGAAGTTCAGATTCCAGTAGGTTAGCGTAATGATACTTGGCCTCAGCTCCTATGAAATATGCAGTCAACGCCTCATATTCATGAAATGCCTCTTCGATTCTGTTGCATTTTTCAAGTGACATAGCATAAATGAGGTGACCATTGGCTGAGGTATATTGAGGATTTTTTTCCCTCAAATAATCCAAAGTAGTAATACAGTCTTCGTATGTTGTATGGGCGAATTGTGCTTCTGCTAATCCCAGTAAAAGATCTGGATCATCATGGTAAATACCAGTTAGAATATTTTTATAATGAGCTATAGCCTCTTCAGCACGATTATTTTCGATTAGTGTATTAGCAAGATGTCGTGTCGCATCAATGCTACCTGTAAACTCTTGACGTTTTTCAAGAGTTTCAATATTGGCTTTACGATTTAAATTGTGTTTCGCTTGTCGAATAATTTTATGCGCCCTGGGGCGTCCTAATAATTCCGGTAGAATTTCGAATATAAAGTAAATAACCGCACCTAAAATACCCGATATAAGTATTATAAAAATCCAATATTTAGGGCGATTGGTACGAAAGATATGCCCAATAACGAGCATGGTGAGTATGATGTTTAGATAAAGGCTTATTTCTCCTGACATGACTTTATTTTTATTTCACCCTAATTTTGGAATGATTTACTTTGCTAAATCGAATGATTGCATGATAATGCATTATTTAATTTAAATCACATGCTCTTTTTAAGAATGAATTAAAAGTATTTGCACAGAGAATTTAATGACCTCAAGAATAACTCGAAAAAAAGCTAATGCGGTATTGATGATAAGGCCATATCATTTTTATAGTAATCCTCAAACAGCAGCTTCGAATCGTTTTCAAGGCCAAACCACTTTGTCTAAAAAAGATCAACAAAGTTATGCGATAGCGGAATTTGATAATTTTGTAAGTATCTTGGAGTCAGAAGGAATAACGGTAATTCAATTTGATGATAACGCTTTACCAGAAACTCCTGATTCGATATTTCCTAATAACTGGGTGTCTTTCCATCCTGATGGTTTGGTCGTAATGTATCCGATGGAAGCAAAGAACCGAAGAACCGAGAGACGCATTGATATAATTGATGCCTTATCTTCGCGTTATAATTTTGAGGTCAGAGAGATTCTAGATTTATCAAACTATGAGACACGCGATATGTTTCTTGAGGGAACTGGAAGCATGGTAATGGATCATAAGAATCGAATAATTTATGCATGTAGATCATCCAGGACTAATTTAAAAGTATTGTCAGATCTTGCTAAGAGAATAAATTATGTTAGCGTCACATTTAATGCCATCGATCGTTCTGGGGATCCTATCTATCATACAAATGTCATGATAAATATAGGAGAGGAGCTGGCAATTGTTTGTTTGGATTCAGTTAGCTTGATTGATGAGAAAAATAGTTTACTAGAGAGCTTAAAAGCAAATAATGGCGAAGTTTTGTTGCTCTCTTTAGCTCAAATGGAGGCATTTGCTGGAAATATGCTGGAATTAGAGTCATTAAATGGTGAATCTTTATTAATAATGTCAGAACAAGCCAGAGAGTCATTAGATGAAAAGCAGATTATTTGTATTGAGAAGCATGTAAAAATTATATCGGCACCGCTAAATAATATAGAAGCTTCGGCTGGTGGGAGTGCTCGTTGCATGCTGGCTGAAATTTATTTACCTAAAAAAGAGAACATAAAATGAATAAGATTCGAAACAATATACTCATGTGTCCACCAGATTATTTTTCCGTAGATTATATTATTAATCCATGGATGGCTGGGCAAGAAGGTGCCCCTGATCGTGATAAGGCGCATCAACAATGGAGTGTGTTGAGAGACGAGATTGCAAAATATGCAGATATAAGTATTGTTGATCCACGGCCTGATCTTCCTGATATGGTGTTTACTGCAAATGCAGGTGTGATATCCGGAGATAAAGCAATTGCAAGTCATTTTATGCCGCATGAGCGTCGCCCGGAAGAGGCTTATTTTAAGAAATGGTTTTCACAAAATGATTTCAACTTACTCGACTTAGATGAAAAAATTGGGTTTGAGGGCGCTGGCGATTGTCTGTTTGATCGAGGTGGCCCATGGTTATGGACTGGTTTTGGATTTCGAACAGAGATTGAGGCTCATAGTGAGATAGCTTCATATTTTGATGTTGAAGTTGTCCCTTTGCGCTTGGTAGATTCAAGGTTCTACCATATTGATACATGCTTTTGTCCCCTTATGGGAGGATTCGTAATGTATCATCCACCCGCATTTGATTTTGATTCACGGATAGCGATAGAATCCCGTATCCCCCCAAATAAGCGTATTATCGTTGATACAAAAGACGCTGGAAATTTTTCCTGTAATGCGGTCAATATTGACAATCAAATTATAGTTAACTCAGCTTCCTCTCATTTAAAGAATGATTTACTTGAGCATGGCTTTGAGATTACTGAAGTTGATTTGTCTGAATTTTTGAAGGCTGGCGGCTCTGCAAAATGCCTGACTTTAAAGTTGGTAGATGGCGTCAATCAAATAACCAAGTAAATCACATTTGAAATTTTTATCCAATCCACGTATTCGCCTATTTATAGGCGCTTTCATGATTAGTTTTTCCCCCGTATTTGTTAGCTTGGTGAATGTATCGCCGACCATTAGTGGTTTTTATCGTGTTTTCTTTGGTGGCTTGGTATTAACAATTGCTGTCCTGATTTCAGGGAGAAGATTTAAATTTACCCATAGTATTTGGGTAACGCTAATTTTTTCAGCTCTTTTCTTTACGGCCGATTTATGGTTTTGGCATCGAAGTATCTTGTACATAGGCCCCGGCTTATCAACTTTGATTGCTAATATGCAGGTATTTTTTATGATGGCTGCAGGTGTTTTTTTATTCAAACAAAACCCTACTGCATCGCAATTAATTGCGATACCAATTGCTGTGCTCGGTTTAATAGCATTAGTTGGAATTGATTGGAGTGAATTAGAACCTAATTATCAACTGGGTGTAATTTTTGGTTTTCTAACAGCAATAAGTTATACCGGATATATGTTATTTATGCGGCAGGCACAGATGAATTCAGTCTATAAACTGCCTATCCGAGAAATCGCAGTTATGTCAGTTTTGGTCTCGTTTTTTCTTGGCTTTTCCGCTCTAATTGAAGGCCAGTCATTTGCCATTCCTACTTCTATAGATTTATTATTATTACTCGCTTATGGCATATGTTCTCATGCTGCAGGATTAATCTTAATCGCCAGCTCTTTAACTAAAGTAAGGACAGCTGAAGTAGGTATCGTGCTTCTAATTCAACCATCTTTGAGTTTTGTTTGGGATATCTTGTTATTTGATCGATCTATTGTATTAATTGAGTTGCTAGGTGTATCGATGGTTTTATTTGCAATTTATTTGGGCTCAAAGCGGGTAACTTAGTCATCAATTTGATCGAAATTACTCGCTAAGCACACTTAATGTTACACTTTGTTGATTACTAGGAAAGGTATATTGTGTTTGAATTAGGCATTAAATTTTTAGCGAGTTATTTTCTAGGCTCTATTATGGGTGCTCTCACAATGGGCAAACTAAAGGGTGATATCGATATTCGGACGATGGGGAGTGGCAATGCTGGTGGAACAAATGCGCTCAGAACCCAAGGTAAATTATTTGCGTTAGGGGTGATTGTTATTGATGTAGGAAAAGGAATAATTGCTGCTTTTTATATTCCTCAGTGGAGCATACCTTTTGCAATTCAAGAGCCTCAGATATCCAGTGATGTATTACTTTTATGTTGTGCTTGTGCCGCTGTTATTGGCCATGTTTGGCCAATATGGCATCAATTCAAGGGTGGTAAGGGTGCGGCAACTTTAGTGGGAACATTTTTAGTAATATCACCTATTCTTGTGGCAGTTATGTTGATTGCCTTTGCAATAACCTTAATTTTCTCTGGTTTTGTTGGTTTTGCTACAATGACCTCAATTGTTATAGTTTCATTCTACTTACTTTGGATTGGTTTTGGATTTAATGAACCGTTACTTGTTTATACAATAACTATGGCTTTATATTTAATTTATACACATCGATCCAACATACAAAGAATGATTGCTGGTAGTGAGTCAAAAAATAAAAAAGTCATGATCTTTTCTAACAAGTAATTTTTATTATGAGTGATCTTAGTATTGAAGATATCGTTGATCTTATAGGTTTGGATGGGATCACTGGATCATTAGATATTGAGATTTTAGACGAAATTGACTCAACGAATAATTACCTAAAGAAGTCACATGCTATTAAAGAAAAATCAATTAAGGTCGTAATAGCAAAAAAACAAACTTCTGGGCGAGGTCAACATAATAAAAAATGGATATCAGAACACAATGCCGGTCTTTGGATGTCAGTTGCAATTGATATTAAAAATAAATATAACCCTGCCGCTATATCCTTGGTTGCAGGGGCTTCTATAGCTAAGGAGTTATATGCATTAGGAGCTAAAAAAATAGGCTTAAAATGGCCGAATGATTTGATCTATGAGAATAAAAAATTAGGTGGAATTTTAGTTGAATCAATACAGCAAAAAAATGATCTATTACGCATTATTATTGGTGTTGGTTTAAATACTAAGATGCCTAAATCAAAAGAAAAGACATTCTTTAACAGATTGGATCCAATTGGCCTGGATTCAATAACCAAAGAACCCATATCAATAAATATGTTGAGTGCGAATATAATCAAATCTTTGAATTACTCATTAAGGCAATTCGAAGCGAGAGGTTTTTCTAGCTTCACAAAAGAGTGGGCCAAGTTTGATATATTGCATGACAATCAGGTAATAGTTGAAAATTCATCTTGGAGTATTGAGGGAACTGCTCATGGGATTAGTCATGAGGGTGCTTTACTATTGTCTAATGAGGAAGGTATACATCAAATAATTTCAGGTTCAGTGAGATGCATTAACAATGAGACAACATTATGAAGATGACAAGAACTTTATTATTTGATGTTGGTAACACCTTTATTAAATGGGGGTTGCTTGATGAGCTGAAGCTGGTTGATTTGGGTTGTATTCGAAATGAAGATTTTCTTGCCAAAGAATGCGATGCGTTAATAGAATTGATTCCACCTGACGCTGGAAGAGTAATAGCGTGTTGTGTTGCATCTAATAATATTGATGCAAAACTAACCACATTAATTGCAAATAATTATGATTGCTTGATTGAGTATGTACAAAGTGAATCGATGGCATATGGCATTAGATCTGGCTATCAGGATGCATCGCAATTAGGTGTCGATAGATGGGTTGCGATGATAGCAGCAAAAACTCAGTTTTCAGGTGATATTACAGTTATTGATCTAGGTACTGCGATTACTATTGATACTATCGATGAGTATGGTGATCACATTGGCGGTCAAATATTACCTGGTTTGCAGCTTATGCTGAGTTCTTTAGATAAAAAAACAGACCGCATTACTTTGCCTTCAATCAGTAATGACCTTACTAACATGAAAATTAATTTTTGGGCTGATAACACTAATGATGCCATTATTTTTGGTGCTTGCAATGCTATATGTGGGGCGATTGAACGAGCAATTATTTGCCTCCAGGAAAACGGGCATTCACCAACAGTTATTTTAACCGGTGGCGATGCTCTGGTATTTAAGAATTTAATGAACGAGGGATATAGGCACAGACCAAATCTGGTACTTGAGGGTCTGGCGATTATTGCAAATAGCTAAACTAGACAGTCAGAGTCCTTTTGAATGATAGCTTTCTGCTATTCGTTCAATTGCAACCAGATACGCCGCTAGCCTTAAATCGTTCACATCATCACGTTCGTGCCAAACTTTTCTTATAGATTGATAAGCATTAACCATCGTGTCATCTAGACCTGATCGAACCAATTCAATCTCGCCGGCCCCAGCACTATATTTTTCTATAAAATCCTCAGAAAGCTTTGTATTTAGACCACTTTCAGTCACTATTCTTCCAAGTTCTTTTACAAGAAGCTCATTACGATTTTCTTCTTGGCGTCGACGCATTCTACCGAATCGTATATGACTGAGATTTTTTACCCACTCAAAGTAAGAAACTGTCACACCACCCGCATTAGCATACATATCTGGAATTATTATAGTGCCTTTTTTGTTAAGAATTTCATCCGCACCCGCTGTGATTGGACCATTTGCTGCTTCAATAATTAGCGGAGCATTTATGCGCTCCGCATTACCTAAGTTAATCACGCTTTCTATGGCGGCAGGAATGAGAATATCACAATCTTTTTCTAGGCAATGTTTCGAGTCTTCGATGTAATTACCAGCAGAGCATTCAACTAAGTTGCCGTATTCTGATAGATGTTGATGAACTTTTTCGACGTCCAGCCCTTGATCATTAATGAGGGCTCCACCTCTTTCAATTATACTGGTTATGATGGCCCCATCTTCTGTAGAGAGAAATAAAGCCGCATGATAACCAACATTTCCTAAGCCTTGAATTATTATACGCTTACCTTCAAGCGTACCTTTTAAATTCGCTTTAGAGACATCTTCAGGATGCCTAAAGAATTCTCTTAAGGCATATTGAATGCCTCTTCCAGTAGCTTCGACACGACCAGCAATACCTCCAGCATTTAAAGGTTTTCCGGTGACACAAGCTCGACTGTTAATTTCTGTGGTGTTCATTCTGCTATACTGATCAGCAATCCAAGCCATTTCTCGTTCACCAGTACCCATATCAGGTGCAGGGACATTTTGAGAGGGATGAATTAAATCTCTTTTTGCTAACTCATAAGCGAATCGTCTGGTGATTGTCTCTAGCTCGTTTTCTTCATATTCCTTTGGGTCTATACACAAACCACCTTTTGACCCACCAAAAGGAATCTCAACCAGCGCGCACTTGTAGGTCATTAGCGCAGCAAGAGCTTCAACTTCATCTTGATTAACAGCTTTTGAAAAACGAATACCGCCTTTGACTGGCTCTATGTGTTCCGAGTGAACAGATCGATAACCCACAAAAGTTTGGATCTTTCCTTTTAACCTGACACCAAAGCGAACAGTATAGGTGGCGTTACAGACTTTTATTTTTTCTTCAAGACCTGGGGCAAGATCAATTAAGTTTGAGGCTCTATCAAACATCAAGTCAACAGACTCACGAAAGCTTGGTTCTATTATTTTATTCATTATTATTTATTTATTTTTATAATCTAGCTTATAATGATAGCTGTTTAATTTGTACAGTAAATCAAAAAATTAAAATAACCATTCTAGGCGTGAATTTTTTTTGTGTGCCGGTATAGCTCAGTTGGTAGAGCAACTGACTTGTAATCAGTAGGTCCCGAGTTCGACTCTTGGTGCCGGCACCATTTTTTTAACTTTATTTAAAAAATGCTACGAAGAATTATTGATGCGACATCCGCGGAGAAGAGAGTTATGAAGATTAATATTTCTGATAAAGATCTATATAAAATCGGTGCTTTTATAGATGGGAATTGGGTTGATAGTGATGATCGATCAACTTATTCTGTAAATAATCCCGCTACTGGAGAGATTATTGCTGATGTAGCAAATTGTGGCTTCGAGGAGACGACTCGCGCAATTGAAGCGGCAGAATCTGCTGGACCTAGCTGGAATAAATTATCCATAAAAGAGCGTGCCAGTATTCTTAGAAAATGGTTCGAGTTGATGCTGGACGCACAAGAAGATCTAGCGCAAATACTAACTGCTGAGCAAGGTAAACCATTGGCTGAGGCAAGAGGAGAGATTGCCTATGGTGCTAATTTTATAGAGTGGTTTGCGGAGGAAGGAAAGCGAGTATATGGAGATATAATACCTCCACCCTCAAATGACAAACGGATTATAGTGATAAAGCAACCTGTTGGTGTTGTTGCCTGTATCACTCCATGGAATTTCCCAAATGCCATGCTGACTCGCAAAATTGCACCTGCATTAGCTGCGGGCTGTACCGTAGTTTGTAAGCCAGCGAATGCAACTCCATTATCGGCTTTAGCTATTACTGAATTAGCCAATAGAGCAGGAGTTCCGAGTGGCGTTATAAATATAATTTCAGGTAACACTACCGAGATTGGTAAGGCTTTAACTTCCAACCCTATTGTCCGTAAATTAACCTTTACTGGTTCAACCCCAGTGGGTAAAAAATTAACGGCTGATTGTGCTAACACAATGAAAAGAACGTCTATGGAGCTTGGTGGTAATGCCCCATTTATTGTTTTTGATGATGCTGATCTCGATGCAGCTGTAGCAGGAGCAATGATATGTAAATTTCGTAATGTAGGGCAAACCTGTGTATGTGCAAATCGTATTCTGGTGCAAGAGAGTATTTTTGAAGAATTCTCAGCACGTTTTAAACGAGCTACCGAAGCATTAGTTATTGGTAATGGTGTGGATGAGGGAGTGACCATAGGCCCACTAATTACCAAGAAAGCTGCGGATGATGTTTTGGATTTTGTTGATGATGCTATCTCTAAGGGAGCTAAAGTTGTTACGGGCGGAAAACGCAGTTCTCAAGGTGAGTGCTTTGTTGAGCCGACCATTCTATCCTCAGTTACCACAGAGATGCGTGTTTTTAAGGAGGAGATATTTGGTCCAGTAGCGCCATTGTTTACCTTCAAGACAGAAGAAGAGGCCATTAAAATGGCAAATGATACAGAATATGGCCTTGCTTGTTATTTTTATTCGCGTGATATTGGTCGAATTTGGCGAGTTGGAGAGGGCTTAGAATACGGTATTGTAGGAATAAATGAAGGAATCATCTCCAATGAAATGGCTCCTTTTGGTGGTGTTAAAGAGTCAGGCCAAGGTCGTGAGGGTTCTAAGTATGGTATGGATGATTATCTTGAGATAAAGTACTTATGTATGGGGGGACTTGATAGATAGGATGCATATTACACACTACACTTTAATGAATTCAACATTAGGTGAAATACTTCTCGCCGGAGATGCGGAAAGTTTGAGTTTAGTTAATTTTATAGAAAAAAGTAACACTCAGTATATCGAACCTCATTGGCTTAAGTCAGATTCTCATTTCGTGGAAACGATTAACCAACTAGAGCAATATTTCACAGGTGAGCGACAATCATTTTCCATTCCAGTCCAACTAACTGGCTCTAAGTTTCAAATGGATGTGATCAAAGAACTTACTCAGATACCTTATGGGGAAACTTGTTCTTATGCTGATCTTGCAAAAAGAATTGGTCACCCACGAGCTCATCGTGCGGTTGGTAGTGCCAATGGGAGGAACCCACTACCAATTATTTATCCTTGCCATAGAGTAATTGCAAGTAACGGAGGATTGGGTGGTTATAGTGGTGGCTTGAAAATAAAAACAGCTCTTCTCGAACTTGAATCTAAAGGTTAATTTTCTAATTAATATTTCTTATTTTCTAGATTCTTTATGGTCTTGCTAGGCTGGATATTATTAATTAAGTTATCGTCATCCTGCAGTTTACCAGTTTGAGTTGTTATCGGAAGAATACCAGCCCAAACTTCGAGTTTATAATCCTCAATTTCATCTTCAATTGGCCCAGAGGAGATCTTAGCTGAAGCATCTTCAATTTTTAATTCAATTACACCAGTCATCTTAATTTCATTAAGATGAGAATCTCTCACTTCTGACCATCTTCCTGGCATAGAATGTTCACCAATTATTTTCATTGCTGATAGTTTTTTATCATTATCATTAATAATATTTGGCTTACCAAATATGGTCACAGAGCGATAATTCATGGAAGAGTTAAATGTCGATCTTGCAAAAACAATACCATCAACTAGAGTTACATTAAGTGAGGCTCGATTAGTATTTTCAAGTAAACGAATAATTCTAGCTTTTCTTGCCCCATGCAAATAAATTGTGTCATTTTTTCTGCCATAAATCATGGGTACCACAACAGGCCCATCGTCTTGACTGAAAGCAACATGAGCCACTAAACCAGCATCTAGAATTTCATGAACAATTTTTTTGTTATAAGTAGCTTTTAGTTTGAGTTGTTTAACTTTGTTGGTTTTTTTTATTTCATAATCGGTAGACACAATTTTATGATCCAAGGAAGTAAGGCGCTAGTGTCAATGAGACGATAGACACAATGACAATACCAATAAGATTGAGCACGAACCCCGCTCTTATCATTTTTGGTATATTTAATAACCCCGAACCAAAGACAATTGCATTGGGCGGTGTAGCTACTGGAAGCATAAATGCGCAGCTTGCAGCCAGGGTGACGGGTGCAGCCAGTATGATTGGATTAACTCCCATCTCAATGGCGATTGCACCAATTACAGGTAAGAAAGTCGCTGTTGTTGCAATATTACTAGTTAATTCCGTTAAGAAGATAATCATAATAGCGATGATTATAACTAGAATGGTGGTCGGGAGATCAGCTATTGCAGAGAGATTAGAACCTAACCATCCAGCTAAGCCAGAACCGCTGACCGCGGATGCAAGTGATAAACCGCCCCCAAAGAGTAATAATATACTCCAAGGTAATTTTTCTAAATGTTCCCAGCGCAATAACAAAGGATCATTTCTATCGCCACTTGGAATAATAAAAAGTGCAATAGCTCCAGCCATAGCAATACTTGAGTCATCTAGAGCGGATAGGCCGGGGATATTGGTTAATAATGGCCGGCTTATCCATGCAAGTGCTAAAAACATGAAAATAATTCCCACTCTAATCTCTGGTGTTGTGATTGTTCCTAGCTCATCCTTCATCTTTTTTAGTGCTGATCTTCCAGCATCATTTGTATCGAAATCTACTTTGAATACCCAACGTGTTAAAGACAGCCATGCGAGTGGCGCCATCACAATACTTAAAGGTACCCCAACTAACATCCATTTTGAAAAACTTATTTCCGTATTATAAGTTTCCAGCATAAATGCTGAGAGCATGGCATTTGGTGCAGTACCGACTAGCGTTGACATTCCCCCTATTGAAGAGGCATAGGCAACTCCGAGTAGCAAGGCATATTGGAAATCTTGCCTTTGCTTATCATTTAAGTGTTCAACAGAACTGTGTATTACCGTAATTACAGAGATCGCTATAGGCAGCAACATCATAGTGGTTGAAGTATTCATTACCCACATACTTAAAAGTGCACTGACGAGCATAAAGCCGCCCACTAAAGACCTTCCATTACCTCCAACATATTGAAGAATCGTCAGTGCTATCCGTCGATGTAAATTCCATCGCTGCATCGCAAAAGCAACAATAAAACCACCCAAGAAAAGATATATTACTTTATTTGCAAATGGTGTTGCGGCATCTTGTATTGAAGCAATACCAAGGAGAGGAAAAGAAACAAGTGGCAGTAGAGCTGTGATAGCAATCGGAACAGCTTCTGTGGCCCACCATATTGCCATTAAAACACCCATCGCCGCTACCCTCCAAGCTTGAATAGATAATTCTTCTGGCGGTTGAGATAGCATCATGGCAATTGCAATGATAGGCCCTATAAATAAGCCTATTAATTGATATGGTTGACGTTGTTTATTGTTTATAGCAACCAAAAATTTACTCCATGATGTTAAATGATCACTTTATTGTTTTAGTATTATTTACCAACAAATGCTGTGATGGCATTACCTAGTTTCATAATTTTTTGTAAAGTGGAATTTGATACTGATTTTATTTTTTCATACCAATTATTTATTGAATTAACGAAAGAAAGCATATTATGTATTCGTTCTCTAGTGACTTGGTGCGCTTCATTTTCTTTTTCTATTTCTACTGAGCACTCATTAAGCATTATAAGTGTAGGGCTCAATTCTTTTTGTTTTCTTTGCTCAATAATGACGCGAAATAATTCCCACACATCATGTATAGATTCGAAATAATCATCTCGATCACCAACGATATGCGTCATTTTCACGACACCATAATTTTGTAATTCTCTTAAACTCGTGCTGGCATGAGATTGAGCTACTGATAACAGATCAGAAATTTCTTTCGTGCTTAATGGTTTTGGAGATAGGTAGAGTAATGCTTGTATCTGCGCGACAGTTCGGTTTGTTCCCCATCGAAGTCCCATTTCACCCCAGTGGTGAATGTACTTTTCTATGACTGGTGTTATTTTCATTGACTACCTATTTAACTATTAGAAATTTATTACGATTCACTTTAAAAAATTAAAAATATCACAAGAACCAAGCTAAGTATTTTATTTATTTATTACAAACAATGATAATTCTGTGTGGCGCAGGAAATCCCTCTATTGTTAGCTTTTTATTATCTGGATTGAGCGCGTTCAATAGAGAATGTGATGTCATCCATTCAGTACTTCTTTGTTCCTCAGTTGTCGTTATTTCTATGCGCCCTTTTTTGATATTTCTAAATCCAGTCTTTTCTAGCCAAGAGTATAATTCTTTTATATTGGGAAGATGCCAAACATTTCGCATTTGTGCATAGCGCCCTTTTTCATTTCTGACATAAGTATTATTGCCAGGAAAGATAATCGTTTCGAGAATCAATTCACCATTCTTTTTCAAGGCGTCAAATAATTGCTTTAAGTGATCCAGGGGAGCTCTTTGGTGATATAAAACGCCCATCGAAAATACGGTATCAAATATTGGCATGGAATTTGGCATTTCTTCTAGCTTTAAGGGTAATAAAATGACGGGCACTGATTGCATGAAGTGTGTTATTGCTTTGAACTGCATCATAAACAACATTGAAGGGTCTATACCAATGACCGCTTTAGCGCCATCACCATGCATCCTAAGTGAATAATAACCATTGCCACATCCAACATCCAGTATCATTTTTCCTTCTAAAGAGTGGGTCATTTCTTTAATTCGATTCCACTTCATATAGGATTGCCATTCTGAATCTACAAAAATCTCATCAATGAGAAATGGACCCTTTCGCCAAGGGCTTAATTCTTTAAGGGCTGATCTTGTAACTTCTATTTCTTTTGGTGCTAGATTGATTTTTTTGCTCGAGATAACTGCCGTCCCTAGGTTGAAAGATTGCTTAGGAACAACAGGAAGTTGTTTCAGAGAGTTATTCCACTTTGTCTGATTGCCATTTGAAGTGGTTTTTATTTTTAAATTAACTATATCATTAAGCTCTTTGGCCCAGCGAAGATTAGTATGCTCATCTAGTGGTAGAAATAGTTTTTCTAGATGAGACATATTTACTTTATAGCTATATAAGATACAAAATTGAAATGCTGCATCCATAGATCGAAATTTTCAAAACCAGCTTTTTTGAATCTAACATCATGAGTTTCTTTGTCGTCACAAATTAAAACGTTTTCTAATGCTTTCTTCTTTTGTTCAATTTCAAGCTGGCTATATGAATTTATATATTTAAAGTCATGATGAAGTTTAATTAAATTCTCTCTTATTATTTTATTTCTATTAGTTATTTTTTCAGATAAAAGAAATAAACCCCCATCTTTAAGCCCATTATAAATTTTATTTATAATAAGTTGTCGTTGATTTTTTTCTAAAAACTGCAATGTATAATTCATAACCACAATTGAAGCATTATTAATCTCGATATTTAGAATGTCGTCTTTGATAAATTCTATCGGCGTACGAGTAATCTTATTACGTTTATCTTCTTTACATTTATTTATCATTGGTTCGGAGTTATCAATAGCGAAAATAGTACATCCATCAACATTAATTCCTTTTTCGATAGCTAATGATGCTTCACCTAGAGAGCACCCAAGATCATAGCAATTACTATTCGGCTGAATATATTGTTTAGTCAGAGACTCGATGGTCTCGATTGTCAAAAGGTAACTTGGGATGGAGCGATTCAGCATATTCTCGAATACATCAGCAACTGCTTCATTGAATTTGAATTGATCTATATTTTTATCTTCTTTAGAGAAAATTTTATCTTTGTTCATATAAGGCTTTTATTTAATCTCTGTAGTAAAGTCAGGCTAGAGTATCTTTATGAAAATAAAATGGTAATTATGAATGTTAAATAGCCATCAAAAGAATGTATACAAAAAACTTGGAATTCCATTAGATTATGGTTTTAAAAGAGGCTTACCATTTTTTTTTGATGAAGATAAATTAGTAAGCGTTGGACTAAATTTATTTGGCAAGCCTCAGAAATTATCTAAACCAGCTTCTATAAGTTGGAATAACCTTATAGCCTCAGCTAAAAATGATAACATCTCATTATTGATGGTATCAGGTTATAGGAGCTTTAATTATCAGGCTCAACTGATACAAAAGAAACTAGATAAAGGTATGCGGATAGCAGATATTTTAAAAATCAACGCCCCTCCTGGCTTTAGTGAACATCATGCAGGTATAGCAATAGATATAGCTACAATTGGTGTTATACCATTGATAGAGAACTTTGATACCTCGCCAGCTTTTATGTGGCTAAGTGAAAATGCCGCAGATTTTAAATTTTCAATGCCCTATACAAAGGGCAACTCATTTGGATTTATATATGAACCTTGGCATTGGTCTTATGTTGAATAATTTAATAAGAGAGTCTTATCAATATCATTCATAGCTAGTCTCATAAAAAATAATTCGTAATTTTGGTATTGACTATTAAGCCAGACGATTAGACAATAGCCGGCTTGTCCTCGCGGAGGGGTACTCAAGCGGTCAACGAGGGCAGACTGTAAATCTGCTGGCTATGCCTACGTAGGTTCGAGTCCTACCCCCTCCACCAAAAGGCTCAATGTGAGCCTGAGAGACAATAGTAGTATAGGTTTTTTGGTGGCGATTGAGAACTTTTTTGGCATCAAGTAAAAATGAATGAGGATTTGATAAATAAATAGATGATACAAATTGTGATTGATAAAAAATTAAAGTAAATTATAAATTTTTGCGCATTTTCTTTGGAGTACCACACAATATTTAATAATTAAGATTTAAAAGTAATGGGTTGCGGGTGTAGTTCAAAGGTAGAACCTCAGCCTTCCAAGCTGATGATGTGGGTTCGATTCCCATCACCCGCTCCAACATATGGGAAGGTGTGATAAGGGTTTAGAAGTTAAATTGCCCACATAGCTCAGGGGCAGAGCACTTCCTTGGTAAGGAAGAGGTCCCCGGTTCAATTCCGGGTGTGGGCTCCAAAATGAATTAAGATTTTTGAGTAGTTAGAGAGTAAAATTTACATATATTAAATTTAATCGACGAGAGTAAGTAACATGTCTAAAGAAAAATTTGAACGTAATAAACCGCATGTAAATGTGGGTACTATTGGTCACGTAGATCATGGTAAAACTACATTAACTGCAGCCTTAACAAAGTGTATGGCAGAAATCCATGGTGGTGAAGTACAGGATTATTCCCAAATTGATAATGCCCCTGAAGAAAGAGAGCGAGGTATTACAATTGCTACAGCTCACGTTGAGTATGAAAGCGCTAATCGTCATTACGCCCATGTTGATTGTCCTGGACACGCCGATTATGTAAAAAACATGATCACTGGTGCCGCTCAGATGGACGGTGCAATACTTGTGTGTAGTGCTGCTGATGGCCCAATGCCACAAACACGTGAACACATCTTATTAGCACGTCAAGTTGGCGTACCTTATGTTGTGGTTTATTTAAATAAAGCCGATCAAGTAGATGATGAAGAATTGCTTGAGTTGGTTGAGATGGAAGTCCGTGACTTACTATCAACTTATGAGTTCCCTGGTGATGATACACCGATAGTAACTGGTTCTGCGCTTAAAGCGTTTGAAGGTGATACTTCAGATATTGGAATCCCATCAGTTGTAAAATTAGTTGAAGAGATGGACAGCTATATTCCATTACCAGAACGTGCTATTGATGGTGATTTTTTGATGCCTGTTGAGGATGTCTTCTCAATCTCAGGCCGTGGAACAGTGGTAACAGGCCGAATAGAAAGAGGTATTGTTAACGTTGGTGACGACATTGAAGTTGTTGGTTTAAAAGACTCGGAGAAAACAACATGTACAGGTGTTGAAATGTTCCGTAAGTTATTAGACCAAGGAATGGCTGGAGATAATGTTGGTGTATTGCTTCGCGGAACTAAACGTGAAGATGTAGAGCGTGGTCAAGTATTATGTAAGCCAGGCTCGATCAAGCCACACACTAAATTTGAAGCAGAAATCTATATTCTTAGTAAAGAAGAAGGTGGTCGTCATACGCCATTCTTTAAAGGATATCGACCGCAGTTTTACTTCAGAACAACTGATGTAACTGGTGCTTGTGAGTTACCTGAAGGTACCGAAATGGTTATGCCTGGGGATAACGTGAAGATGGCAGTTGATTTAATCGCCCCAATCGCTATGGAAGAAGGTTTACGCTTCGCCATCCGTGAAGGTGGTCGTACAGTTGGTGCTGGAGTAGTCGCGAAGATACTTAAGTAATTGTTTAAAAAATTAAAAGGCCAGTAGCTCAATTGGCAGAGCGGCGGTCTCCAAAACCGCAGGTTGGGGGTTCGATTCCCTCCTGGCCTGCCAAATGCTCAATATTGATTTTCTAGACAAGATCAATATTCTGAATTTGGTGGTAATGGTTTTAAATTTGAGGTGTAGTTTTGGATAGTTTAACAACGCAATCAGAACAATCTACAATTGTGGATATTATAAAGTTGCTTGCTGCTGCTGCATTACTGATCGGTGGTTTATTTGGCTATTACTATTATCTTGAGTTGAGTTTACCTTTGCGTGTTCTCATGGTTTTAGGTGGATTTGGCTTTGGTGTTGCGGTTGCAATGACCAGTATGCATGGTAAGAGGTTATGGGCATTCGTACAAGGTTCTCGAATTGAGATTCGTAAGGTTGTCTGGCCAACACAGCAAGAAACTACGCAAACAGCGATTGCTGTTTTTGTTTTTACGTTAGTGATGGCTTTATTTTTTTGGGGGCTAGATTCATTCCTCCTTTGGCTTACACGCACACTAGTCGGCTCTGCTGGTTAGTTAACAGATATTAGGGGTAATTAAATTGGCCTTACGTTGGTACATCGTCCATGCCTACTCAAATTATGAGTATAAGGTGAAAAGCTCATTGGAAGAGCGAGTTGCCCTGATGGGGCTAGAGGATAAGTTTGGTGAAATTTTAATCCCTACTGAAGAAGTTGTGGAGATGAAAGATGGTGCTAAACGTTCAACTGAGCGAAAGTTTTTCCCTGGATATGTTTTGGTTCAGATGGAGATGGATGACGAAACTTGGCATTTGGTTAAAGAAGTACCAAAAGTTTTAGGATTTATTGGCGGTTCTAGTGATCGACCTGCACCCATTACAGAGATTGAGGCTAATAGAATTCTTCAACGCGTTGTGGATGGAGTGGATAAACCACAACCAAAAGTATTATTTGAACCAGGTGAGTTAGTTCGGGTTACAGACGGACCATTTAATGATTTTTCTGGAGTAGTTGAAAAAGTCAATTATGACAAGAATCGATTAGAAGTTGCAGTGCAAATATTAGGTAGATCTACACCAGTAGAATTAGATTTTGGCCAGGTAGAAAAAGGTTAAAAGATTTAGGTATTAGTATATTTTTGAATAAACATTTTCTTTGAGGAGCTTTAGTAAAGCGCTTGCACTCAAAAAGGTAAATATAAAATGGCAAAGAAAGTAACAAGTTATATAAAGCTACAAGTACCAGCGGGTCAAGCAAACCCGAGTCCACCTGTAGGGCCTGCATTAGGTCAACATGGTGTGAATATTATGGAATTTTGCAAAGCGTTTAATGCGGCAACTCAGTCCGCGGAAGCAGGATTACCAACACCTGTAGTCATCACGGTTTACAGCGATAGAAGTTTTACATTTATAACAAAAACTCCACCTGCGGCTATTCTTTTGCAAAAAGCAGCGGGTATTAAAAAAGGTTCAGGAACTCCAAATACTGAAAAAGTTGGAAAAGTAAATCGTTCCCAATTAGAAGAGATAGCCACAACTAAGATGCCTGATCTGACGGCTGCTGATATGGATGCTGCTGTAAGAACAATAGCAGGAACAGCAAGAAGCATGGGTATAGAAGTGGAGGGTGTAAAATGATTTCTAAGAGAAGAAAACTAATCAATGAAAAGATTGACCATGAGAAAAATTATTCGTTTGACGAAGCAATTTCTTTAGTTAAAGAGTTTGCTTTATCAAAATTTAAAGAAAGCATAGATATCTCAGTTAATTTGGGTGTTGACCCTAAAAAGTCTGACCAAGTCGTTCGGGGTTCTACTGTCCTTCCCAATGGTACTGGAAAGTCTGTAAGGGTTGCTGTATTTGCTCAAGGAGAAAATGCAGATAAAGCTAAATCTGCTGGTGCAGATATAGTTGGTTTTGAAGATCTTGCAGAGAGTATTAAAGCAGGAGAAATGAACTTTGAGGTAGTTATTGCTACGCCTGATGCGATGCGTGTTGTGGGCCAGTTAGGTCAAGTTCTTGGCCCTAGAGGTTTAATGCCAAATCCAAAAGTTGGCACAGTAACTGCAGATGTTGAGACAGCAGTAAAGAACGCAAAAGCTGGACAAGTTCGATACCGTACTGATAAAGCAGGTATCATTCATTGCACTATTGGTCGTACTGATTTTGAAGGTAATCATTTAAAAGAAAATTTGACGGCATTATTGAACGATCTGAAGAAGGCAAAGCCGTCCTCAGCAAAAGGAATTTATTTGGGAAAAATGTCTGTGTCCTCAACTATGGGTCCTGGACTAAAGATTGATCAAGCTAGTTTGGAATTGTAAGTAAAAAAGTTTTTATTGATAACCTTTTGGTTATTAGTGAAAGCAGCGGATTGATTAAAAGTTACTTTTATTTAATTTGTTGTTAGTCGAAGACCGTAGGTGACTGAGAGTATTAAGTCTTAATTTCCTACGCAGATGGTGTTAACTGATTCATGTATTGAGGAGGTCACTATCTCGATGAACTGTTTGTATTTTAGATTCAACATAAATATAAATGGTGTAAAAAAAGGGGGATAGAAAAAGTTTCTATCTAAATTGTGACTAAAAAGCCAGGAGAAATTCATGGCGTTAAAACTCGAAGACAAAAAATTATTTGTCAAAGAGGTGAATGCAGTAGCAGAAGAATCTATAACAGCCGTTGCGGCTGAATATAGAGGTCTATCTGTAGCAGACATGACAGAATTACGAACAGAAGCTCGTAATTCGGGTGTATATCTTCGCGTTGTGAAGAATACATTGGCACGTTTAGCTATTGAGGGGACTGATTTTGAGTGTTTAAAAGATACTCTAAAAGGCCCTATTTTGCTGGCATTTGCAAAGGATGACCCTGGTGCAGCAGCACGAGTTATAAATGATTTTGCTAAAGAGCATGATGCTCTAAAGGCAGTATCATTAGCTTTAAGTGGACAGTTACTTCCAGCCTCCGATCTGGTTAAATTGGCAGAATTGCCAACTCATGATCAGGCTCGAGCAATGTTACTTGGCTTATTGGTAACTCCGTTGATGCAACTAGCAAGAACTCTTAATGAACCGCCAGCTATGTTTGCAAGGACATTGGCTGCTCGAAGTACGCAAGTGGAAAATTAGAGTTAATGCAGGGAAGATAAATAAATTTTTAAATCAGTATAACTTAGTAATTATAAATTAAAGAGGTATGAAGACATGGCTATGTCAAATGAAGATTTACTTAAAGAATTAAGCTCAAAATCCATCATGGAAGTCGTTGAGCTTGTAAAAATGCTTGAAGAAGAATGGGGTGTCTCTGCGGCAGCTCCTGTTGCTGTTGCTGGTGGCGCTGCTCCTGCAGATGCTGGTGCGGCTGCTGAAAAAGACGAATTTGATGTCGTTTTAACCAGCTTTGGAGAAAATAAAGTTTCGGTCATTAAAGCAGTTAGAACAATAACTGGTCTTGGTCTTAAAGAAGCTAAAGATGCGGTTGAAGGTGCACCATCAACAGTTAAGGAAGGCGCAACCAAAGACGAAGCGGAAGAAACTAAGAAACAATTAGAAGAAGCTGGTGCTTCTGTAGAGCTAAAATAATCTTAGATTTGAATCTACATGGATAAATTTTGGTTTATCCATGTAGTTTAAATTTTAGTATTAATTAATAGAATTAGGTTAGAAAATTATTTGACATCCTATAAGGTGAAATTGAATGGCTTACTCATTTACTGAGAAAAAACGAATAAGAAAAGATTTTGGAAAGCAACCCACAATCCTTGATGTTCCTTATTTATTATCAATACAGTTGGATTCTTATAACAAGTTTCTCCAACAAGGTATCCCAGTTGATGATAGAAAAGATGTAGGTTTAAATTCAGCATTTAAAACTGTATTTCCAATCGTAAGTTATTCTGGTAACGCTTCACTTGAATATGTCAGTTATAGACTAGGTAAGCCAGTTTTTGATGTGCAAGAATGTAAGTTACGCGGACAAACATATGCAGCACCTATTCGCGTTAAAGTAAGATTGGTTATTTATGATAAAGAAGCAAGTGGTAAAATTAAGCCAGTAAAAGAAGTGAGGGAGCAAGATGTATATTTAGGTGAAATGCCCCTGATGACTGATGACGGGACATTTGTAATTAATGGCACTGAAAGAGTCATCGTCTCTCAACTTCATCGTTCTCCTGGTGTTTTCTTTGATCATGATAAAGGTAAAACTCACTCTTCAGGAAAATTGTTGTTCTCAGCACGAGTCATTCCTTATAGGGGCTCATGGCTTGATTTTGAATTTGATGCAAAAGATTCGTTATTTGCCAGAATAGATCGAAGAAGAAAGCTTCCTGTTACTATAATTATGAGAGCTTTAGGACTTAATAACGAAGAAATGTTGTCAATGTTTTTTGAGACTAACGAGATTCAGTTGTCTAAAAAAGATATCAAGATGACTCTTATTCCAGATCGCCTTAGGGGTGAGACAGCTTCGTTCGATATTAAATTAGGTAGGAAACTCATTATCGAAAGAGGGAGAAGAATAACTGCAAGACATGTTAATGAAATGAAAAAATCATCAACTGACTCTCTAGTTATTCCTATGGATTATTTAGAGGGAAAAACTCTCTCTCATGACATCGTTGATGAAGAAACTGGTGAACTGTTTGCAGCAGCAAATGATGAGTTAACAGCCGAACTAATTGAAAGTTTAATTGCCAATAAAATAGAAAATATTAAAGTTTTGTATGTAAATGACCTAGATCGAGGTTCATATATATCCAATACCTTAAGAATTGACCCTTCATCAAATAGAATGGAAGCTCTTGTAGAAATATATCGAATGATGCGTCCTGGTGAGCCACCTACAAAAGATGCGGCAGAAAATTTGTTTCAAAATTTATTTTTTAATCATGATAGATATGACTTGTCAGAAGTCGGTCGTATGAAATTTGATTCCCGTATTCAACATGCAAAGATTAAATATAATCAATTAGATATACCAGCAGTGGATGACGAGCCAGAAAATGATAGGATCCTTAATAAAGAGGATATTCTATCGGTAATCATTCAGTTGATTGGTATTAGAAATGGCGAAGACACCGTCGATGATATTGACCATCTTGGTAATAGACGAATCAGAAGTGTTGGTGAAATGACCGAAAATGCTTTTAGAGTGGGACTTGTTCGAGTTGAAAGAGCAGTAAAAGAAAGGTTAACTCAAGCAGAAGCTGATAATTTACAACCTCAAGATATGATTAATGCCAAGCCAGTTGCAGCGGCTGTTAAGGAGTTTTTTGGATCTAGTCAATTATCGCAATTTATGGATCAAAACAACCCGCTTTCTGAAGTTACTCATAAAAGACGTATATCAGCATTAGGACCAGGTGGATTAACTAGGGAAAGAGCAGGTTTTGAGGTTCGTGATGTACATCCAACTCACTATGGAAGAGTGTGTCCTATTGAAACTCCTGAAGGCCCAAATATTGGTTTAATTAATTCTCTATCTGTATTTGCTAGAACCAATAATTTTGGCTTTTTAGAGACCCCGTATCGAAAGGTAGTTAAAGGGAAAGTTACAAGTGATATTGATTATCTGTCAGCAATTGAAGAAAGTGGATATATTATTGCTCAAGCTAACTCAGCCTTGGATAAAAAAGGTAGTTTTGTAGAAGATTTAATTTCAGTACGACATAAAAATGAATTCACATTAGCAAATCCAACCGATGTAAATTATATGGACGTGTCTCCGAGACAAATTGTTTCAGTGGCAGCATCTTTGATTCCGTTTTTAGAGCATGATGATGCAAACCGGGCACTTATGGGCTCAAACATGCAAAGGCAATCCGTACCAACTTTGAGATCAGAAGCCCCACTAGTGGGGACAGGCATGGAAAGAACTGTAGCTATTGATTCTGGGGTAACGATTGTTGCAAAGAGGGGGGGTCAAGTTGACTCCGTCGATGCTTCAAGAATTGTTATTCGTGCAAATGATGATGAAACTGATGCAGCTGAGTCAGGCGTAGATATATATAATTTAATAAAATATACACGATCAAATCAAAATACATGTATTAATCAAAGGCCGTTAGTTAAAACAAATGATGTTATAAAAAGAGGCGATGTTCTCGCCGATGGTCCATCTACAAACCTAGGTGAACTGGCACTGGGTCAAAACTTGATGGTCGCTTTCATGCCTTGGAATGGATATAACTTCGAGGATTCTATTCTAATTTCAGAGAGAGTAGTAGAAGAGGATCGCTTTACTACTATTCATATAGAGGAAATGACTTGTGTTGCCAGAGATACAAAGTTAGGACCAGAAGAGATATCTGCCGATATTCCAAATGTTGGTGATGCTGCATTAAGCAAATTAGATGAATCTGGTATAGCTTATATAGGTGCTGAAGTTAATTCTGGCGATATACTAGTTGGAAAGATTACACCAAAAGGTGAATCTCAACTTACTCCTGAAGAAAAACTATTGCGTGCTATTTTTGGCGAAAAAGCAGCAGATGTAAAAGATACTTCGCAACGAGTACCATCTGGTATGGATGGAACTGTTATTGATGTGAGAGTTTTTACAAGGGATGGATTAGAAAAAGATGAGCGCGCTCTATCTATCGAACAATCTGAACTTGAGAGAGTTAAAAAAGACTTAGGTGATACAAAAAGAATCATTGAAGAAGATATTTATCTGAGGGTCGAAAAGAATCTAATTGGTAAAGTTGCTCAGGGAGGGCCGAAGGGCCTCAAGTCTGGTAGTAAAATAACAGCAACATATCTTCAAGATCTTCCTAGGGATAAATGGTTTGAGATTAGATTGAAGAGTGAGAAGTCAAACGAACAGCATGAGAGATCTGCCGAGAGAATAAAAACTCATAAAGAGGAATTCGAAAAGCTTTTTACAGAGAAAAAAGAAAAAATAACTGCTGGTGATGATTTACCTCCAGGTGTATCTAAGATGGTCAAAGTATACATGGCTGTTAAACGCAGAATACAGCCAGGTGATAAGATGGCTGGAAGGCATGGAAATAAAGGTGTTATCTCAACAATTGTACCTGTTGAAGATATGCCTTATATGGAGGATGGTACTCCTGTTGATATAGTCTTAAATCCACTGGGTGTTCCATCTCGAATGAATGTCGGTCAAGTACTAGAAACTCATTTAGGCATGGCAGCTAAGGGTATTGGCAATAAAATTAACTTCATGATGAAAGAGCAAGCTTCTATTCAGAAAATAAGAAAATTCTTAGATACTATCTATAATACAACTGGTGGTAGGGCAGAAGATATAAAATCATTTTCAGATGAAGAAGTACTTGAGTTAGCAAAAAACTTGGTTAATGGTTTGCCCACAGCTACGCCAGTATTTGATGGGGCAACAGAAGAAGAAATCAAACGACTCTTGAAGATTGCGGATCTCTCTGAAACAGGTCAATTTGAACTTAGAAATGGCCGATCTGGTGAATTATTTGATCGACCAATAACGGTTGGTTATATGTATATGCTGAAACTCAATCATCTAGTTGATGATAAAATGCATGCTCGTTCAACAGGTCCATATAGTCTTGTGACTCAACAACCACTGGGTGGTAAAGCTCAATTTGGTGGACAAAGATTTGGTGAAATGGAGGTATGGGCATTAGAAGCATATGGAGCCGCTTATACACTTCAAGAAATGCTTACCGTTAAATCTGATGATGTGCAAGGAAGAACTAAAATGTACAAAAATATTGTTGATGGAGAGCATGAGATGGATGCGGGAATGCCCGAATCCTTTAATGTATTGGTTAAAGAAATACGATCCCTTGGAATTAACATCGAATTGGAAACTGACTGATGAAAGATCTTTTAAATTTATTTAAATACCAAAACCCTGTAAGTGATTTTGATGCAATTAGAATTGCCTTAGCTTCACCAGAAAAAGTTCGTTCATGGTCATTCGGTGAGGTTAAAAAACCAGAAACCATCAACTATAGGACATTCAAACCTGAGAGAGATGGCTTATTTTGCGCTAAGATTTTTGGACCTGTTAAAGACTTTGAGTGTCTTTGTGGTAAATACAAAAGATTAAAACACCGTGGCGTAGTTTGCGAAAAATGTGGTGTCGAAGTAACACAAACAAAAGTTAGACGAGAAAGAATGGGGCACATAGATCTTGCTACACCAGTAGCTCATATATGGTTCCTGAAATCACTCCCCTCAAGAATTGGGTTAATGTTAGATATGACTCTTCGTGAGATTGAAAGAGTATTGTATTTTGAGGCATTTGTAGTTGTAGAGCCTGGTATGACACCTTTAGAAAAAGGTCAGTTAATGACCGATGAGATGTATTTAGAAGCAATGGAAGAGTACGGTGACGAATTTGATGCCCGCATGGGTGCAGATGCAGTTAGTGATTTACTCTCATCGATGGACTTACAGGCAGAAATGCTGCAAGTAAGAGAGGATATGGGCGCTACTCGTTCCGAGACAAAACTAAAACGACTTTCAAAAAGGTTGAAGTTACTCGAGTCTTTTCTTGAATCAAAGAATAAGCCTGAATGGATGATTTTGAGAGTATTACCCGTATTGCCGCCAGACTTAAGACCTCTTGTTCCTCTTGATGGAGGACGATTTGCGACCTCTGATCTTAATGATTTGTATCGTCGTGTTATCAATAGAAATAATAGATTACGAAGACTATTAGAGTTAAATGCTCCTGATATTATCTGTCGAAATGAAAAACGGATGTTGCAGGAATCTGTAGATGCCCTTCTGGATAATGGCAGAAGAGGACGTGCGATTACTGGAACAAATAAAAGACCTCTTAAGTCATTGGCAGATATGATAAAAGGCAAACAGGGTAGATTTAGGCAAAATCTTCTTGGTAAGCGAGTCGATTATTCCGGAAGGTCCGTAATTGTTGTTGGTCCAACATTGAGACTTCATCAATGTGGCCTGCCTAAAAAAATGGCTTTAGAATTATTTAAACCTTTTATTTACTCAAAACTCCAGTTACGTGGAGAAGCTTCTACTATAAAAGCTGCAAAAAGATTAGTTGAGAGAGAAGGTCCAGAGGTATGGGACATTCTGGAGGATGTAATTAGAGAGCATCCAGTGATGTTAAATAGAGCTCCAACTCTTCATCGATTGGGTATACAGGCATTTGAGCCAGTTTTAATCGAAGGTAAAGCTATCCAGCTCCATCCTCTCGTATGTACTGCTTTCAATGCTGATTTTGATGGTGATCAGATGGCTGTTCACGTTCCTTTATCAATTGAGGCTCAACTTGAAACTAGAGCGTTAATGATGGCCTCGAATAATATTCTATCGCCAGCAAATGGCGAGCCTATTATCGTTCCTTCGCAAGATGTAGTTCTTGGCTTGTATTATATGACAAGAACAAAAATTGATGGAAGGGGAGAAGGCATAATCTTTTCAGATGTTGATGAAGCTAGACGTGCCTACGAAAATAATAAAGTTGAATTACAAACAAAAGCAAAAGTTAGAGTTTCAAAGCAAATAATAGATGATGAAGGTAATAAGCAGCTAGCGACAAAGATTGTAGATACTACGGTAGGTAGAGCAATATTATCCACTATACTTCCGAAGGGTTTAGATTTTGAATTGATTAATCGTGACATGACGAAGAAAGCAATTTCTAATTTAGTCAATTCTTGTTACAGAGCTCTCGGCCTAAAAGAAACAGTTATTTTTGCTGATCAACTAATGTATACAGGATTTCGTTTTGCCACTATTGCTGGAATTTCCATTGGAATTGATGACATGGTAATTCCAGAATCAAAGAATGATATTCTAAATACTGCTGAAACAGATGTTAAAGAAATCCAAGATCAATATTCATCTGGTTTGGTAACAGACGGTGAAAGATACAACAAAGTAGTTGATATTTGGTCAAGAACGAATGAGCAGATAGCTAAGGCTATGATGGATAAATTAGGGTCAGAGGTTGTCGAAGACAGTGAGGGCAACAAAGTTACTCAAGACTCATTTAATTCTATATACATGATGGCTGATTCAGGCGCTAGGGGATCAGCGGCACAGATCAGACAATTGGCAGGAATGAGAGGATTGATGGCCAAGCCCGATGGTTCAATTATAGAAACTCCAATTACTGCAAACTTCAGAGAAGGGTTAAATGTACTTCAATACTTTATATCCACTCATGGAGCAAGAAAGGGTCTCGCAGATACAGCTTTAAAAACTGCGAACTCTGGATACTTAACTAGACGACTCGTCGATGTCGCACAAGATTTGGTAATTACCCAAGAAGATTGTGGAACAGATAGAGGTGTCTCAATGTCACCAATAGTTGAAGGCGGTGATATAGTCGAGCCATTGCATGAGAGGGTCTTGGGAAGGGTTCTTGCAATACCAGCATTACTTCCAGGTACTGATGAAGTAGCGTTTGAGGCAGGTACCATGTTGGGTGAGGAGAACGTTGCCCGACTAGAGAAATTATCAATTGATTATGTCCTCGTCCGATCTCCAATTACTTGTGAGGTAAGATATGGTGTTTGTCAGCAATGTTACGGTCGTGATCTGGCGCGTGGACATAAAATTAGTATGGGTGAAGCTGTAGGTGTAATGGCAGCTCAGTCGATAGGCGAGCCTGGAACTCAACTAACAATGAGAACTTTCCATATTGGTGGTGCAGCAACAAGCTCAGCGGCAGCCAATTCTATTGAGATTAAAAGTGCTGGTACATTAAAGCTTGAGATTGACAAAACAGTAGTTAATAAAAAAGGACAAATAATTGCTGTAACACGATCTGGTGAAATTAAAGTTTTAAATGAACAAGGTCGTGAAAGAGAGCGTTATAAAGTTCCATATGGCGCAACTATTATGGTAAAAGATTCAAAGAAAGTTAAACAAGGTCAAGTTGTCGCTACTTGGGATCCGCATACGCATCCAGTAATTACTGAGGTTGCGGGTAATTTACATTTTGAGGATTTTGTAGATGGCATAACAGTTACTGAGCAAGTTGATGAATTGACGGGCTTAACAAGTATTGTAATTGATGATCCTAAAAAACGTGGTAGTACTAGTAAAGATTTGATACCTGAAATTAGATTAATGAAGGGCGGTAAACAATTATGCTTTGCTAATACAGAAATTCCAGCTGTGCATCAGTTACCCTCAGGTGCAATTGTTAGTATGGGTAATGGAGATAAGGTTGCCGTTGGAGATGTCATTGCAAGAATACCTTTAGCGGCATCTAAGTCTAGAGATATTACTGGAGGACTTCCAAGAGTTGCGGATCTATTTGAAGCAAGAAAACCAAAAGAACCGGCAATTATGGCTGAACATTCAGGTACCGTAAGTTTTGGCAAGGAAACAAAAAGTAAAAAACGTCTTGTTATAACTGATGAATCTGGTGATAGTCATGAGGAGTTAATTCACAATTACAGGACATTGAATGTTTTTGAGGGCGAGCAAGTTTCTCGAGGTGAGGTTATTGCGGATGGAGAACCTGTTCCGCATGACATTCTTCGCTTACAAGGAGTTGAACCACTAGCTAGTTATTTGATTCGTGAAATTCAGGATGTATATCGACTGCAAGGTGTGAAGATTAATGATAAACATATTGAAGTTATAATACGTCAAATGCTAAGAAAGGTAATTGTTGATCAGCCTGGAGATAGTAACTATCTTCGAGGTGAGCAAATTGATAAATCTCGTGGTCTTGAGGTAAACGAAGAGCTTGCAGCAAAAGGAAAAGAGCAATTTACTATTCATCCTTTATTACTAGGTATCACAAAGGCATCCTTGGCTACAGATTCATTTATATCCGCTGCTTCATTCCAAGAAACAACAAGAGTTTTAACTGAAGCTGCGGTTAGAGGTCTTAGGGATGATCTTCGGGGATTAAAAGAAAATGTAATAGTTGGAAGATTGATCCCAGCTGGAACGGGGTTCTCTCATCATGCGGATCGTCGAATGACAAGGGAGCAGGATTTAGTAGGACAATTAAAAGATGCAGAAGAAGTATTTGTCTCTGAAAGTGAAGAAAAGGAAGTATTGAAAGAAAGTATTGATGTTGGAGAAGTTGATAATATAGATACAACTGAAGTGAAAGCTGTTGAGGAAAATACTGAAACCAACGCTTAACAAAATTTAACTTCTGTATATCAATATTGATACTAACTTGACAGTTAGTAACTACGATCAATACAATGCATCCCTTTTGCAAAGAAGGGCTTTGTGAGTAATGTTAGTTTATTTTAATTTTAATTTAATAATAGAGAACAATGTATGGCCACTGTAAATCAATTAGTGAAAGGTGCTAGGACAGTAAAAGCTTATAAGAGCACTGTCCCTGCTTTGCAAAGTAGTCCGCAAAAAAGAGGTGTATGTACACGCGTATATACAACCACACCAAAAAAACCAAATTCAGCGATGAGAAAAGTTGCGCGAGTTAGATTGACTAATGGTTTTGAGGTAACAAGTTATATTGGTGGAGAAGGCCATAATCTTCAGGAACACTCGGTAGTATTAATTCGAGGTGGGAGAGTAAAAGATCTTCCAGGTGTTAGATATCATACAGTTCGTGGGACTTTAGATTGCTCTGGAGTTGCTGATCGCAGACAAGGTCGTTCAAAGTATGGAACAAAACGACCCAAATAATCCTTAAAGAAATCATAGAGAGAAAATAAATGTCCAGAAGAGCACGAGCACCAAAAAGAAATATTTTACCTGACCCTAGATTTGGCAGTGAATTATTAGCAAAATTTATGAACATGATCATGAATGATGGAAAAAAATCAGTTGCGGAAAGAATAATTTATGGTGCATTAGAATGTATCTCTGAGAAAGAAACAAAAGATGATGCAAAGTCTATTGAATTACTAGAGCAAGCGCTTGAGAATGTGAAGCCAATGGTTGAAGTAAAATCAAGACGTGTTGGTGGAGCAACTTATCAGGTCCCAGTCGAAGTAAGACCTGCCAGAAGACAAACTTTAGCAATGAGATGGCTTATTGAAGCTGCAAGAAAGCGCACAGAAAAATCAATGGCATTTCGCTTGGCTAATGAACTTATGGAAGCGGCTGATAATCGTGGAACAGCAATTAAGAAAAAAGAAGATACACATCGAATGGCTGAAGCGAACAAAGCGTTTTCACATTATCGGTGGTAGAAGACCTTAAGTTTTCTATTTAATCCAGTGTCACGAATAACCCCTTTAGAGCAATATCGTAATATCGGTATTATGGCTCACATAGATGCGGGTAAAACCACAACAACAGAACGTATTCTTTTTTATACCGGTGTTTCCCATAAACTTGGAGAAGTTCATGATGGTGCTGCAATCATGGACTGGATGGAACAAGAACAAGAGCGAGGTATTACTATTACCTCCGCCGCGACAACATGCTTTTGGTCAGGAATGAATGATCAATTTAATCAGCATAGAATAAATATAATCGATACTCCTGGACACGTTGATTTCACTATTGAGGTAGAGCGAAGTCTACGCGTATTAGACGGTGCGGTAACTGTATTATGTGCGGTTGGTGGTGTTGAACCACAAACAGAAACAGTCTGGCGTCAAGGTAATAAATATGAAGTTCCCCGAATGATCTTTGTTAATAAGATGGATCGAACTGGCGCTGATTATTTTCGTGTTATTTTGCAAATCAAAGAAAGGCTAGGTGCTGAAGCTATACCAATTCAAATACCTATTGTGGATGAAGATGAATTTATAGGAATAATAGATTTAATCAAAATGAAGTCTTTGTATTGGGACGGTGATGATAAAGGTGTAAATTTTGAATACAAAGAGATTCCGGATGCTTACCAGGCTGATGCTCTAAAATGGAGGGAGCGCATGATTGAATCTGCAGCAGAAGCAGATGAAATATTATTAGAGAATTATTTAGAGCAAGGTAATTTAAGTAACGAGCAAA
This sequence comes from uncultured Woeseiaceae bacterium, assembly GCA_964275745.1. Taxonomy (GTDB): domain Bacteria; phylum Pseudomonadota; class Gammaproteobacteria; order Steroidobacterales; family Woeseiaceae; genus SP4260. The sequence continues at coordinate 40,356 of CAXYCT010000006.1, read as the reverse complement.
TTGTCGAAGGCTTAAGAAAAAGAACTATAGCTGGCGAGATTGTTGTAACAACATGCGGATCTGCATTTAAAAACATAGGTGTACAATCATTACTCGACGCTATTATCGAATTCATGCCTTCTCCAAATGATGTACCAGCAATAACTGGCATCCTTGATAATGAAAAAGAATCTTATCGAAATGCTTCTGATAAGGAACCATTTTCTGCCTTAGCTTTTAAGGTTGCAACTGATTCTTTTGTCGGTAATCTGACCTTTTTCAGGGTGTACTCGGGAATTCTTCGTACTGGTGATTCGATATTCAATCCTATAAAAGGTAAACGCGAGCGAATCGGTCGTTTATTACAAATGCACTCAAATGATCGTAAGGAAATAAAAGAAGTACTTGCAGGTGATATTGCAGCAGCTGTTGGTTTAAAAGATGTAACGACTGGTGATACACTTTGTGATCCTAAGGAAATTATTACCCTCGAAAAAATGGATTTTCCTGATCCAGTTATTTCTGTTGCTATTGAACCAAGAACAAAGCCAGATCAAGAAAAAATGGGAATAGCGTTACAAAAACTTGCTAAAGAAGATCCATCTTTTCGAGTACATACTGATACTGAATCTGGTCAGACTATTATTTCAGGAATGGGAGAATTACATCTAGATATCATAGTGGATCGAATGTTACGAGAATTTAATGTAGATGCAAATGTTGGTAAACCACAAGTAGCTTATAGAGAAACAGTAACTCAATCCGTTGAGCAAGAAGGAAAATTTGTCAGGCAGTCTGGAGGTCGAGGTCAATATGGCCATGTCTTTATAAAAATTGAGCCTCAAGCATCTGGAGCTGGATATGAATTCATTAATGCAATAGTTGGGGGCGCCGTTCCAAGAGAGTATATCGGAGCGGTAGATAAAGGTATTCAAGAACAGATAGAAAATGGTGTAGTTGCAGGATATCCAGTAGTTGATATAAAAGTAACCCTGTATGATGGTTCTTATCATGATGTTGACTCAAGTGAGATAGCATTCAAAATTGCGGGTTCTATTGCATTTAAAGATGGTTCACTAAATGCGAAACCAATATTATTAGAGCCTATAATGAATGTAGAAGTTGTCACACCCGAAGACTATATGGGTGACGTGATGGGCGATATAAACCGTAGAAGAGGCTTGCCACAAGGGATGGAGGATTCTCCAGCAGGAAAAATAATTAAAGCAGAGGTTCCATTGGCAGAAATGTTTGGTTATGCCACAGACCTTAGATCAATGAGTCAAGGAAGAGCTGTATATTCTATGGAGTTTTTAAAATATAATACCGTCCCAAATAATATACTGAATGTAATTACGAATAGAACAGGATATTAGTAAAATTTACATATATTAAATTTAATCGACGAGAGTAAGTAACATGTCTAAAGAAAAATTTGAACGTAATAAACCGCATGTAAATGTGGGTACTATTGGTCACGTAGATCATGGTAAAACTACATTAACTGCAGCCTTAACAAAGTGTATGGCAGAAATCCATGGTGGTGAAGTACAGGATTATTCCCAAATTGATAATGCCCCTGAAGAAAGAGAGCGAGGTATTACAATTGCTACAGCTCACGTTGAGTATGAAAGTGCTAATCGTCATTACGCCCATGTTGATTGTCCTGGACACGCCGATTATGTAAAAAACATGATCACTGGTGCCGCTCAGATGGACGGTGCAATACTTGTGTGTAGTGCTGCTGATGGCCCAATGCCACAAACACGTGAACACATCTTATTAGCACGTCAAGTTGGCGTACCTTATGTTGTGGTTTATTTAAATAAAGCCGATCAAGTAGATGATGAAGAATTGCTTGAGTTGGTTGAGATGGAAGTCCGTGACTTACTATCAACTTATGAGTTCCCTGGTGATGATACACCGATAGTAACTGGTTCTGCGCTTAAAGCGTTTGAAGGTGATACTTCAGATATTGGAATCCCATCAGTTGTAAAATTAGTTGAAGAGATGGACAGCTATATTCCATTACCAGAACGTGCTATTGATGGTGATTTTTTGATGCCTGTTGAGGATGTCTTCTCAATCTCAGGCCGTGGAACAGTGGTAACAGGCCGAATAGAAAGAGGTATTGTTAACGTTGGTGACGACATTGAAGTTGTTGGTTTAAAAGACTCGGAGAAAACAACATGTACAGGTGTTGAAATGTTCCGTAAGTTATTAGACCAAGGAATGGCTGGAGATAATGTTGGTGTATTGCTTCGCGGAACTAAACGTGAAGATGTAGAGCGTGGTCAAGTATTATGTAAGCCAGGCTCGATCAAGCCACACACTAAATTTGAAGCAGAAATCTATATTCTTAGTAAAGAAGAAGGTGGTCGTCATACGCCATTCTTTAAAGGATATCGACCGCAGTTTTACTTCAGAACAACTGATGTAACTGGTGCTTGTGAGTTACCTGAAGGTACCGAAATGGTTATGCCTGGGGATAACGTGAAGATGGCAGTTGATTTAATCGCCCCAATCGCTATGGAAGAAGGTTTACGCTTCGCCATCCGTGAAGGTGGTCGTACAGTTGGTGCTGGAGTAGTCGCGAAGATACTTAAGTAATTGTTTAAAAAGATTTATAAGGGAAAAATATATCGTGGCTACAAATCAAAATATTCGTATTCGTCTAAAAGCTTTTGATCATAGATTAATAGATACTTCCGCTCGAGAGATTGTTGACACAGCAAAAAGGACTGGTGCTGCTGTAAAAGGCCCAATTCCATTACCAATGAAGATGGAAAGATTTACAATCTTAATATCTCCACATGTTAATAAAGATGCCCGTGATCAATATGAAATACGTACACATAAAAGGTTAATGGATATTATTGATCCGACAGATAAGACAGTCGATGCTTTAATGAAATTAGAATTACCGGCCGGTGTTGACGTACAAATAAAGTTAAATTAGATTTATTTCTCAGGAAAATATCAAATAATAAGATAAATAGTTTATTAATTACTTGATAGCTGCTGATCTAACGCTATAATGGTCGGCTGATTTTAGCCGTTCCAAGAGTCGGCTAATAGATAACTAATTATGATTAATGTTATTTTAGTTATTGTTAGGTCGCTTTATATTAAAAATTAAAGCGTACTCGGCAAATCTTGGGCCTGGATTTATCCAGACAGGGTCAGTTTTATTACATAGGAATTCTATGGTAACTGGCCCTTTGTTGTGTTTAAGAGAAACAAAAGAAGGACCCTCGATGGTAAAAAAACCATCACAATAATTTATTTACAAAGATTGATTGTAAGGATTTATAAAATGACAATTGGGCTTGTAGGGCAAAAATGCGGAATGACACGAATCTTTACAGAAGATGGTGTTTCTATACCAGTAACCGTGATAGAAGCGATGCCAAATCGTATTACCCAAGTAAAGACATCAGAGCGAGATGGCTATAATGCTGTCCAAGTTACCTCAGGCTCAAAAAAACTTGATCGAGTAAATAAATCGATGGCGGGTCATTTTGCAGCAGCAAATGTTGAAGCTGGTAATTTAAATAATGAATTTCGTATAGATGGAAATGGTGAAGTTAATTTTAAAGTTGGTACAGAATTAAAAGTGGATGTTTTCCAAGAAGGTCAAAAAGTAGATGTTATTGGAAAATCCATAGGTAAGGGTTTTGCTGGTACCGTTAAACGCCATAACTTTAGTATGCAAGATGCTACTCACGGAAACTCGATTTCTCATAGGGCCCCTGGCTCTATAGGTCAAAACCAAACTCCTGGTCGAGTGTTCCCAGGTAAAAAAATGGCTGGTCACATGGGTAATGTGAAGCGAACAATGCAGAATTTAGAAGTTGTAAAAGTTGACCTTGTTAGAAATTTGATTCTTGTTAAAGGTGCGGTAGCCGGGCACTCTGGATCCAGAGTGGTTGTTCAATCTGCCGTAAAATACAAAGAACAAGAAATAGAAATAATACGCTCACTAAATGCAAAAAAAGATGAAGAGTCAGTAGTTCAAGATGATCAAATTCAAGTTTCTGAGGATTTACCGATAGCAGGTGAGGTAGTAGCTGATATTACTGCTAAAACATCAGAAGAAGTATCTGCCTCACCAGAAGAGGTTCAAAATAAAGATACCTCCAAAGACACTGAAGAAGAGTAATAAAGCTTTATGAAAATTAAAACACAAGATAGTAAAAATATAGATCTAGCAGATACTGCCTTCGGCGTACCTTATAATGAAGCGTTAGTTCATCAAGTAGTGAATGCAGTTTTATCCGGTGCTCGTGCAGGCACAAAAGCCCAAAAAAATCGTTCTGCAGTTTCTGGTGGTGGCGCAAAACCTTGGAAGCAAAAAGGAACAGGAAGGGCAAGAGCGGGAACTATAAGAAGTCCGATATGGGTTGGTGGTGGAAGAACATTTGCCGCAAAACCACAAGATCACAGTCAAAAAGTGAATCGTAAAATGTATCAAGCCGCGATGCGCTCCATACTCTCCGAGTTATTTAGGCAAAAACGTGTATTGGTAACTGAAAAGATAGATATCAAGAAACCAAAAACAAAAGATTTATTAAAAATACTCAATAAAAACGAACTAACTGATGTTTTATTAGTAAGTGATTCTTTTGATGAGAATTTATTTTTGTCAGCTAGAAATGTTAAAAATGTAGGAATATGTAATGCAAGCTCAATTACTCCTGTAATTTTGATGAAGCACGAAAAAATTCTCATAACAGTATCTGCATTAAAGTTGATTGAGGAGCGTTTTGCATGAATAACTCAACTAATCATCAAGAAAGACTTTTGACTATTATTATGGGACCTCATCTTTCTGAAAAAACTACCGTGGTTGCTGAAAAACTTAATCAGACTGTTTTTAAGGTACGTGTTGATGCTAATAAGAAAGAAATAAAACAGGCTGTCGAGCATTTATTTGAAGTAAAAGTTGAAAATGTAACAACTATTAATTACCAAGGAAAGACTAAAGGTCGCGGTAAAATGGTTGGTAAAAGATCAAATTGGAAAAAAGCCTACGTAACTTTAGCTATGGGAAGTCAGATAGATTTCCTTGGTGCTGAAAATAGTTAGGGTAAAGGAAAGAATATGTCACTTCATAAATCAAGACCAACCTCACCAGGCAGAAGACATCAGGTAGCAGTAAAAACTGTTGGTTTACATAAAGGCAAGCCATTCTCTGGATTATTAGCCAAAAAATTAAAAAATGGTGGTAGGAACAATACAGGAAGAATAACAGTTCGTCATCAAGGTGGCGGCCATAAGCAGCGCTATCGGATTATTGATTTCAAAAGAGACAAAGATGGTATTCCAGGAGAGATAGAGAGGCTTGAATATGATCCCAATCGAAGTGCTCATATTGCTCTAGTTAAATATATGGACGGAGAGAGAAGGTATATTTTAGCGCCAAAAGGTATTGAAGTAGGCAGAAAGATAATGTCTGGAGATGAATCTCCTATAAAAATTGGAAATGCATTAACTTTAAAGAGCATTCCTGTTGGTACCTTGGTGCATAACATTGAAATGAAACCAGGAAAAGGTGGGCAGCTAATTCGTTCAGCAGGTGGAACTGCACAAGTAGCAGCTAGAGAAGGTGCTTATGTGTCAATTCGCCTTAGGTCCGGAGAAACTAGGAAGATTCATGTAGATTGTAAAGCGACTGTTGGTGAGATTGGCCATGGTGAGCATAATTTGAGAAAAATTGGTAAAGCCGGTGCGATGCGCTGGAGAGGTGTAAGACCGACCGTTCGCGGGGTTGCAATGAATCCTGTTGATCATCCTCATGGTGGTGGTGAAGGAAGAACGTCTGGTGGTAGACACCCTGTGAGTCCTTGGGGAACACCAACTAAAGGCTACAAAACACGCTCAAATAAAAGAACTGATAATATGATTATCCGTAGACGGAAGAGAAAGTAGGTACTATGCCTGTATTAAATAAAGCTATACATAAGAGGAATCAGTAGATGCCACGTTCAATTAGAAAAGGTCCTTTTGTCGATACGCATTTAGCTAATAAAGTTGCTGAGGCGAGTAAAACAAATTCAAGACGCCCAATAAAAACTTGGTCTCGTCGTTCGATGGTTTTGCCAGATATGGTAGGGCTTACTATCGCTATTCATAATGGTAGGCAGCATGTGCCAATTCTTATTTCAGAAAATATGGTTGGCCATAAATTAGGTGAATTTGCGGTAACTAGAACATTTAAAGGTCACTCAGGGGACCGAAAAACATAGTTTTAAAGGTAAAAAAATGAATGTAGCAGCAACTTTAAGATACGCACGTATATCACCTCAAAAGATGAGGTTAATGGCTGATGCTATTCGTGGAAAAAGTGTCGATGAAGCAATTAAAATACTAACTTTTTCTCCACAAAAAAGTGCTGGTATTGTTAAAAAAGTACTGAATTCAGCAATTGCAAATGCTGAGCATAATTTAGGTGCTGATATAGATGAGTTAAAAGTGTCGACTATAGAAGTTAATGAAGCACCGAGATTCACACGTTCAAGAGCACGAGCAAAAGGTCGTGGAGAAAGAATAATAAAGCGTAACAGTCATATTACAATTCGCGTAGGCGACGAATAAAGAGAATTCATATGGGTCAGAAAGTACATCCAATTGGTATTAGGTTAGGAATCGTAAAGGATTGGTCATCAAAGTGGTATGCAGATACTCAAACTTTTCCTAAGTATATAAAGCAAGATCATGAGGTTCGTGTTTATATTAAAGAAAAACTAAAAGATGCCTCTGTCAGTAGAATTAATATAGAGCGACCAGCAAAAAAAGCTAATATAACCATTATGACAGCAAGGCCAGGGATTGTAATTGGCAAGAAAGGTGAAGATATTGAAAAGTTAAGAGCAAAGTTAGCATTAATGATGGATATGCATATAAATGATGTTCGCTTAAATATATCTGAGATTAGAAAGCCTGAGCTTGATGCTCAACTAGTTGCAGAGGGAATAGCTCAACAACTTGAAAGAAGAGTGATGTTTCGAAGAGCAATGAAACGTGCCGTAACAAGTACAATGCGATTAGGAGCTGAGGGAATTAAAGTTAAGGTAGGTGGACGACTCAACGGTGCTGAGATAGCCAGATCTGAGTGGTATAGAGAAGGTCGTGTCCCTCTTCATACACTTCGAGCAGATATAGATTATGGGGTTTATGAAGCTAATACAACCTATGGAATCATTGGTGTAAAGGTTTGGATCTTTAAGGGTGAAATTTTTGATAAACCTAAGGTTATTGAAACAGACACAAAAGATGAAACAAAAAATCCTTCGTAAGGAAATAATTAGATATGTTGCAACCAAAAAGAACAAAGTATAGAAAACAAATGAAGGGTCGAAATCGTGGCTTAGCGCTTCGAGGTAGCTCAGTATCGTTTGGAGAATTTGGACTTAAAGCTACCGAAAGAGGACGCTTGACTGCCCGTCAAATCGAAGCAGCAAGACGTGCGATGACAAGATATATTAAGCGTGGTGGAAAGATCTGGATTCGTGTTTTTCCAGATAAACCTATTACCAAGAAACCTCTTGAAGTAAGGCAGGGTAAAGGTAAAGGTAATGTTGAATATTGGGTCTGTCAGATTCAACCAGGACGTATGCTTTATGAAATGGAAGGCGTTACAGAAGAAGTAGCAAGAGAAGCTTTTAAGCTTGCAGCAGCAAAACTTCCATTTCCAACCACATTTGTTACAAGGCAGGCAATGTAAATGAGTGATAATGATAAAAAATTAGATACCAGAGAAGATCTAAATAAAGAGTTGCTTGAATTAAGAAGAGAGCAATTCAATCTTCGTATTCAGCAAGCAACTGGACAATTAAATCGTAATCATGAACATCGTCGTGTTAGGAAGAGTATCGCACGTATTAAAACAGCTATTAATCAGATCAAGAAATAAGGTAATTAGTAATGACTGATGAAAAAAAACAAGAAAGATCACGAAGACCATTAATTGGAAAAGTGATAAGCAATAAAATGGATAAAACTGTCTCAGTTGCGATTGAGAGAGTCATTAAGCATCCGATTTATGGAAAATATATTCGTCGAACTAGTAAGTTATTAGCTCATGATGACGGAAATAGATGTAATGAAGGTGACCAAGTCACCATAAGTGAGTGTAAGCCAATGTCTAAAAATAAATCTTGGACTGTGGTTGATATATTAGCAACCGAGAAAAAGTAGTTATTTATATGAATTTTTTAATCTCTTTATATGGAATAAAGTCATGATTCAAATGCAAACAGTTCTTGATGCGGCAGACAATTCTGGTGCTAAACGAGTGCAGTGTATCAAGGTATTAGGCGGTTCAAAAAGACGTTATGCAGCTATTGGTGATGTCATCAAAGTTAGTGTAAAAGATGCAATTCCTAGAGGTAAGGTAAAAAAAGGCGAAATATACACTGCAGTTGTAGTTAGAACCGCAAAAGGTGTTCGTAGAAGTGATGGGTCTTTGATACGTTTTGATGGAAATGCGGCGGTGCTATTGAATTCCAGGCTTGAACCAATAGGTACAAGAATCTTTGGACCAGTGACACGTGAATTAAGAACAAAGCAATTTATGAAAATTATCTCTCTAGCGCCAGAAGTATTGTGATCTAAGGGATTATAGGTAAAGAAAATGAATAAAATTAAACGTGGTGATGAGGTGTCGGTAGTTATTGGAAAAGATAAAGGTCGGCGTGGAACAGTGCTTGAGGTATTGTCCAATCATAAGGTATTAGTTGAAGGTATTAATGTAGTGAAGAAGCATACAAAAGCCAATCCAAATGCAGGAGTTGAAGGTGGGATAATCGATAAAACGATGCCCATAGACATCTCAAATGTAATGATTTGGAATCCTGAAAAAAATCAACCAGGACGAGTTGGATTTAAAACAGATAAAGATGGTAAAAAGACACGTATATTCCGATCCAATGGTGCTGCAGTAGACTTATAATCAAATAAAATAAATTTATTGATTGAATAATTAATTATTAGGTACAGAAAATGGCAAGATTATATAAAGAATACAATGAGGAATTAAGACCTAAGATTCAAAAAGTACTAGGCCTTAACAATCCCATGGAGATTCCTAAAGTTACCAAAATTACATTAAATATGGGTGTAGGTGAGGCGGTTGCAGATAAAAAGATACTTGATAATGCACTCAAAGATATGCAGCAAATAGCAGGTCAAAAGCCAATCAAAACATTAGCAAAGAAATCTGTAGCTGGATTTAAGATTCGTGATGGTTACCCTATTGGTTGTAAAGTAACTCTCAGAAAATTAAAAATGTATGAGTTTTTGGATCGCTTAGTTAGCATAGCAATTCCCAGAATAAGAGATTTTCGTGGGTTAAATCCAAAATCTTTCGATAAACAAGGTAATTATAGTATGGGGGTTACAGAACAAATCATTTTCCCAGAAATTAATTATGACCAAATAGATGCTATCAGAGGTATGGACATAACTATATCGACGACTGCTAGAAATCCAGAAGAAGGGAAAGCTCTTTTAGAAGCATTTAATTTTCCTTTCAAGAAATAAGAGATAATTTATGGCTAAAAAATCAATGGTAGAAAGAGAATCAAAGCGTGCTCGGCTTGTGGAAAAATACGCTGAAAAAAGATTATCTTTGAAAAAAATTATTAGAAATATTAATTCATCTGATGATGAGCGAGAATTAGCTCAAATGAAGTTGAATGCATTACCAAGAGATTCAAGTACATCAAGAAAAAGAAACAGGTGCGCGATCACTGGACGACCTCATGGTGTTTACAGAAAATTTGGTTTGGGAAGAAATAAACTTCGCGAATCTGCCATGAAAGGTGAGATACCCGGTTTAACTAAAGCCAGTTGGTAGCAAGGAAACTATTATGAGTATGAATGACCCAATATCTGACATGTTAACGAGAATTCGTAACGCACAAAGTGCAAATAAAACTCACGTTAATATGCCTTCATCATCAGCAAAAGTAGATATTGCTAATGTATTAAAAAATGAAGGTTATATAGTTGATTTCAAAATTGAAAAAGATGGAGCTTCTCAAGACCTTAATATTGAACTTAAATATTACGAAGGGAAACCTGTCATAGAAAATATTGAACGAGCAAGCAAACCAGGTTTGAGAATATATAGAAACAAAGAAGAATTACCAAGAGTGCTAGGTGGATTAGGTGTATCTATTATATCTACCTCAGCAGGTGTTATGAGTGATCGACAAGCAAGAAAAAATGGAATTGGTGGAGAAGTTATTTGCATAGTTTCTTAATGTGAATACTTTTAAATGAGAAAATATTATGTCTAGAATTGCAAAAGAACCAGTAAGTTTACCAAAAGATGTTGAATATAATCTTTCAGGTCTAACTCTTACATTAAAGGGAACTAAAGGTTCTTTGACAATGGAGGTTAACCCAGAAGTTTCAATTGATGAAAATGACAATTTAATAACCTTTGCTGCTCGATCGGGATCAAAGTTTTCTTCGGCTATGTCCGGCACAACCAGAGCCTTAGTAGCAAACATGGTTTTTGGTGTTTCACAGGGATTTGAAAAAAAACTAGAGCTTGTTGGGGTTGGTTACAGAGCACAATCACAAGGAAAAAAGTTAAATCTTACTTTGGGATTCTCTCATCCAGTTTCTTATGAAGCGCCAGAGGGCATAACAATTGAAACACCAAGTCAGACGGAAATCTTAATTAAAGGTACTGATAAACAAAAAGTAGGACAAGTTGCTGCTGAGATACGTCATTTCAGACCACCAGAACCATATAAAGGTAAGGGTGTTCGATATGCAGGCGAGCACGTTGTCATGAAAGAAGCTAAAAAGAAATAATTTAATCTAAGAATGAGATTGATATGAAACTTGATAAAAAACAAAACCGACTAAGAAGAGCAAGAAAGAGTCGTGCAAAAATCAAAGAACTCTCGGTAAATCGACTTAGTGTTCATAGAACTCCTCAGCATATTTATGCACAGGTGATTGCTGCCAGTGGCGAAAAAGTAATTGTAAGTGCTTCTACTATTGAAAAGGAAAGTAAAAGTGAGCTAAAGAATACTGGAAATATTGCTGCAGCAGCTTTTATAGGAGCTAGAATAGCTAAAAAAGCAATCAAAGCAGGCATAGAGTCTGTAGCATTTGATAGATCTGGTTTTCTTTATCATGGACGCATACGCGCATTAGCAGAAGCTGCTAGAGAAGCGGGCTTGAAATTCTAAGCATGCTAATTTTTGAAAAATATATAAAAGAATAGGGAAAGTAAATGGCAAGAAATGACCAATCACACCAATCAGATGACTTAATGGAAAAGTTAGTCACTGTTAATCGAGTGGCTAAAGTTGTTAAAGGTGGTAGACAATTTGGTTTTACCGCTCTTACTGTTGTCGGCGATGGTAAGGGTAATGTTGGATTTGGTTATGGTAAGGCCCGAGAAGTCCCAATTGCTATCCAAAAAGCTATGCAGTCAGCTCGTAAAAAAATGATAAAAGTTAGTTTGACAAATGACACGCTTCAGTATGCAAAGAAAGGTAGGCATGGTGCAAGTTATGTCTATATGCAGCCCGCTTCAGATGGAACAGGTATTATTGCAGGAGGGGCAATGAGAGCAGTTTTTGAATGTGCTGGAGTCAGAAATGTACTAGCAAAGAGTTACGGTTCGAGAAATTCAATAAATGTGGTGCGTGCAACAATAAGTGCACTAGAATCAATTCATTCGCCAAGACAAATAGCAGCAAAACGCGGTAAAAAAATTAAAGAAATTGTTGCAGAATAAAATAGAGAAAATAATGGCAGAGCAAAAACAAATTAGAGTGACTTTGAATAAAAGTAAGCATGGACGTTTAAAAGCACATCGTGCTTGTATTTTGGGTTTGGGCTTGAGAAGAATTAGACAGACTGTAACTGTCATAGATACCCCAGAGAATCGAGGCATGATAAATAAAATATCATATTTAGTTTCAATCGAGGAGGCATAAAATGCATCTCAATAGTTTAAGCCCTGCAAAAGGGTCAAAAAAAAATGCAAAAAGACTTGGACGTGGTCATTCTGCTGGACAAGGTAAGACTTGTGGTCGAGGACAAAAAGGTCAGCATGCGCGTTCAGGTGGTTATCATAAGGTAGGTTTTGAAGGTGGACAAATGCCTTTGCAGCGTCGTTTACCAAAAGTAGGATTTACATCGAGAATGGCAGCATATTCAGCAGAAGTTCGGTTGCATGAATTAGCAATACCATCTGATGATGTCATTGATATTGAAGTATTAAGAAAGTTGCATTTGATACCAAATAGAACGAGTAAAGTAAAAATAATTTTATCTGGAAAACTTGAAAAGTCAGTCAAGTTAAAAGGTTTAAAAGTAACAAAGGGTGCGCGAGAAGCTATTGAAGCTGCTGGCGGAACCATAGAAGAATAATTAAGGGATACATCAGGTAATTATATTATGGCAAAACAGCCAAAAAATAATGGAATGAATGCTGAAAGTACAGCAGGGAAATCAGGTGAGCTGAGAAAGCGTTTTGCTTTTCTTGCTGGTGCCTTGATAATTTTCCGTGCTGGAACATTTATCCCCGTACCTGGAGTTGACCCTGCTGCACTTGCTTCATTTTTTGATCAACAAGCAGGTAATATGCTGGCGTTGTTTAACCTATTCTCTGGTGGAGCGTTATCTAGGTTTGGTATATTTGCTCTAGGAATAATGCCCTATATTTCAGCATCCATTATTATGCAGATGTCGAGTATGATTGTCCCATCAATGCAACAGCTTCGTAAAGATGGAGAATCCGGGAAAAGAAAAATTACGCAATATACTCGTTATGGCACCGTAATCTTGTCTTTATTTCAATCTATTGCAGCAGCATCATGGCTGCAGAGTCAACCAGGCGTGGTTGTAAATCCTGGAATGATATTCCTGGTCACAGCATGTATTACCCTAGTTACTGGAACGATGTTTTTGATGTGGCTTGGAGAACAAATTACTGAACGTGGTATTGGAAATGGAATATCGATGATTATTCTAGCAGGTATTATAGCCGGCTTGCCTGCCGCGGTTGCAGGAACTGCTGAATTAGTAAGAAATGGTGAGATGGCTGCAGCAACAGCAATACTGTTACTAATCGTTTCTATAGGCGCAATATTATTTGTGGTATATATGGAGAGAGCCCAAAGAAGGATTGCAGTCAATTATGCTAGAAGGCAGCAGGGCCGAAAGATGTATCAAGGGCAAAATACTCACTTGCCATTTAAGATTAATATGTCAGGAGTAATTCCTCCAATTTTTGCCTCAAGTATTTTAATGTTCCCAGCAACAATTGCTCAATTCTTTGGCCAATCATCGAATCCAAACGCTTTTCAAGAAGTATTACAAACAGTTGGGGCAAATTTAGGTCCTGGGCAACCAATTTACGTACTTTTATATGCAGCGATGATTATTTTCTTTTGCTTTTTTTATACTGCTTTGGTATTCAATTCAAAAGAAACTGCTGATAATTTAAAGCGGTCAGGAGCCTTTGTTCCAGGAATAAGGCCGGGCATGCAGACCGCTGATTATATAGATAGAGTATTAACAAGGCTCACATTCTGGGGGGCTCTTTATATAGCTGCCGTTTGCTTGTTGCCTGAGATATTCCGTATGTTCTATCCAAGTATTCCGTTTAATTTTGGTGGAACATCATTATTAATTCTTGTGGTTGTGACCATGGATTTTATGTCGCAGTTGCAAGCGCATTCAATGAGTCATCAATATGATGGCATGATGCAAAAAGCAAATTTAAGGAATTATCGTAGATAATTTTGTGAATATAGAAAAAAATTTGGAGTAAGGGCATGAAAGTTAGAGCATCAGTAAAAAGAATGTGTAGGAATTGTAAAATTATTCGACGCAATGGTGTTGTTCGTGTGATTTGTTCTTCCGACGCTCGTCATAAACAAAGGCAAGGTTAAATAAAGGAAAGGTATAAATAAGTGGCTCGTATAGCAGGAATAAATATCCCATCAAATAAACATGTTGTCATAGCATTGACAGAGATATATGGAATTGGGAATACAAGGGCGCAGCAAATATGCAGTTCTGCGGGTGTAAGTCCAGAAACTAAAGTGAAAGATCTGGCTGAACCCGAAGTTGTTGGATTGCGAGATGCAGTTGCAAAATTCACTGTCGAAGGTGACTTAAGACGTGAATCCTCAATGAATATTAAAAGATTGATGGATTTGGGTTGTTATAGAGGAATTCGACATAGACGTGGATTGCCGTTAAGGGGTCAACGAACTAAAACCAATGCAAGAACTAGGAAAGGACCTCGTCGTCCAATCAAAAGATAAGAATTGGTTTAAAGAAGCTAAAAACAGGAATAATAATGGCAGATACGAAGAAAAAGAAAGTTAAAAAACATGTTGTGGATGCGATAGCGCATATTCATGCATCTTTCAATAATACGATTATTACCATTACGGATCGTCAAGGAAATGCATTATCTTGGGCTACTTCTGGTGGATGTGGTTTTAGAGGGTCGCGTAAATCAACACCATTTGCAGCACAAGTTGCATCAGATAAGGCAGGAAAGGCAGCTTTAGAATTCGGTGTAAAGAATGTAGATGTTCGGGTTCGCGGACCTGGGCCAGGCAGAGAATCTGCTGTGAGAGCGCTCAATGCACTAGGCTTTCAAATACAAAATATCGAGGATGTAACACCAATTCCTCATAACGGGTGTCGACCACCTAAAAAGCGTCGCGTTTAGATAGAGGCAATTAGAAATGGCTAGATATACAGGACCAAAATGTAAATTATCCAGAAGAGAAGGAACAGATTTGTTCTTAAAAAGCGGAGTTCGACCTTTGGAGTCGAAATGCAAGCTTGAGGTACCACCTGGTGGAGCCGGACAAAGAAGACCTAGGGTTTCTGATTATGGTTTACAGTTAAGAGAAAAACAGAAATTACGTCGCATGTATGGTGTGTTGGAGCGACAATTTTTAAATTATTATAAGCGAGCAGCTCAATTAAAAGGATCTACGGGTGAAAACTTATTATCCTTACTTGAAGGTCGCTTAGACAATGTTGTTTACCGTATGGGGTATGCTTCTACCAGAGCTGAAGCAAGACAACTGGTAAGTCATAAAAGTATCGAAGTTAATGGTGTGGTTGTTAATATTCCGTCTGCACAAGTTGCAGCTGGAGACTCTATTTCAATTAGAGAGAAGTCCAAGAAGCAACTTCGTATTCAAAGCGCACTTGAGATTGCTGGGCAAATAGGTATCCCTGAATGGGTGCAAGTAGATTCAAAGAAAATGTCAGGCGTCATGAAATCATTACCGGGTCGAGAAGATATCCTTCCCGATATAAATGAAAATTTAGTAGTCGAGTTGTACTCGAAATAGTTAGGAGGGTATATACCCATGCACGAATCTGTAAATGAGTTTTTAAAGCCGCGCAATGTTAAAGTTGTGTCATCCAATGATTTGCAAGCTAAAGTTGTAATTGAACCATTTGAACGTGGTTATGGACATACTCTTGGTAACGCTTTGCGAAGAATTCTATTATCATCGATGCCTGGTTCGGCTATTGTTGAAGCTGAAATTGAAGGTGTCTTGCATGAATACACCAGTATTGACGGTGTTCAAGAAGATGTCGTGGATATATTACTTAACTTGAAAAATGTTGCGGTAATGATGCATGGGAGAAGTTCAGCAGAGCTGAGCTTGTCGAAAAAAGGTCCTGGTCCAGTAACAGGCGCTGATATTGTGCTAGAGCATGATGTTGAAATCATGAACCCAGATATCGTAATAGCAAATCTATCAAGTACTGGTAGCTTATCAATGAAACTAACGGTTGAGCGTGGACGTGGTTATCGTCCTGCAACAAGAGGGCCAGTATTTGAAGAAGAAGCAGGTCCAATAGGTAGATTGCAGCTGGATGCTTCATTCAGTCCAGTACATCGTGTGTCATATGATGTTGAAGCTGCTCGTGTAGAGCAGAGGACAGATTTAGATAAATTAATAATTGATATAGAGACAAACGGTACGATTGATCCTGAAGAAGCTATAAGGCATGCAGGAAGCATATTAAAAGACCAACTTTCAGTTTTTGTTGATCTTGAGAGGGAAGAGGAGGGTGATAACGAAGAAGATGAAAATCTAGTGGATCCAATTCTACTTCGCCCTGTTGATGAACTTGAACTAACAGTCCGCTCTGCAAACTGCCTAAAAGCAGAAAGCGTTATGTATATAGGTGATTTGGTGCAACGAACAGAAGTTGAATTATTACGCACACCAAATTTAGGTAAGAAATCTTTGACAGAAATAAAAGAAATTCTTGAAAGTCATGGATTAACTTTAGGTATGAGGCTTGAAAATTGGCCTCCTGCCAGTCTTGCTCAGTAAGTAAATTTGTTTGTTTTAATTAAAGAGTATTTATTATGCGACACAGAAAATCAGGACGTAAATTAGGCCGAAATAGCTCCCATAGGAAAGCTATGTTTCGTAATATGTCGACATCATTATTGCTGCACGAAACAATAAAAACAACTGTACCTAAAGCAAAAGAGCTACGTCGAGTTGTTGAGCCTTTAATTACACTTGCGAAAAAAGATGGCGTTGCAAATCGTCGACTTGCCTTTGATCGATTAAGGGATAAAGCCATCGTAGGTAAGTTATTTTCTGATATCGGCCCAAGATTTATTGATCGTCCAGGTGGTTATATAAGAATCCTAAAAATAGGTCCACGAACTGGAGATGCAGCCCCTATGGCAATGGTTCAGTTAGTTGATGGGCCTAAAAACGAGATGAACGAAGAAGCTGACGCTTAGTCTTTTCGTTTTATTAAAGTATATTAAATACTTTAATTTATTCTTTTCTATGTTCAAATAGTTTTTTATGGGCAAAAAATATTACAATCGAACCGTTATTGTAACTGGCGCTTCTTCTGGTGTTGGAAAAGCAACTGCAAGACATTTTGCAAATAATGGTGCAAATATAGTTCTGGTTGCAAGAAATCAAGAAAATTTGGATCTTGTCTCTATCGAATTAAAAAAGATCACTAAAGTTATGTCTGTATCTATGGATGTTTCTAGCCATGTTGATTGTGAAAATTTAATTAAAAAAACCATAGAAGAGTTTTCTTCAATTGATGTCCTAATCAATAATGCTGGTTATCATAAACGTGGTCTTGTGGAAGAAAATGATCCCAAAGAACTCGGTAGAATGATAGATGTAAATTTGAAGGCACCAATTATATTAAGTCGTCTTGTTATGCCTCATATGAGGAACTGTAACTGTGCCATCGTCAATGTAGCTTCGCTTGCTGGGAGAACACCAGTGCCTGGCTCTGCTGTTTATTCTTCATCTAAGTTTGGGCTTAGAGCTTTTACTTATGCGCTAGCTATTGAATCTAGGGAAAAAAATATAAAAATTGCAGTTATATCACCAGGACCAATCGACACCCCATTTATTATGGACGATATAGATTCAGTATCAGATTTGACATTTTCGCAAAGCATTAGTTCTGTGGATGAGGTTGCTGAAGCTATATTAGAGCTATGTGTCAATAACCAGATTGAGCAATCCATGCCTAAAATAAGTGGTCTTTTTACAAATATATCTTATTTGTTTCCAAAGTTTGGATTACTAGTTATGCCTCTACTAAAGAGAAAAGGGCAACGAATGAAAAAAAAGTTAAAAGCACTTAATCGAAATTATAAATAAAAAGAAACTATGATTATGTCAAAATTAAATGAAAATGAAATTATAAAAAAATTAAAAGAAAATGATTCTTGGTCTTACAAAGACTCTATGCTTAAACGAGTTTTTATATTTTCTAATTTCATTGATGCATTTAAATTCATGACTTTGATTGCCTTAGAAGCAGACAGAATGGATCATCATCCTGAGTGGTCTAATGTTTATAATAAAGTAAACGTTAATCTAGTGACTCATGAGGTTTCTGGCGTAACCGAAAAGGATTTTATTTTAGCAAAGAGCATGGATGAGGTTGCAAATATGATTTTGTTAAATGACAAAGAATTATAAAGAGGCAGCAATGAAGATGAAAAAAATTTCTTATTCAATATGTTCTATGTTGAATTTTTTAGCTGTTCTTTCTTGGGCCTTTACTTTTAATTTATGGGGCTCTCATTAAAAGCATTTCTTGTTATATTTTCAATTCCCCTGTCAAGAACTCTAATATTGTCTTCAATCCTAATACCACCATATGGTTTTAGCCATTCTATTTGCTTTAGGTTTAGCATTTTATAGGTCCCATTAACTTTTGCTTTGTTAATTAATAAGTCAATTACATAGAGACCTGGCTCGATAGTAAATACTTGATTTTCCTTAATTTTTCTATTTAATCGAAGGAAAGGATAACGGTCAGATCTATTTATTTCTTTACCCTGAGAGTTTTCTAAAAACCCACCAACATCATGAACCTGTAGTCCCAGAAAATGACCTAATCCATGCGGAAAAAATATATCTGTAATTTTATTTTTAACTATTGATTCAATTGAGCCATTTGCAAGTCCTATTTGTAGAATAATTTCAGCAATCTTTTCATGCGCTTTAATATGTAATTCAATATAGTTCATATCAATTTTAATTAGATCAATAATTTCTTGTTGCATTTGATCAATACCATCAATTATAGATTTAAATTCATTGCAATCATAAGCATAAGTCCGACTTATATCTGATGCATAACCATTATAAATGGCACCTGCATCGATTAAAAAAGAACGAGGGTTTTTTATTTTTTGTTTCTGGTAATGCTGGTAATGAAGTATTGATGCATTTTCATTAATTGCTATTATATTTTTATAAGGAAGTTCGTTTTCTGAATGTTTTGAGGCCTTACAATATGACATGTGAATATCAAATTCAGACGCACCCTCTTTAAATTTATGACTAGCTGTATGATGACCTTTTACTGCAATTCTCGAGGCTTTTCTCAAACATTCAATCTCATATTCAGTTTTTATGCTCCTGCCATAATTAATTATATTAATAACATTCTTTGGGTTAATATTCCTTATATCAAAGGTATACCTGTCTTCAAGATATTCATCTGTTATTAGTATGCATTCATTTTTATTATTAGGCAGATGCGAATTTATCTCATCTATTGAATTTACTATTATTATTTCAAAGTAATTAACCCAAAACGATGAGGGAAGCTCTGCTGATTTATACCAAAAATCTATTTCTTGGAAATATATGAGAACAGGTTTTTTACCTGGCGTATAAATAAGATAACAATTTGGGTGATCGAGTAAAGGTAGCCATCGACAAAAATAAGGATTCGTTTTGAAAGGGAATGGGTTATCATCCATTCTGCGATATTTTATAGCCCCTGAAGAGATTATTGCATGGTGAAATAGAGTATCTTTTAGCGCTTCATCGAGTTCATTTGTTAGGACATCCAGGTGTGATGAGTAAATATCCACAAGACGCTCTGTATTGCTGTATTTTTTGTTTCTCATTCCTTTGCTAGCATCCTTTTTTATTACTTACAATTTGTTTAGTAAAAGTTAAATGGGGTATTAATTAACCTTCAATCTAGGCATTATAAAATAATGACTTGTCTTGCATAAAGAGATTGTGAATGAAAAATATTATTATTACAGGAATTTTTTTTATGACTAATGCATTTTCCTCAGAAATGGGGTTTGATCGAGTAACTGGCTTATCTTTTGCATCTAGATCTGAAGTGATTGCCTCCAATGGAATGGCTGCGACCAGTCATCCTTTAGCAACTCAAGTAGCATTGGATATACTGAAAAAAGGAGGCACTGCTATTGATGCCGCTATTGCTGCAAATGCTGTCCTTGGATTGGTTGAACCAACTGGTTGTGGCATTGGTGGTGACCTATTTGCGATTATTTGGGACGCTGAAAAACAAGAATTAAATGGCTTAAATGCCTCAGGTCGATCTCCAGAGTTGCTTGCATTGGGTTATTTCAAAGAGAATAATATCACCGAAATTCCTTATTTAGGTCCATTACCTATTACTGTGCCTGGTGCTGTTGATGGCTGGTTTGAGATGCACAATCGATATGGAAAATTATCAATGAACGAAATACTTGAGCCAGCGATAGCTTATGCTGAGGAAGGGTTTCCTGTCTCTGAAGTTGTATCTTGGCTATGGAAGGAAAATGCAACATCCAGAGGTATTTACGAAGGCTTTAGAAATGTTTACATGCCAGATGGAAGGGCACCAAATAAAGGTGAAGTATTTAAAAATCCTGCACTGGCATCAACTTATAAAAAAATTGGAACGATGGGAAGGGATGAATTCTATAAAGGAGATATAGCTAAAAAAATTGATGCATTTATGGTTAAAAATAAAGCATTTTTACGTTATGAGGATCTTGCAAATCATTCTTCGGAGTGGGTAAAACCAGTTTCAACCAATTATCGTGGTTATGAGGTATATGAGTTACCTCCAAATACTCAGGGAATTGCAGTGCTGCAGCTTTTGAATATCTTGGAAGGTTTTGATTTATCTAATATGAATTTTGCTAGTGCCGAATATATCCATACATTTGTTGAGGCAAAGAAAATTGTTTATGAAGACAGGGCTAAATATTATGCAGATCCCAAATATTCAGATATATCGACCGATATATTAATAACAAAAGAGTATGCTGAGAAGCGCCGAAATTTAATTAATCCAAATATTGCTGCAAAAGAGTTTTTACCAGGTGATATCAAACTCGAGAATGACGATACCATCTATTTAACAGTGGCTGACAGAGAAGGTAATATGGTTTCTTTGATTCAGAGTAATTATGGGGATATGGGAGCTGGCTTAACATCCGAGGAATTTGGTTTTAGTTTCCAAAATAGAGGACAGTTATTTAGTTTGAATGCAGGTCATCCAAATGTATATGCTCCAAATAAACGCCCTTTTCATACTATTATTCCTGCATTTGTCACCAAAGATAATAAACCTTGGTTATCATTTGGTTTAATGGGGGGGTCAATGCAACCTCAAGGACATGCTCAGATATTAATTAATATGATTGATTTTGGCATGAATCTCCAAGAAGCGGGTGATGCAGCAAGAATTAGACATGTTGGATCTTCGCAACCAACAGATACAAAAATGAACGATGGAGGTAAATTATATTTAGAATCATCAATTGATGATTCTACCCGTGAGAAGTTAAGAAAAATTGGGCATAATATTGCTACAGATACTAATGTTTATGGCGGCTATCAAGCCATTATGTGGGATGAGGAGCATAAGGTTTATTATGGGGCTTCAGATCCAAGAAAAGACGGTCAGGCCGCGGGATATTAAATGATTCAAAATGAGATATATTTAACAGGTATTACTACGACTGGTACTCCCCATATTGGGAACTATGTGGGGGCAATTCGACCTTGTATTGAAGCGAGTCACAATAAAGATATAAGAAATTTTTATTTTCTTGCGGATTTACATGCACTCGCTAAAGCTGAGGATCCTGAGCGTATAGCTAGATCTACTTTGGAGATATCGGCTGCTTGGCTAGCGTTGGGGCTGGATACAGAAAATGCTTGTTTTTACCGACAATCAGATATCCCTGAAATACCCGAATTGACATGGATATTAACGAGTATGACATCAAAAGGTTTAATGAACCGATCGCACTCATATAAGGCGCAAGTTCAAAACAATATTGACAGCGGTGCCAGCGATCAGGATCGAGGTATAAATATGGCATTATTTAGTTACCCTATATTAATGGCTGCAGATATATTGATGTTTAAGTCTAATAAAGTCCCTGTCGGGCGTGATCAAAAACAACATATTGAAATGACTCGTGACATAGCTCAACGATTTAATCATAACTTTGGAGATATATTGGTTATCCCTGAAGCAATCATAAGTGAAGAAACAGCCTTATTAGCCGGTCTAGATGGAAGAAAGATGAGTAAAAGTTATGACAACATTATTCCTTTATTTGCAAATGAAAAGCAATTAAGAAAATTAATAATGAAAATTAAAACTAATAGTTTGGAGCCAGGGGTACCTAAAGATCCAAAAGACTCGGTTTTATATGATATTTACAGTGCTTTTGCGATGCCAGAAGAAATTCTGAATATTGAAAAATTATATGCGAATGGCTTAGCATGGGGAGAAATGAAAAATATATTATTCGAATGTATTAATGACCAACTAAAACCGGCAAGAGAGGAATATCAAAAGTTGATTGATGACCCTGCTCAAATTGAAGTTCAGCTAAAAAAAGGAGCTGAACGAGCTCGGGAGATTTCAGTTCCATATATTCAAGAGATCAGAAATGCTATAGGTATCAGAAAATTAATTTAATGAAATTAATGTCGAAAAAAAAAGGGCCGATTCCCCCTTTAATTTTATTGTTTGTTGTGATGATTCAAATACTCGCATCAAATTACTTATCATTTTTAGCTATTGATATTTTATCCATTCATTGGATTGGCTATACAATTATAAGTTTCAGTCTAATCATGTTGGTTATTTCTATCATCGAGTTTAGAAAATTAAAAACTACAGTCATTGTATTTAAAAAACCTACTTTTTTAGTAACGACTAAATTATATTCTGTGACCAGAAATCCAATGTATGCAAGTATGTTTTTTACTTTGTTAGGCCTAGGGTTATTGAGCAATAATATTGGCAGTATTATCACCGCTTTTTTATTTATCCCATTAATGAATCACCGGGTTATATTCCATGAAGAAAGTATGCTCGTAAATGAATTCCAGGATGAATATAATTTATATAAGAGTAAAGTTAGGAGATGGATCTGATGGAGACCAATATAACTGAAAGAAAATTTTTACTAAACTCAATAGTGAATCTGGATGAATACCCCCTTGATAACTCAGCATTTATAAATCAATGTAAAAATTCTATCGATACAGATGGCTGTATTGTCTTGCCTAATTTTTTGCGACAAGATTCGATTGAGCAATTAATTCAAGAAAGTAACCTGAATCAATGTAAAGCATTTTACTGTAAACAAAATCATAGTGTTTATATCTCTCCACCAGATAAAAATTTCCCTAGTGATCACGCACTTAATAGACAAGTAGTTTCATCGAAAGGTTGCATTACTGACGATCAGATAGAGGATAGTTCTGATTTGAAAGTTTTATATAAATCTACATTGTTTCGTAATTTTATTTCTGGTGTAGTTGGTGAAGGACGTTTGTATAAATATGCTGATAATTTATCTTCCATAAATATCCATTATGCTTCTGAAACAGAAGAGTTGGGCTGGCATTTTGATAATTCATCTTTTGCTGTAACTTTATTAATACAAAAATCAAAAAAAGGGGGAGAGTTTCAATATATTAGAAATTTTAGAGATACAGGTAATAATGAAATGAATTTTGATGGTGTGCAGCAATTACTCGATGGTGATTTAAAGTATGACAGCTTAGCGATGGAAGCAGGAACATTGGTCTTATTTAGGGGCAGGAATTCAATACATAGAGTTACTCCAGTAGAGGGTGATTTAACCAGAATATTAGCCGTTTTAGCCTATAACTCGGAGCCAAATATATCACTATCAGAAACCTCAAGAATGACTTTTTATGGCAGATTGAACTGAAGAAAATTTATTATGATTAATTTTAAAAATAAAAAAATCCTTATTACTGGAGGATCAAGAGGAATTGGCAAAGCTATTGCTCAGTGTTATGCGTTGCATGGAGCAAAAGTAGCAATTACTTACAAAAAAGAAAAAAAACTTGCTGAAAAATTAATTAGGTCACTTCCTGGATCTAATCATATATGTCTACAATCAGATATTACGAATGAAGGAGAAGCTGAAGCCGTAGTTTTGGAAGTAATAGATAAATTGGGCTCATTGGATATTGTTGTAAATAATGCTGGTATGTTTGTTGATCATCCTATTTTGCAGGTTGGTTTTAGTGAATGGCAAAATGCATGGCAAACGACTATTGCAACTAATTTGATTGGACCAGCAAATATTTGTTATCACGCAGCAAAATATATGATTACCAAGAAACAGGGAAAGATTGTTAATATTTCTTCTCGTGGAGCAAATCGCGGCGAACCCAGAGCACCAGCTTATGGAGCGAGTAAAGCAGGATTAAACTCTATGAGTCAATCTCTGGCTATTGCACTGGCTCCACATAACATTTTTGTTGGAGTTGTGGCTCCTGGGTTTGTTGAAACAGACATGGCAATATCGTTATTGTCCAGCGAACAAGGTGAAGCGATAAAAAAACAAAGCCCAATGAATAGGGTAGGCAGACCAGACGAAATTGCTAAAGCTGTAATGATGTTAACTATGGAAGGTATGGATTACGCAACAGGAGCTATTATAGATCTAAATGGCGCTTCTTATTTAAGATCATGATTTACTGAGAATATAAGGGTTATTATTATGTCTGAACTAACATGGGAAGAATTTGAAAGAGTAGATTTAAGGGTTGGTACGATATTAACCGCAGAATACTTTAAAGAGGCCATCAAACCAGCTATAAAACTGACAATAGATTTTGGTGATGATTTGGGAGTTAAGAAATCATCTGCTCAAATTACGGATCACTACTCGCCTAAAAAACTAATAGGCAGGCAAGTCTCAGCAGTAGTAAATTTTCCGAAAAAACAAATTGGACCATTTATGTCAGAATGCTTAGTTACGGGGTTTATTCAAAATGACGGAAGTGTAATTCTTTGTGTCCCCGATAAAGAAGCTAAAAATGGAACAAGATTGGCATAAATAAAGATTAATTAAGCATTATATTTGTTAATAATTAATTAAATTCGAGGACAATAGTATGCACTATGAAGTAAAACATCCATGTATACAGGATAAATTAGCAGAAGTTAGGAAGATAGGGACTACCCATCAGAATTTTCGTCGATTAGTGACAGAAATTACAATGTTGTTGTCTTTTAAGGCGCTAGAAAATGTATCTGTTGAGGATGTTATTGTTGAAACACCAATTCAGAAAGCAAATTGTAAAAGAATTTGCGAGGAAATTGTTGTAATACCAATTCTTAGGGCTGGAATGGGGATGCTGGATGGGGTGTTATCTTTAGTTCCCTCCGCTCGTGTGGGATTTTTAGGTATGTTTCGCAATGAGGAAACAGCGGAACCTGAGAGCTATTATGAGAATATTCCTGCAAAATCTCTCGAAGGCTTGCATTTAATTATAGACCCAATGTTAGCCACTGGCGGTTCTACCATAGCAGCGATTGATGCTTTAAAAGAAAAAAACATCAAAAAGATAATTGTCATTTGCATTGTCACATGCCCAGAAGGATTAAAGACTGTTTCGACGAAACATCCAGATATTAAAATCTATACAGCAAGTATAGATAGTCACTTAAATGATGATAAATATATCGTTCCTGGATTAGGAGATGCAGGCGATAGATTATATGGAACTGATTGAATTGTATGAGTTTTTTTTTAAAAAAAATTACATTAATATCTATATATTAATATTCAATTTAAATTGAATTATTAGTTGGCACTTTAAAAATACTAGATTGATTGATACGTTAATTTATTTTAGTAATGATGATAAATTCATTTGTATGAGGTTTAATTTGTTATTAATTTATATCTAGATTACTAGATAGATTACAAACTTTATAATACTTATTACCCATATTAATTTTTACTTAGTTCTGTTGGAGTTTAATTTAATTGTCTTTAATATTTGCACAATTGTGAAACACGCGTAAAATGCGTCAATCTGAAACATTGTGAATTAACCAAGTAATGTATTTGGTTCATAAGCTATGTTTCAAAAACGCACCGAAATGATTCGGTTTTATAACGCCATATTTATGGCATAAATTAAAAGAAAGAGAAGAAAATGTCAGATCAAGTAGAAGGTACCGTTAAATGGTTCAATGATGAAAAAGGATTCGGATTTATCGAACGCGAGGGCGGTAAAGATGTATTTGTTCACTATAGCGCAATCAATGTAGAAGGTAGAAAGAGTTTGCGTGAAGGTCAGAGCGTAACTATGACTGTCTCTGATGGCCAAAAAGGCCCACAAGCTGAGAACGTAACACCTCAGTAAATATATCGTTAGCTCGAAAGTTTTACGATATTATTCTATAAAATTTGACATTCAGTCATCTAATTTATAAAAAATTACAAAGCCCCTATCTATTAGGGGTCTTTTGTTTTTTTATATTGATCCTCTTTTTCGATTAATATAGACCAAGCTTCAATTTTTTCCTCAATCTTACTAGTCAGTGCATCAAATTCTTTTAGAGTGAACTGAATTTCATCCTTACCTTGTGTATAAAAATCTGAATGTGATAACTCTTTTTCAAGATACACTTTTTTAGTTTCAAGTGATTTAATTTGATCGGGCAATGTATTTAGTAAGCGTTGTTCTTTAAAGTTCAGTTTAGCAATTTTTTTTGTTTTTTCTGGAGATTTTTTTTGTTTCTTATTAGTATTTTTATGATGATCGACTTGAGTTAATAGTTGTTTTCTTGAGAGCCAGTCTGAAAAATTTCCAACGTAATGACTTAGTCTATCTTGACCCTCAAAAACAAGCATACTAGTTATAACATTATCTAAAAATTCTCTGTCATGACTGACAACTAATAAAGTTCCTTTATATTGTACTAATTGCTCTTCAAGTACATCTAGTGTCTCCATGTCTAAATCATTAGTTGGTTCATCGAGGATCAGTAGATTAGTTGCTTTAGTGAATAACTTAGCTAGAATAATTCTATTTTTTTCACCACCAGACAGCGCTTTGACACGAGTCATGGATCTTTTTGGAGAAAATAAAAAACCCTTAAGGTACCCCACTATATGTCTGTCACTGCCATTTATTTGGATATGAGTCTTTCCATCGCTGACGTTATCTGCGACAGATCTTTCTGGATCAAGCTTTTGTCGTAACTGATCAAAATAACCAATTTCTATGTTGGTGCCTAATTTAACAGTTCCTGAGGTAGGTTCAATTTTACCTAAAAGTAGTCTCAGAAGAGTTGTTTTTCCGATACCATTATTTCCAACTATACCAATTCTGTCACCACGCTGAATATTAAGTGAAAAATTATTAATTAATGGCTCATCTGTATATTGATAATTAACATTCTTTACTCTAATTACTTTACGCCCTGATTTTTCACTTTCTCCAATATGAATATGCGCTTGATTTTCATGTGTTACTCTTTTTTGGCGTTCTTCTCGCATTCTCATTAAAGCTCTTGAACGTCCTTCATTACGTGTTCTCCTTGCCTTGATACCCTGCCTAATCCAAATTTCTTCTTGCTCAAGTTTTTTATCAAATTTTGCAAACTCATTTTTTTCATCGATTAAAAATTTCTCTTTTCTTCTAACATAATTATTATAATCTCCGGGCCAGCTAGTAATTTTTCCCCGATCTATTTCAAGAATCCGAGATGCTAATTTTTTTATGAAAGCCCTATCATGTGTAATGAAAATAACCGTACCTTTATAGGAGTAAACGATATCCTCAAGCCATTTGATTGTTGAAATATCTAAATGATTGGTAGGTTCGTCAAGTAGCAGAACATCAGGTTTTTGTACCAGTGCTTTTCCTAGTGAAACTCTTCTAAGCCAACCTCCAGAGAGCTCATTCATTCTCTTTTCAGCAGGTAAATTAAGCTCTGAAATTATGGTATCGATTCGTTGCTCAAGATTCCATCCTCCATGCGTATCAATTTGTTTGTGAAGGTCCTCTAAATCTAATAAATCTTTCCCCTTTAATTCTTTTGAGGCTAACTCATGATAATTTGTTAGTAGTAATTCAATTTCTGATAATCCAGAACGAATAACATCGCGAACAGTTGTTTCTTCGGATATAGGTAATGATTGTTCAAGCTGACTGATAATTAATTTTGATTCAAAAATTACAGAACCTCGATCAGGCTCTATAAGACCCATAATAAGTTTAAATGTCGTTGATTTACCTGCACCATTTCTTCCGATTAGGCACAATCTTTCTCCTGCCTCTATGGCTAGATTGGCCTCAGAAAGTATCTTTTGCTCTCCAATCTCAAATGAAATATCTTCGAAACGAATTAATGACATAATTGTATAATATTAATCTCAGGTAATTTATTTATATAATTTGTAATTGTTATATTAAACTAATGAGCAAGCTATTATTTCAGGAAACTAATATAGAGTGAATAATCATGACTAATCATCAATTAATTAATATAGAAACGAAACTATCATATCAAGAGAATCTTTTGGATCAATTAAATTCAATCATTATAAAACAGCAAGATGAGCTAGATATTTTAAAACGAGCGCTCCTATCCATTCAAGAACGAGTAAGTACATTGAATGAACCATCAGTTGAAGTTGTTGATTCAGATGAGCGCCCGCCTCACTATTGAGATGGAGACAAAATGTTGATTTCTAAAAGATCCAAACTTCAATTTCCCAGCCTATTATTTTTAATATTGTGTTTTGTGAATTATCTTAGTGCAAATGAAAACAATATAATTAATGTAACATTGCAAACGACCATTGGCGATATTCATATAGAGCTTTATTCTGAGAAAGCACCTATTACAGTGGCTAATTTCCTTCGCTATACGGATGAAGGCTACTTTGATAATACTTCTTTTTATCGAACAGTTAGATATGAAAATGATAATGGTAGCCCTAAGATAGAGGTAATTCAGGGGGGTATCGGCGATGGTGAAAAAGTCTACCCCACGATTAAGCATGAAAGTACTAAATTATCTGGATTGCAACATCTTGACGGGGTGCTTTCGATGAGCCGGGGGGCTGTTGATACAGCAACTTCAGATTTTTTTATCTGTATTGGTGATCAATTAGGTTTAGACTATGGCGCATCAAGAAACTCTGATGGAATGGGATTCGCGGCATTTGGTAGAGTTACCAATGGCATGGATATAGTAAGGAAGATTCATCAAATGCCTTCTGATAAGCATACTGTTAACAGCTATGTTAAGGGCCAATTAATCAATAATCCAATTATTATAAAAACCATTCAAAGAAATTAATTTAGTTTTTAATTCAAACTTCGGTAATTTTCAACAGAGGCTTGAGAAACTGACCTGTAAAAGATGAGTCAATTTTAATAATATCCTCTGGCGATCCAGTAGCTATAATATTACCTCCACCTTCACCTCCCTCAGGGCCAATATCAATAATCCAGTCTGCTGTTTTAATGACATCAAGATTATGCTCAATAACTACTATTGTATTTCCTTTATCTCTAAGGCGATGTAAAACTTTCAAGAGAAGACTTATATCTTGAAAATGAAGCCCAGTTGTAGGTTCATCTAAAATATATAGAGTATTGCCTGTATCGCGTTTCGACAATTCCTTAGCGAGTTTAATTCTTTGAGCTTCACCGCCAGATAATGTTGTTGCATTTTGGCCCAATCGAATGTACGACAACCCCACATCCATTAAAGTTTGGAGTTTTTTTGCCAGAACAGGAATATTTGTAAAGAAAACTGAGGCTTCTTCCACTGTCATCTCTAAAATTTCATTTATATTTTTACCTTTATATAAGGTATCTAAAGTTTCACGGTTATAACGCTTTCCATGACAAACATCACAAGAGACATAGACATCGGGCAGAAAATGCATGGCAACTTTTATAACACCATCACCTTGACAGCCTTCACATCTTCCACCTTTTACATTAAAACTAAACCTTCCAGGAAGATAGCCACGAGAGCGAGCTTCCTGTGTACCAGCAAATAGTTCGCGAATGGGGGTAAAAAGTCCACTGTATGTAGCAGGGTTAGATCTTGGTGTTCTTCCAATTGGGCTTTGACTAATGTCTATGACACGATCAATATTCTCAATACCATCAATACCTTTATGTGGTGCTGGATTACGATTAGACTTATTAAGCTCATCAGCTACAGACTTATATAATGTATCGTTAATTAATGTGGATTTACCAGAGCCAGAAACACCAGTTACACAGGTCATTAAACTCATTGGAATAGAGACTGTTACTTCTTTTAAGTTATTGCCAGAGGCGCCATTAATGGTAATGGATTTTTTAAAATTTGCTACTGAACGTTTTTTAGGTATAGCTATACTTTTTATTCCTGATAGGTAATTGCCTGTGAGTGATTTCTTGTTGCCCTTAATTTCTTCAGGCGTTCCTGAAGCCACAATTTCTCCGCCATGTATTCCAGCACCAGGACCAATATCAATAACATGATCAGCTGCCATAATAGCTTCCTCGTCATGCTCTACAACAATCACTGTATTTCCAATATCTCTCAAACGAGTTAATGTTTTTAAGAGTCTTTGATTATCGCGTTGATGAAGGCCTATGGATGGCTCATCTAGAACATAAAGAACACCAACTAGACCGGAGCCAATTTGACTTGCCAGTCGAATACGTTGTGCTTCCCCACCAGATAATGTGTCCGCGCTTCGATTGATTGAAAGATAATCTAAACCAACATCACTCAAGAAATTTAATCTGGAGCTAATTTCTTTCGTTATTTTTTCTGCAATCTCTGCACGCCATCCCGTCATTTTAATTTCTTTGAAGTAATTCTTTGCATATTCAACCGACATTTCACTTATTTGAGGTAATGTTTGATCACCAATAAAAACATTTCTTGCGGACTCATTTAACCTTGTTCCTGAGCAGTCAGGACAGATCTGACTATTAAGAAATTTACCAAGTTCCTCTCTTACAGTATTAGACTCTGTCTCAAGATAACGGCGATCTAGATTAGGGATAATTCCTTCAAAGCTATGATTTTTTTGAATCATCATTTTTCTATTCTTAAAACTTTGATACGTAAATTCAATTTTTTCTTTACCGCTGCCATATAGAATTATTTTTTGAATATTTTTTTCTAGCTCATTAAATGGTGTCTCTATATCAAATTTATAATGTTTAGCGATACTCTGGATCATATGAAAGTAATAAGTTGTCTTTCGGTCCCAACCTCTGATTGCTCCACCAGCGAGAGATAAATCCTCATTGACAACTACCTTTTTGGGATCAAAGAATTGCTTTAACCCTAATCCATCACATGTCTTGCATGCACCGTTAGGGTTATTGAAAGAAAATAACCTAGGCTCAAGCTCTGTTAGGCTGTAACCGCATATATTGCAGGCATAGCGATCGGAAAATACTATTTCTTTTTCTTTGTCTTGCTCTAGTGAAGCAATATAGGTAACTCCATCAGCTATTTTTAGTGACATTTCAAAAGACTCAGCAAGTCTCAACTTCATTTCTGGCCTAACTTTAAATCGATCAATCACTATTTCTATAGTATGTTTTTGGTTCAACTCGAGGGTTGGAGGGTCGTCCAATTCATATATTTCACCGTTTATTCTGGCACGAATGAAGCCCTGAGTTTGAAAATTTTTCATGAGCTGAAGATGCTCACCTTTACGATTAATCACGACAGGAGCAAGCATTAACAAGGGAGCTCCCTCTGGAAAAGATAATACTTTGTCAACCATCTCGCTCACTGTTTGAGCTTCTAATTTTACTTTATGTGAGGGACAGTACGGAGTTCCTGCTCTAGCAAAAAGTAGTCGTAAATAATCATAAATTTCTGTAACAGTTCCAACAGTTGATCTTGGGTTGTGTGATGTAGATTTTTGCTCAATGGATATTGCTGGTGATAATCCATGAATATGATCTACATCAGGTTTTTCCATTACAGATAAAAATTGTCTAGCATAGGTCGATAAAGATTCAACATATCTACGCCGACCTTCTGCATAGATTGTGTCGAATGCTAAAGATGATTTACCTGAGCCTGATAACCCAGTTATAACAATCAGCTTATCTCTAGGAATATCTAGATCTATATTTTTTAGGTTATGGGTTCTGGCACCACGGATGTCTATAGATTTCATGAATAATTTCACAACATAATTAGGGCAACCTGTTAATATACTGCCAGCACATATGTTTGAGCAAAGACACTTTATAACTATTTGTAACAATCAATAAATTGTATTTTGAATCTTGATTAGAAAAGTATTTTTTGATCTTACTATTCCTAGCTTTATCATAGCTTTATATTGAATTAAGAATTTTATATGACCTTAGAAAAAAAGTTTGTTGGAAATAAAATGCTCAATGAAGAGCGCAAAGTGGTTGGTGTCGTTGCGCTGATTGCTATGTTTAGAATGTTTGGATTATTCGCTCTTCTTCCGGTACTTTCCCTATATGCCAGTGAGCTGATGTATTCAACACCTTTTTTAATAGGAATCTCAGTTGGCGCTTATGGTTTAACGCAAGCGATTTTTCAGATCCCGTTAGGTATGCTGTCAGACAAGATTGGTAGAAAATCTGTCATCTGTATTGGCTTGTCTATTTTTATATTAGGCAGCTTAACTGCTGCTTATAGTAGCTCTATTTATGGAGTGATCGCTGGTCGGTTTTTGCAAGGTGCTGGAGCAATTTCAGCAACACTTACAGCATTATTAGCAGATGCAACAAGAAAAGAAGTTAGAACAAAATCTATGGCTTTTTTGGGAATAGGAATAGGGAGCTCCTTTCTAATCGCATTAATTTTTGGCCCATTAATTGCTGCCATTTTTGGTGTGAGGTCTTTGTTTTTCATGGCGGCATTTGTCGCAGTTATAGCCATGTGCCTACTGCTGCTGGTACCATCAAGCCTCACGAAGAAAAATACTGAAATTAAATTAAGAATAAAAGACGCGTTTAAAGCAAAACTACTGATAATTGATTTACATGTCTATTTGTTACATTTAATTTTAACCTTGATGTTTGTCGTTACACCTCTATTACTATTGAAAAAACTACAAATTCCACTATTAGATCACTGGAAGATGTATGTTTTTTCATTACTACTTTCTTTAATAGTAACAATTCCAATGATTATGAATGACGGTCGAACGGGAAAACGAGTTTATATTTCTTTTTCGATTATTTTATTGTTTTTAAGTCAGCTAATTATGACTTTTTATAATCACTCCCAGGTAATGGTATTTGCAAGTTTGACGATTTTCTTTGCTGGCTTTAATTTTTTAGAGGCTTCCCTTCCTGCAAGATTATCTATTTTGGCTAATGATGAATTAAGGGGAACTTCATTAGGTATTTTTTCAAGTTTCCAATTTTTAGGCGCCTTTTCAGGAGGCCTTTTGGGTGGATGGTTAATGGTTCCTCTTGGGACACAAAATTTATTCATTTTTACATCTATTTTGATCTTCTGTTGGCTGTTATCTTTATTTTTCTTTGAGGATTAATTAAATAAAAATTCATACTTACTGGTAATTAGAGTGATCAAAGCTCTACAATAGACAACAGAAAAGAATTATTTCTAAATAGTTAATTTAATTACATCAAAAATGAGGAACTAGAAATGGCACGTGGAGTTAATAAAGTAATTTTAGTCGGAACTTTAGGTGCCGATCCAGATACTCGTTATACACCGAGTAATGCTGCTGTTACTAATTTAAGTATAGCTACTAACGAGTCCTGGAAAGACAAGCAATCAGGAGAGCAAAAAGAAAAAACTGAATGGCATCGTGTAGTTATGTTTAACCGTTTAGCAGAGATCGCAACAGAATATCTCAGAAAGGGATCTCAGGTATATATTGAGGGTAAGATTCAGACTAGAAAATGGGAAGATAAAGAAGGAAAAGATCGATGGACAACTGAAGTAGTGGCAAATGAAATGCAAATGCTCGGGTCTAGATCTTCTGGCAGTAATTCAGCCCCATCATCTATGGAAGGATCACCTTCTAGTAACGTATCAGCGCCAAAGCCTCAGAGTTCAGACGATTTTGATGATGATATTCCATTCTAAAATATTTTTATTAACATTTAATTAATCAATGAATTATCCCTATTACGGGGTTAAGTAAAAATATTTCTTTTTCTATGAATCGCCAATGAATAATAAATTATTTATAAAGACTATGGGTTGCCAAATGAATGTCTATGATTCTGAGAAGATGGCTGATGTTCTCAAGGAATCTCATGGATATGAGTTAACTGAGACCCCTGAAGATGCAGATCTTTTGTTGGTGAATACTTGTTCTATTCGCGAAAAAGCAGAAGAAAAAGTATTTTCTCAACTAGGTCGCTGGCAAGCATTAAAGAAAAATAAACCGGAAATGATGATCGGTGTTGGAGGCTGTGTGGCCAGTCAAGAAGGAGCTGGAATTGGCAAAAGAGCACCTTATGTAGATCTTATTTTTGGACCACAAACTCTGCATAGATTACCAAACATGCTTGAAGAAGCGAAAAATAAACAAAAAACAATCGTTGATATATCTTTTCCGCAGATAGAGAAATTTGATTGCCTTCCTGAACCAAGAGCTGACGGACCTTCGGCATTTGTCTCTATTATGGAAGGATGTAGTAAATATTGTACTTATTGCGTTGTACCATATACTCGTGGTGAAGAGATCAGCCGTCCTTTGGATGATGTTATTGCGGAAATTTATTCACTTGCAAAGCAAGGTGTAAGAGAAGTGAATCTCTTGGGTCAGAACGTTAACTCATATCAAGGGTTAATGCATGATGATCAAATCGCTGATCTAGCAACATTAATTTATTATGTTGCTGCGGTTGAAGGCATTGATCGTATTAGATTTACAACTTCTCATCCGGTGGAATTTAATGATAGCTTGATACAAGCTTATGCAGATAACCCTGAATTAGCTAATTATTTACACTTGCCAGTTCAAAGTGGCGCTGACCGAATATTATCATTAATGAAAAGAGGTCATACTGCGATTGAGTATAAACAAAAGATCCGAAAGTTAAGGAAAGTAAGGCCTGATATCTCTATTTCATCTGACTTTATTGTTGGCTTTCCTGGTGAAACGGAAGATGATTTTGCAAAAACAATGGAGTTAATTACTGATGTTGGCTTTGATCAATCATTTAGCTTTATTTATAGTCGACGACCGGGGACACCAGCATCAAACATAAAGGATGATGTTGAAGTTCAGGTAAAGAAAGAGCGTCTAAGTATGCTGCAAGAACAGATAACCTCACAAGCATTTGCAATCAGTCAATCAATGATTGGGAGTCATCAGAAAGTATTAGTAGAGCGACACTCTAAGAAAAATTCATCTGAATTATCAGGAAGAACAGAAAATATGCGTTGGGTTAATTTTATTGCTAATAAAAGCTGCATCGGTCAATTTGTTGACGTGGTCATTACTGAGGCTCTTCCTAATTCGCTTCGAGGTAGACTTCTCTAGGGTGAAATTTAATCCTATAGATGAGTTAATTGACAAGCATTGAATATCACTCAAGAAATAATTTTTGATTCTTTTAGTAATAAAAGACTGGCAAATTTATGTGGTCAATTTGATGAAAATATTCAATATATTGAAAATCAATTAAAAATTAATATTCTCAGTCATGCGAATAGTTTTAAGGTGATAGGTAATAAAGACAGGGTATTAATAGCAAACAAAATTATTCAAGCTCTTTACGGTTTAACTGTAAATCAAAGTATAGATCTTGAACAAGTACACATTATATTGAAGGAACATGGCATGCAGAAAGAAAACTACATCTCTTCTGATAACACTGAAGATCCATATAATCATGACCATCAAATTCAAACTGCAAAAAAACTCATTCGACCTAGAGGTCAAAATCAAAACGCTTATTTAGCTTCAATACAGCGAGATGATTTATCGTTTGGAATCGGCCCTGCTGGCACGGGCAAAACCTATTTGGCCGTTGCAAGTGCAATTCAAGCACTCGAGAATGATGAGGTAAGAAGAATTATATTAGTTCGACCCGCAGTAGAGGCAGGTGAAAATCTGGGGTTTCTGCCTGGCGATTTATCACAAAAAGTGGATCCTTATTTACGTCCAATGTACGACGCCTTGTATGACATGCTTGGATCCAACCAAGTAACTAAATTAATTGAGCAAAACCTCATAGAGGTGGCGCCGTTAGCGTTTATGCGAGGACGATCACTTAATGAGTCTTTTTTAATTTTGGATGAAGCTCAAAATACGACAATTCAACAAATGAAAATGTTTTTGACTAGAATTGGCTTTGGTTCAAGGGCAGTTGTAACAGGTGATATTACTCAAATAGATCTTCCCAAAGGACAGAAATCGGGCTTAATACATTCTGCTAAGATTCTAAAAGATATTGATAGCATCTCATTTACTTATTTTTTACCGCAAGATGTGGTGAGACATGATCTGGTGAAATTAATTATTAATGCATATGAATCTGAGAATTCTAATTAAACAAGTTTATGACTAAAAGGAATCACATATTATCTATAGACATAAATAATTTAAGTGGCATAAAGATACCAGAAAAAGAGACTATAGAAAATTGGCTTAATTTTTCACTGACATTAATCAATCACGATATTTTGAAAAAAAACAGTAATCTCGAGTTAAGCATAAGGGTAGTCAATGAATTAGAAATGACTAATCTTAATTATAAATTTAGGAATAAGGATCGCATGACAAATGTACTATCCTTTCCATCAAAAATGAATGAAACACTCTCAATGTCTTTGATGTATCCATATCATCTGGGCGACATTGTAGTTTGTGCTTTAGTTTTAGATGAGGAGTCGAAAATACAAGCAAAAAATATAAATGCTCATTGGTGCCATATAATTGTTCATGGTTTTTTACATTTATTCGATTATGATCATCTTCATGATGATGAGGCTTCTAAAATGGAAGAACTTGAGCGAGTGATATGCCTTAAATTGGGTTTTAATGACCCTTATAAATGAATAATAATAAGTATCTAGGGATGGCTTTGATTAAAATATTTAGATTGATCTTTCTATCTCTAGAAATAATACTACTAATATAAATGAAACATAAAAAAAAAATTAAAATGAGCGAAGAAATATTTGGTTTCTTAGGAAGGATAAAGCGCGCCATTAAAGGTGAGCCTCTGAATCGAAGAGAGCTTCAAGAGCTTCTCCAAAATACACAGGGAGCAATTGATTCAGATGAAGAAAAGATGGTATCAGGGGTTCTAGATGTAGCTGAAACTCAAGTCCGAGAAGTAATGATTCCCAGATCACAAATGGTTGTCATTGAAAATAGTAATTCTTTGGAAGAGATACTTGAAATAATTGTTTCTTCTGGGCATTCAAGATTTCCAGTAATGAATAAAGACCGTGAATCATGTGTTGGTGTTTTATTAGCAAAAGATTTATTACGTCATTTTAAAGATACTGCTAATGATGATATTGATGTTGAGCGTTACATTCGACCATTATCAGTAATTCCAGAATCTAAGCGATTAAATACTTTGTTAAAGGAATTTCGAGACAGTCATAATCATATGGCTATTGTAGTTGATGAGTATGGTGGTATTTCTGGCTTGCTTACTATTGAAGATGTTCTTGAAGAAATTGTTGGTGAAATTGATGATGAGCATGATGCACAAGAGCTAGAATATATCGAAAAGAAAAAAAATAATGATGGAAGTGATTATTATTTGGTGCTTGCACTTACAAAGGTTGAAGATTTCAATGAGTTTTTCAGCTGTAAACTTGCGCATAGTTCTTACGATACAATTGGTGGTTTGGTAGTTCATGAGTTCGGGAGATTACCAAGAAACGGAGAAAAATTAATTTTTTCTGGCTTTAAATTTTCTGTAACCAAAACTCATCGAAGGCGTATTGAAGTATTATCAGTCAAAAGAGTAATTGCTAATTAATGCAAATGTGACATTGATGATTAAAAGATTATTCAAGCATGTTTGAAAAAACAAATGTTTCGCAATTTCAATTTCAACCATCATACCGTATATTTGTTTCATTCTTTTTGCTTGGGATGTTATTAACTTCAGTTTTCTCTCCCATAAATTTTTATTACTTAGCACCATTTGTATTGGTGCCAGTATTTTATTGCTGCCTAAAATTATCACCTAAATTATCTGCCTTATATTTATTTAGTTTTGGGCTAGGTCATTTTTTGACGGGTGTTTATTGGATTTATATATCTGTTCATTCATTCGGACAGGCACCTATTTGGATAGCAATTTTTCTAATGTTTGGCTTGATTTTATTAATGTCCTCTTATTTTGCATTAGCCGGTTGGTTAATATCTTGGTGGACAAATGGACATAGCTTTTACTTGATCTTTGTAGGTCCATCAATTTGGATTTTATTCGAATGGCTCAGGAGTTGGATGTTCTCGGGTTTTCCATGGATGACTTTAGGTTATAGCCAAGTAGATACTTTTTTATCAGGTTGGGCACCCATATTTGGAGTGTTTGGAGTTTCTTGGTTTGTATCAATTAGTGCCACGATATTTATATATTTTGCCCTGAAAAAAAAATATTTATTGGCTATATTACTTATGGGCATGCCATATTTAATGGGCTTTAGTTTGAATTTTTTCACTTGGTCTTTTAATTTAGGAGAGCCAATAAAAACAACTATTATTCAAAGTGGAATCCCGCAGAATTTAAAATGGACTGCTGAGCAGTTTCCTAAGACATTGGATCTCTATCTTCAGGCAACAAAAAACACGCCTAAAAATAGTTTCATTGTCTGGCCTGAGGTAGCTATACCTGCTTCGAGCAATCATATTGAAGGCTATCTTCAGCTTATTCAAAAAGAGGTTAAAGAGTCGAATAAAAAAATTGCACTCGGCTTACTCGAAAAAAATAAAGATACGGGTTTATTATTTAATAGTATGTTGTTCTTAGATGGTATTACAGAGCAATATTATCGTAAAAGACATTTAGTGCCTTTTGGTGAGTACTTCCCTGTGCCAAGTTTTATTAGAGAATGGATGCGCTTACAAAGCTTACCAAATACTGATTTATCAAAAGGTAGTCAAAAACAACCATTAATAAAATTCAGTGAAAATATATTATTAGCAACAGCAATATGTTATGAGGTTGCCTTTGGCTCTGAGCAATTATATGCTTTTCCCAATGCAGCACTGCTAGTAAATATAAGTAATGATGCCTGGTTTGGTGATTCTATTGCGCCTCATCAGCATCTTCAGATTTCACGTATGAGATCATTAGAAGTAAGTCGTGAAATGGTACGTGCTACAAATAATGGAATCAGTGCATTTATTGGTCCAAAAGGCAAGATAGAGAAACAATCAGATCAGTTTGTATTCGCAAGACTTTCTGCCGATTTACAACCACGCTCAGGATCTACTCCGTATGTATTATTGGAAATTGGCCAATATTACTCTTGAGCAGCATTATTTTGATATTTTTTTATTCAATAAAGATAAAAAATATTAAACCTGTGGTGAATTAATTTACCCTGATTGTGAGATGTTTCGTTAAGGTCGATATATAATAGACGAATTAATTATTGAAAGGGTCGATAGTCGTGAAAACTGAGCAAAAAGCAACTAATGTATTTTGGCAAGAAGGTGAGATCTCAAGAGAAGATCGATATAAGATTTTGCCACAAATTGGAGCGACAATCTGGTTTACGGGTTTATCTGGGAGCGGAAAAAGCACCATAGCAGTAGCACTTGAAAAAGCGTTGCATGGTTTTGGTGTCTTATCTTATCGCCTAGATGGAGATAATATTCGTTTAGGAATAAATAAAAACTTAGGATTTTCAGAGCAAGATCGCCAAGAAAATATAAGGCGTGTCGGTGAGGTTTCAAAATTATTTGGAGATGGGGGAATTATTGCGATATCAAGTTTTATCAGCCCATATAAAGACGATCGAGATAATGTTCGTATGCTGCATGATGAGGCAAAACTAAAGTTTATTGAGGTTTTTGTGGATTGTCCTTTAGCAACTGCCGAAACACGTGATCCTAAGGGTTTGTATAAGCGTGCTCGTGCAGGTGAGATTAAGAATTTCACGGGCATTGACGATCCCTATGAAATTCCAGTTAAGCCAGAAATTCATCTTCATAGTGATAAAATGAAACTTGAAGATGAGGTTTTAATTATCGTAAATTACCTCAGAAAACAGGGAATTATAAAAATATAAATAGCGGTAATTTTTATAAAAATCTGAAAAAATCAAACATTTTGCAGATTCTTTTTTTCTAATGAATAATCATTGGATAAGAATTTAGAATTTTAGCTAACTAAATAAGAAAATATTCAAATGAGCACATCTTATAATCCAGAGGAAATTGAAAAAATAGCCCAAAAATATTGGGATGAACAGCAATGTTTTATTGTCAAGGAAGATAGCAAGAAAAATAAGTTTTATTGTTTGACGATGTTTCCTTATCCCAGTGGCCAATTACATATGGGCCATGTAAGAGTGTTCACTATTAGCGATGTTATTGCACGCTATCATCGAATGCTTGGTAAACATGTACTTCAACCAATGGGTTGGGATGCGTTTGGAATGCCAGCTGAAAATGCCGCTATTAAGAGAAAAGTCGCTCCAGCAGAATGGACTTATAAAAATATAGATTATATGCGAGAACAACTTAAAAGGTTGGGTTATGCCTATGACTGGAGTCGAGAGGTCACTACCTGT
>CAXYCT010000005.1:0-51152 GCA_964275745.1 uncultured Woeseiaceae bacterium | reverse complement strand
TGAACTCTATGAATAATTTCGGTTCGCTCAATCCCATTATTCCATTCAATAGTTGTCAATATCCCTGGTTCACGATGAGCAAATGCGCTCGACACGAATATCGTTAGCAATAGATAAACTATACTTTTGCAATAAAGAATAATGGGATCCTAAATACTCACTTAGATTTTATAAGAGGGACAGTTCGTTCTTTTTCATCTTCCCCCGTCTTTCTTTTCCTAAGTTTTGTTAACATATCTGCCATTAAATCTCGTCGTTTAAAGTCTGATTTATAGAGCTCAATACGAGATTTTTCTATTTGACTTGGGAAATAATTATTAGAAAAGTCCGTATCAGCTGTCTCATGTCGAGGGTCTAATGCGATAGATTTTATCGCTTTTTGTCTAATTAATAATTTAGTGACCTTCTTGTAACTGCGACGCCAAATTTCTGCAGGTATAGTTAAAAACTCTTCAGTATTATCCGTATAAGTAATCATTATGGGTAGTGGGGAATTCAATCCACCTATATTTTCAAATCAGCAAAATAAATAAAATCATTTTCTTCAATAGCTCTCACTAAAGCGTTATATTCCCATGTTTCCAGACCATCTATGAGAGAGGAATGTTTATTTTTATCTTTATTACTGACTGTGAATCTATCGTTTTCATTATAGAAATCTGCCAATTCAGGATTTCGTTTCAAATAAGTCACTTTCTCTTCATCACGATTTCTTATTTGCGTTAATGCCTCAGGTGTCCGCGCATCATATTCATTCATATTAAATGGAAATTCGACCTCAGGATTTGTTGTGGATACTTTATATTCTCTTACCGAGGTTAAAGCGATATCCACATGATCTGTAGAATAAAACCATCCACGCCAGAACCAATCTAGATCTACACCAGATGCGTCTTCCATTGTTCTAAAAAAATCTGATGGAGTTGGGCGCTTAAATTTCCATCGCTGTGAATATTCTTTAAATGCAAAATCAAATTGCTCTCTACCGATGACTGTTTCTCGCAATATTGTTAGTGCTGCGGTAGGTTTCGAGTATGCATTTGGCCCCAATCTTAGTACTGAGTCAGAATTTGTCATGATTGGAACCTGATTCTCACTTTGCATATAGTCAGTAATATAATCAAGAACATTTGCATCATTTCCATATGTGGGATATTTTTCTTCCCACTCAATTGCAGTAAGATAATCTAAGAAGCTATTTATCCCTTCGTCCATCCAGGTCCATTGGCGTTCATCAGAGTTAACTACCATTGGAAAATATATATGACCAATTTCATGAATAATCACACCAATCAAGCCGTATTTAGTTCTTCTTGAATACGTATTTTTTGGGTCTTCATCTCTTTGTTCATTATCAACATCTTCTTCAGAAGTTTCTTCTTCCTTTTTGCTTTCAAATGGCTCAGGTCTATAACCATTGAAGGTAATCATCGGGTATTCCATGCCACCACTTTTCCATGAATTGACTGATTGAGCTGTAGGGTAGGGATAGGCAAATGAGAATCTGGAATAAACATCAAGCGTGTGAACCACAGCATGCGTTGAATATTTTGACCAGATAGGCTCAGCCTCGTTTGGATAAAAAGACATCGCTAAAACAGTCGGTTGTTGCTTGTCATCTTGATGATGCGTCATAGCATCCCAAATATATTTTCTAGAGCTGGACCAGGCAAAGTCACGCACCTTATCAGCTTTAAAAATCCAGGTTTTTTGACCATTAGATTTTTCTTTCTCGTTTTCTAATGCTTCTTGAGGAGTAACAATAAAAATTGGTTTTGTCGCATCATCCGCTTTCTTAAGTCGCTCCCTTTGCTCTTTTGTAAGAACTTCTTTGGGATTTTGTAATTCCCCAGTTGCTGAAACAATATGATCATCAGGGACAGTAATTTCGACAGTATAATCTCCAAACTCTAGCGTGAATTCTCCACGACCAAGGAATGCTTTGTGTTGCCAGCCAGCATAATCTGTATAGGCTGCGAGACGTGGAAACCATTGAGCCAAAAAATAAATTGAGGTATCAGTTTCAGGAAAATATTCATAACCACCCCTACTGCCAACACGCGCTTCCAATAAGACATTGAAAGACCAATCAATAGAAAAAGTTATTTTATCTCCAGGTGCTAGAGCCTCTTCAATATCTAGACGCATCATAGTGTCCACAATTGTGAATGGAATTGGATTACCTTTGTTATCTATGACTTTTTTTATGTCATAACCATAATCGATATCTTTGGCGAGTTGATCAACCGCGATTTGATTATAAGTTAATCGATCACTGCCATCTCTATTAGAATTACCTAAAACATTCGCTGATCTTCGTTGAAGTGAATTATCAGCAAATCTGTTTTGATCTAGCTGCAGCCAGATATAATTTAAAGTATCTGGTGAATTATTTTTGTATGTAATTTCTTCTGAGGCCTCAATGTGACGTTTATTTTCGTCTAGTTTTAATTTTATATGGTAATCAGCTTCTTGTTGCCAGTATTGAGAGCCTGGTGCTCCCGAGGCTGTTCTATATACATTAGGACTAGGAAGATCAACATCTAATTGCCGAAAGGCATCATAGAAATCTCCTTTTGTTTGACGAATTGCATCAGACCAAGTAGCTGGACTGATCATCATTAACATGGTTATAGAAAAAATAATTTGACGCATAATATAGTTATCCTCAAGCCTGAATTCAAATGTTTCTAGTAAATTGCCATTGGCGTATAATGTACACTAAGAAGAGATTATTGTAATTATGGAAGTGAAAAAATTTAGTAATTAATTTAAAAAAGAGATCAGTGATTATGCTTAGAAAAATTATTACCCTAAATATCGGTCTTATGTTGATGATTATTATAGGTGCTTGTGGAGATGGAGCTAAATTAGATTCATCAGATAACAAATCAAATAAAATGGCAAAACAAGCAGATCTAGTTTTACTTGGTGGAGATATAGCAACAGTTGACCCTGATTACGGTAACGTCTCTGCTATGGCCATAAATGATTACAAAATAACTGCTGTTGGGAGTGATGAAGATATCACGGAATATATTGGTGATAAAACACGAGTGATAGAATTGAATGGGCGCTTTGTTATGCCTGGATTTATAGAAGGGCATGGCCATTTCATGAGTTTAGGTCGTTCTAAGCAAATACTTGATTTAAATGATGTTGGTGATTGGTCAGAAATTGTCCG
The DNA here is from genome assembly GCA_964275745.1 of uncultured Woeseiaceae bacterium. Taxonomy (GTDB): domain Bacteria; phylum Pseudomonadota; class Gammaproteobacteria; order Steroidobacterales; family Woeseiaceae; genus SP4260. The sequence continues at coordinate 47,968 of CAXYCT010000005.1, read as the reverse complement.
TAAGGTCGCGGTCGCGGTGGATAAATCGAAGCCTGGTGAATGGATCTTTGGTCGTGGCTGGCATCAAGATAAATGGCAAAGTGTACCTGCGGATGCAGTTGATGGAGTGCCTATCAATGAAACCTTAAATAAAATATCACCAGATAATCCGGTTATATTAGGCCATGCTAGTGGCCATGCCGCGTTTTGGAATGATGCTGCACTTGAGATTGCAGGAGTGAATGGCAATACCCTTGACCCTGAAGGTGGCACTATCGTTAGGGACTCAACAGGAAAGGCCACAGGATTAATGAGAGAGACAGCGCAGAGACTAATTCGTGGGCCAAGAAATGAATATGATGGTCGTCTGACGCCACAGCAAATTGAGATGCAAAATCGAGAAAGAGTAAAGCTTGCTGCAGAAGAATCTCTAAAGCATGGCATAACTTCGTTTCATGATGCGGGTGCAAGTTTTGAGACTATAGATTTCTTTAAAAAATTGGAGGCAGAGGAAGAGCTAGATATCCGTCTTTATGTAATGGTAAGAGGTGAATCAAATGCTCTTATGGATCAAGCTTTGCCTCAATATAAAATGGTTTCTGAAGGCAACGATTTTCTAACTGTGCGTTCTATAAAACGTCAGGTAGATGGTGCATTAGGTGCGCATGGAGCATGGCTCCTTGATCCATATCTTGATTTACCCGAAACGGACGGATTGGTGTTAGAGACTGTAGAGGATATATCAGGTACAGCTGAGATTGCTGTCAAACACGGGTTTCAGGTTAATACTCATGCGATTGGCGACCGAGCTAATCGTGAAATTTTAGATTTGTATGAAAATATTTGGCAGCAATTAGATGTTGATGGTAAACAATTACGTTGGCGTATAGAGCATGCTCAACATATCGATCCAGAGGACGTACCAAGATTTGGTGGGCTTGGCGTCATAGCTTCAATTCAAGCGGTTCATGGTACTTCAGATGGCCCATGGATTCCAAGCAGATTGGGCGATATTCGTGCAAAAGCAACCTCCCAGCCTTGGCGTGATTTATTTAATACTGGTGCCGTACTTACCAATGGTACTGATGTTCCAGTAGAGAGAATTGACCCGATTGCTTCTTACTATTCTTCTGTTACGAGGAAAATGATTAATGGAGATGCGTTCTATCCAGAACATAAAATGACACGTTTGGAAGCAATAGAAACGTATACCATTAACAATGCTTTTGCTGCGTTTGAAGAGAGTTTCAAAGGATCACTTACTCCAGGTAAATACGCTGATTTTATAGTGTTATCAAAAAATCTACTTACCATCGAAGATAATGATATACCATCAACTGAAATAGATATGACCTATGTTGGGGGGGAACTAAAATACCAACGTTAGAGAATAATTAATTAGAATTATTTCCATAGTAGAATTTTATGACATCAAAAATTTATAAAAATTATATAGCTGGTGAATTTTTATCATCCGATCGTCTTTTTGATGATATCAATCCTGTTGATGGATCTTTGATTGCCAGGGTGGCCGAAGCTGACAAACAGATGGTAGAAAAAGCTGTAGGAGCAGCAAAGATCGCATTGAAAGGAGAATGGGGAACAATACCTTTAATAGAGCGCTGTAAATTACTTCGACGTATTGCGGATGGTATTGAAGCAAGGTTTGATGATTTTGTTGATGCAGAAATTTCTGATACGGGTAAGCCTCAATCACACGCAAGAACGATTGATATCCCTCGTGGGGCAGAGAATTTTAGATTTTTTTCTGACCTAGCTAGAACGGTGAGTACTGAGTGTTTTGAGATGGATACACCCGATGGATCTGGAGCACTAAATTATGCTGTCAGAAAACCTACGGGTGTTATTGCAGTTATTGCTCCTTGGAATCTACCTTTATTGCTTTTAACTTGGAAGCTCGCACCTGCATTAGCCATGGGTAATTGCGTTATTGCCAAACCATCAGAAGAAACACCTGGGAGCGCAACCTTATTGGCGGAAGTTATTCATGAGGTTGGGCTGCCATCTGGAGTTTTTAATTTATTGCATGGATTTGGTCCAGGTTCTACTGGTGAATATCTAACAAAACACGAAGATATTGATGCGATTACATTTACGGGTGAATCGGCAACTGGTTCAGAGATCATGAAAGTGGCTGCGAATGATGTTAAGCCAGTTTCTTTTGAGTTGGGAGGAAAAAATGCTGCCATCATATTTGATGATGCAGATTTTGATGCTGCTATTGAAGGTACAGTAAGATCAGTATTTTCTAATTGTGGTCAAGTTTGTTTGTGTTCAGAGAGAGTTTATGTTCATACATCAATCTATGAGAAATTTGTTTTAGAGTTAAAAACACGTGCTGAAGCTTTAATTGAGAATTGGCCTGAAGGTCAATCGACAGAATTAGGTCCATTAATCTCTAAAGAGCATCAAGTAAAAGTTTTGGCTTGCTTTGCTAGGGCCATAGAAGAGGGTGGTAACTTAGTCACTGGTGGCGGAGTGCCAGAATTTAAAGATTCGAGAAAAAAAGGATCGTGGGTTCAGCCGACCATATTTACTGGACTTTCAGAGGAAGCAGACATGGTCAAACAAGAGGTATTTGGTCCAGTTTGCCACATTAGTTCTTTTGATTCAGAAGAAGAAGTAGTCGAGAAAGTGAATAATAGTAAATATGGCTTAGCCGCCGCTGTTTGGACTAAGGATGTTAAAAGAGCTCATCGTGTCTCACGACAATTAGGGGTTGGTGTGGTATGGGTTAATACTTGGTTTTTAAGGGACCTGAGAACCCCATTTGGTGGCATTAAACTGTCGGGTGTAGGGCGTGAAGGTGGCTTGCATTCCTTAGAATTTTATTCTGAGTTAACAAATATTTGTATAAAGCTTTAATAGCTAAATTTTTTACCCGATAATTCGATTGATGTAATTTTCAAGAAATTCCTGTTTTCCTGACTTTGGCTCAGGGTCTTGGGCAAGGTTAGATAATTGTTCTAACGATAATTCACCAGACAGAATCATTTGTCCTTCCTCATTAGACCAGTCTTGATAGCGCTTTTTTAAAAAATCATTAAGAACTTTTTCCTCAATTAATTTAACGCCGTTGATTAAGCCTCTTGCCAGATTATCTATCCCTCCAATATGGGCGATGAATAGATCCTCAGCATCGATGCTTTGGCGCCTTAGTTTTGCATCAAAGTTAAAGCCACCGTTTTTCATTCCTCCATTTAAAAGAATGTGCCTCATTACTAGGGCTATTTCTTTAGGATCGTTATGAAACTGGTCAGTATCCCAGCCATTTTGAGGGTCGCCACGATTAATATCTATTGAACCAAATGCATCTAGGGCAAAAGCATTTGCCACTTCATGCTCAAAAGAAGAACCTGCCATCGTGGCATGATTTGCTTCGATATTTAATTTAATTTCATTTTGGAGGTCATAACGCTCAAGAAAAGCTACTACTGTGGCAACATCACGATCATATTGATGCTTAGTTGGTTCATGCGGTTTAGGCTCGATAAGAAGGGTGCCTTTAAATCCAATTTTATGTTTATGCTCAACTACTAAAGAGAGAAATCGAGCCAATTGTTCTAATTCTTGCTTTATATCGGTATTTAAAAGTGTGTCATAACCTTCTCTGCCTCCCCATAAAACATAATTTTTTCCATCCAGTTGGTGAGTGATGTCGAGCATGCAATGAACCTGGGCAGCAGCACATTTAAATATTTCTGGATCCGGATTTGTGGCTGCACCAGCCATATAACGTGGATGACTAAATAGATTGGCTGTTCCCCACAAAAGCTTGATGTCCGTATCTGACATTTTTTTAGCTAATGGCTCTGATATTTTTTTTACATTTTCAGTCAATTCTTTTACAGAGTTACCATGAGCTGCCATATCAACATCATGAAAGCAGAAAAAAGAAGCACCTAATCGTTCGAAAAAATCAAATGCAGCATCTAATTTATGAAGTGCATTTTGATTATTATTCTCACCTGTTAGCCATGGGCGAGGAAAAGCCCCATCCCCAAATACATCATTACCTAACCAATTAAAGGAATGCCAATAGCAGACCGAGAAACGCAAATGATCGCGCATGGTTTTCCCATATATTTCACGTTCTGCTTCATAAAAATTGAATGCCATAGGGTCTTTATTGCTAGCACCTTTATATTCAATAGGTGGAATATGATTAAATATTTTATGTGACATAGGGATCGTTTTTTATTTGATTGAATTGTTTTGTTTCTTGATAGAGAGATTGCCATGTTTGAAATTTTTGAGCATAAAATTCAGTATAATTTTTTTCTGGTTTAATTACCTGTTTAATGGGTAATGGTTTAGATATTGATGTAATATTTTTACCTGTGACACCACTAAAAGCCAAGTATGCGGCACCTTTTGCGGGACCTGTTTCTGCCTCCTCTCGGTATATCAAAGTCTTATTAAGACAATTTGCGATAATTTTTCCCCAATATAAAGATCTAGAGCCACCTCCAATAACAGAGATTGAATCACACAAACCACCCGCTTTTTTTAATGCCACATAGCCATCAGTTAATGCAAAAGCAACGCCTTCTAGTGCCGCATGCACTATGGCTGATTTATCTGTAGTTGCTTGTAAGCCATATAATGTAGCCTTTGCATGAGGATCATTGTGAGGAGTTCGTTCTCCGTTGAGATATGGTAAAAACATAACATCATCTGATGTACCTTTTTTCTCTGCCGCCCGATAAGCTTCTTCTGGGGAACTAAAGCCAGTAAGATTTGCAATCCAGTCAATGGCTGAAGCTGCTGATAATATTACTGCCATTTGATGCCATTTATTTGGAAGAGCGTGGCAAAATGCATGAATACCCTCTTTAGTATTTGGTAAAAAACCTTCAGTTACAATAAACAAAACACCAGATGTTCCTAGAACTAAAGAAGCATCGCTTGGTTTTATTACCGACGCACCAATAGCTCCAGCAGCCTGATCTCCAGCACCAGCGACGATAGGTACTTGAGGGATTCCTAGTTTTTCTGCAGTTGCTTGTGAGATTAAGCCAGTTATTTCATGCCCCTCAAACACCTCAGGTAGTTGCTCTATGGATAATTTGGAGACATTAATTGCAGCTTTACTCCAAATTCTATTTTTTACATCTAGCCACAACGTCCCTGATGCATCTGACAGATCAGTGGCATATTCACCACTCCAGATGAGTCTTAAATAATCTTTGGGAAGAAGCACTTTATGGATTGTGGAAAAAATTTGAGGTTCATGTTTTTCTAGCCAAGCAATTTTTGGAGCAGTAAATCCTGGCATGACTTGGTTGCCGGTTATTGAACGGAGTTGAGGGTTATTTTTTTCAATCTCACGACATTCTTTGAAGGATCTTCCATCATTCCAGAGTATCGCTGGTCTTAATGGTCGATTTTTCTTATCTATTAAGACGGCACCATGCATCTGACCAGAAAGTCCTATACCTTGAATATTCTCTCGAATCTGTTTGGGGATACCTAAAATACTTTCTTCAGCTGCTTTTAGCCAATCATCAGGATTTTGTTCACTCCATAATGGATGTGGATGAGAGATAGACAATGAGCAACTAGACTGTGCCACAGTCAATCCATCATCATCAATAACTATGACTTTAACTGATGATGTGCCGAGATCTAAACCAAGATACATAAATTTTAACCTTAAATAACATTAACTTTTATTGTCTCTAGCTGCATATAATTTACATAAAATAGGCTCTGTTGATGGGATTGTCCGAACATTATTACCAAAGCTTTGTACAAGATTATCAGTATTAAACATCGGCCAAGTAGGAATATTTTCACCATTCGGGTCACCCGTTTTGGCAAAATTTATCCAGTAGTCAGTTATAATATTAGTAATTTTTAAATCAACCTCATTGGTAGTCATCCACTTATCATGAGTATTGAAAACATAAGGTAATTCTGCACCATGATAAGCCCTAATGATGGGATGCTGTGCCGCCTCACCCTCTCTGATTCGGTTAAAATAGTAGACCCAACTATTTCCATTATCAGATGTAATGCGCTCAGCTAAAACTTCTGAAGGGCATAACATGCCATCAGCTGTATATAATCGATCTATAGAATTTCTTGGGTCGCTTTCATCTTTGAGGGCATTGAATGCTATCTCACTTTTTCCTTTAAATAACATTGAGGTAATATTTTTGACCATTTCTTGGTCACTTTCTTCTGGCGTATTAGCATAATATTCATCAGCATTTGTTCCAATAATTACTTTCATGTGCGATAAATCTGATTGATGAATATCAGTCCACGTGGCAGTTTTGATTAACTGATTATCTACCGCGGGAGAATGATAATAATTTGGAAATATTTCATGGTATTTCATTAAGATATCAGAAGCGGATACTTCTCTTAATTCATTTAAAGTGAGTGGAATATTATTCTTACTTAAGCTTTTTGCAAGAGCCATTCCACGATCTTGTTCATTTGTAATACTAGATTTAACATGCCCATTACCATCAGTTTCTTCCGGTAAACCAAAACCAGCATTACTCTGAAGTATGGCTTGCTGAAAAAGATTTTTCGCAGGAGCCGCGAACATTAAAGCTAAAATATCTTGTGCCCCAGCTGATTCACCAAAGGCTGTAATTAAATCAGGGTTACCACCGAATTGATCAATATGATCTTTAATCCATTGTAAGCCTGCAACCTGATCCCAAAGACCAAAATTAGCTATTCCATTTGATTTGTCTAGATCTGGATGTGACAGAAAACCAAAGCCACCTAATCTATAAGCGATACTCACAACTACTACATTTTTTTCTGCTAATCCGTACCCATGATAATTTGGCTCAAACGACCAACCACTGTCATTACTGCCACCATGAATATAAACCATTACAGGTAAATTGGCAGAGCTATCTAAAGTGGGTGTCCAAATATTTAAGTACAAGCAATCCTCATCAGTGACAAGATCAGAGACGACATTTCGATCATTTACAAAAATTTCTGCTAAATCTCGATACCATTCGAGAATACCCATTTTCTGCATGCAGGCTGAGGAAAATTGTTGTGCATTTCGAACTGAGTTTTTTGCTTTAAAAGGCACCGGTTTATGCCATCTCAAATCTTTTAAAGGTGGCTCTGCAAAAGGCACACCAAGAAAGGCAGCAATTTCTGTATCTTCATGAAAATTTCCAACTAAAGTTTGATTATTAACAAAGACACTCGGATCTTGTTGGCACCCAATGATTGATATAGTTAATAGACATAAAAATAGAATTTTTCTCATTTATTGCTCCGTGAGTTATTCTGATTCATTATAATTTCCTATAATTTAACATAATATTCTCGCGTTAAAAGAATGTGTATAATTAAATGTATTAATAAATTTCATAATACGAAATTTTCTAACCTTATTCATGGAGGAAAGGGTAAAATGAAAATCTTTAGGATATACCCGAATGAGGCACGATTGAGATATGCAAACTATGAATCAAAAACTGGATATAAAAAATTTAATCTCATCTCAAAAACCAGGCTGGTCCCTTGATCAGAGTTTTTATACTGATCCAGACATCTACCAATTAGAGTTAGATCATATAATCACACAAAATTGGATTTTCGCAGGACATGAGTCTCAAATCCCAGATACTGGAGATTTTAAAGTACTAAATGTTGCTAATGAATCAGCTATTATTGTGCGAGCAAAAGATGGCTCATTAAATGCATTTGCCAATGTTTGTCGCCACCGTGGCTCATTAGTTTGTTTGGAAAAGCAAGGTTCAGCAAGGAAATTCAACTGTCCTTATCATGGTTGGGTATATGACATAGATGGGAAATTAATTGCGGCACGAAATATGCCCAGTGATTTCGATAAAGCGGATTATAGTCTTCATCAGCTTTCTATTGATGTTTTGCATGGAATGATTTTTATCTGTTTCTCTGATTCGCCGCCTTCATTAGATGGTGCAAAGACTGATTTGAAAGAACCAATGGCGATGTTTGATTTTGAGAACCTTAAAGTAGCAGCTCAAAAAACTTACCCTATTGATGCTAATTGGAAATTATCGGTTGAAAATTATCAGGAATGTTATCACTGTGCTACCGCCCATCCAGATTATGCCAAGATGCATACTTTAACTCTTGATGATAATAAGCGTGACCGAGTTCAAGGTCATATGATCAAGAAAATGGAGCAATGCGGATTAAAAGATATTGAAATTGATTATATCGACATTAAAGCTCCTAAGGGTGAGCAAGGTTATGGTTATAGTCGAACTGCATTGTTTGAGGGTTATAAAACAGGCAGTAAGGATGGAGAACCAATTGCACCATTATTGGGAAATTTTAAGGGTTATGATGGTGGGGCGTCAGATTTTGCTTTGGGGCCTTTTACATTCCTTCTTGCTTATAGTGATCATGTAGTTGCTTATGTATTTACACCTGTAGACATAGATAAGAGTGAATGTGAAATATACTGGTTAGTAAGAAATGATGCTGAAGAAGGTAAGGATTATGATAAAGAGCAATTGATGTGGTTATGGGATATCACGACTGAAACTGATAAAACTATAATTGTTAATAATCGTAAAGGGGTCGCTTCAAGATATTATAGGCCTGGCCCTTTTTCTGGTATGGAGGATGCTGAGAGTGTCTATATTCAGTGGATTTTAAAAGAGTTAGCTGAAAGAATTTCAGTATAAAGTATGGAAATCAAATTAAATAAGAATACAAAAAAATGGCAGAAAATTGCTCGTGAATATGCAGATAATTTTCTTCAGCCACATGAAGTTGAAGCTGAATTAAATAATGGCGAACTTTCAAAAGAAATTACAAAACGCAATAAAAAGCGCGCTGTAGAGTTGGGCTTTACGGCCATTGATGTGCCAAGGAAATACGGTGGGTTGGAGCTTTCTATGGTTGAGCAAGTCGCAATCTGGGAGCAACTTGGGAGAGTAACAAACGCCTTATCTTGGTGTTTTCCAGAAGCACAATCCTGGATGTTTGAAGCTTGTTCAGAGGCGCAAATTGAAAAATATATCCTACCTATGGTCCAAGGGCTACGAAAAGATTGCTATGCTATCACTGAATCTGAGTCTGGTTCTGATGTTGCAAATCTAAAGGCAACTGCAACAAAAACTAATAATGGTTATCTATTAAATGGCGAAAAATGGTTTGTAACCAGCGCTAATCTGGCTGATTTTTTTTGGTTTCAGGCTTATATGCCAGACGAGGATGAAGACGCTTTATTTCTGGTGGATAAAGATACAGCAGGCATTAAGATGATTGCATCTCCACTTTTTAGCCATACTTATGCCGCGCATCATCCAACATATCAATTTAAGGATGTTCAGGTGGATGAGAGTCAACGCGTTGGAAAATCGGGTGATGGAATGTCTTATACGCACAGCTGGTTTAGGCATGAGCGTCTTATGATTGGAGCTAGAAGTTGTGGTGCTGCAGCGAGATTGATTGAAGAAGCAAAAATATTTGCAGAAAATAGAATTGTTGATGGAGCTCCATTAAGTGAAAAGCAAGCAATACAATTTATGTTAGCTGATAGCGCAACCGAGCTCTGGGCATCAAGATTAATGACATTTGAAGCCGCCGCCGCGGATGATGATGGTATGGATGTAAAAACTCTTCATAATCGTTGTTCTATGGTTAAATTATACGTCTCAGAAGCCGCAAATCGTATTGCAGATAGAGTCGTTCAAATATTTGGTGGTCGTGGCTACATGCGTGAGAATGTTGCAGAGCGCTTCTTTCGTGAATTGCGATGCGATAGAATTTGGGAAGGAACAAGTGAAATTCAAAAATTAATAATTGCCCGTTCTCTGAAAAAACGTGGCCTTGATGGAATGTAAGAAATATCTATGCGTAAATTGAATAAGTCTAATAACCAGTTTAAAAAGGCAATTACAAAATTACCTTTGGGTGTTTCTTCGAATTTTCGTTACTGGGGTGATGATAAAACTTTGTATATTAAGCGCGGCAAAGGCGCACGCATATGGGATCTAGATGATAATGAATATATAGATTATCGTTTGGGTTATGGTCCAATCATACTGGGGTATGGTGACTCAAGAGTCGATCAAGCCGCAAAAGATGGCATGAACATTGGTGGTGTTTTTGCATTAGCAACTGAACTTGAGTTCGAGATTGCTACTCGAATAAGCGGTATGGTAAAAGCTGCTGAATTGGTAAGATTTTCAAATTCTGGAACAGAGGCAGTTATGGCTGCGTTAAGAATTGCTAGGGCTTTTACAGGTAAGGATGGTCATGTCATGTTAGAGGGTGGCTACCATGGCGTTTTTAGTGAAGTAATGTGGTATTCGGAAATTGAAGATTGGGATCCAAATACTGGCGATCCTGAGTTATTGCCCTATGGAGATGGTGTTCCAAAAATTACAAAGAAACTTAACTATACTGCCCCAATAAATGATGCTGACGCTATTGAGGATTTATTTAAAAAATCTGGAGATGATATTGGTGCATTTCTCGTCGAACCGATTATGGGAAATTGCTGTAGTATTAGTGCTAATCAGCAATATATGACTGATATTCGTTCTTTGTGTACCAAGTATAATATTTTATTAGTCATTGATGAGGTAAAAACCGGATTTAGAGTCGCCAAGGGAGGCGCTCAGGAGCTTTATGGCGTAACAGCTGATTTATGTACATTTGCAAAAGCCATGGGTAATGGTTATCCGATTTCAGCAATTGCAGGACGTGAAGAAATCATGCGTTGTGTTGGCGGAGATGGAGTGGTGCATGGAGGAACATTTACTGGCCATTCAGTTTCGCTGTCCGCAGCCGCAAAGACGCTCGAAATTTTAGATGAAACAAATGCGTTAAAGAACATTGAAAATTATGGAATAAAATTACAAAAAGGAATGAGTAAGCTATTGATAGAAAGAGGTATAGCCCATAACTTTTCTGGCCATCCATCAATGATGGGGTTATTTTTTTCAGAAGAGGTTCCAAATGATTACAGGGGTTGGTTGAATTCAAATTATGATTTTTATAATGCTTTAGCACCAAATTTACATGATCTTGGAATATTGGTTGAGCCAGACTCAAGAGAACCTTGGTTTCTTTCTGAGTCTCATGATATGAAATGTTTGCAAGAAACTCTGGACAAATTTGAAGAAGCAGTAGACATTACAAGTAATAAATTAAGAGTTAAATCATAGAGCGATATGAACATATGAAAAAGTACGATGCGATAGTAGTTGGTGCGGGGCATAATGGTCTGGCAAATGCGGCGTTTTTAGCTAAAGCTGGAATGGATGTTCTTTGCGTAGAAAAAAATGACTATATAGGTGGTGCGGCGGTCAGTCGCGAATTATATCAGGATTGGAAATATTCAAATTGCTCTTATGTTTGTAGTCTTCTCAGGCCAGAAATATACAGAAATCTTGAATTGCATAAACATGGACTGCAAATAACTCCCTATGGTGGTTCAGTTCAATTTATGGAAAATGGCGATTATTTTGGTTCGTATCATGATCCAGAAGCCGCGCATCGTGAAATGGCAAGACATTCAAAACATGATGCAGATGCCTATGCAAGATATTCAACGGATACGATGCGTCAATGCCGTTTAATTCGTAATTTTTTATTAAGAACAGCGCCAGATCCAACATCCTTCAAGCCAAGAGATATAAAAGAATTAATGTTACTAGGAAATAAATTTCTTGAACTTGGTGAAGATAGATTATATGAAGCACTCCGATTTTGGACGATGAGTGTGGCGGATTATCTAGGTGAGTACTTCGAAACTGATGTTATCAAAACTGCCTTATCTGGTAGTGGAATTATTGGTACTGCTCTAGGTATTCATTCTCCAGGAACTGCCTATGTTTTATTACATCACTATATGGGGGATGTAGATGGTAATGTAGGAAGTTGGGGCTTTGCTCGAGGAGGAATGGGAGCGGTCTCGAATGCTTTAGCTGGTGCTTTTCAGTCATATGGTGGAGAAATACGTTCAGAGTCTGGCGTAGATCAGATAATTGTAAAAAATAATCGTGTAACAGGCGTTGCTCTTGAGAGTGGAGAAGAAATTTATGCGCCAGTTGTAGTTTCAAATATGGATGTAAAACGTACATTCTTAAATTGTATGGATGAGAAAGACCTTCCATCAAGCTTCTATAATCGAATTAAGAATTTTAAAATTAGAGGTTCATCTGGCAAGCTCAATATCGCCTTAGATGGCATGCCTACTTTTCCTGCATTGCCTCCTGGAAGTGAATTAATTGGACATGCAGATATGCATTTCATTGACTCTATGGAGCGAATGGAACGTGCTTATGATGACTGGAAAGATGGTACATGGTCAAAAGATCCATATATTGATTGCACTATTCCAAGTGCTGTTGATCCGACCATGACACCACCAGGTAAACATTTTATGAGTTGTTTTGTTCAATATTGTCCAGCTCAAATTGAAGGAAGGGCATGGACTTCTGAGGAAAGAGATGCATTTACTAAAAGTGTTATTGATCAGATATCAAATTATAGTCCTGATTTCAAGGATTTAATTCTTCATGTTGAAACTCGAACTCCACAAGATATTGAAGATCAAATAGGGATTACTGAGGGCAATATTTTTCATGGTGAATTGACCATGGATCAACTTTTGTTTAATCGTCCCGTACCTGGATATGCTCAATATCGTGCACCAGTTAATGGGCTTTATATGTGTGGTTCCAGTACTCATCCGGGAGGGGGAGTGATGGCGGCACCGGGAGCTAACGCAGCTCGTGAAATACTTTATGATTTAAAATTAAAAAATACCGTACCTGAGAATTTTGGCGATGATTGATAAATATGATGCGATAGTTATAGGCGCAGGACATAATGGTCTTGTATGTTCTGCTTTATTGGCAAAAGCAGGAAAAAATGTCCTGGTTTTAGAGGCAAATGATCAAGTGGGTGGTGCAGCCATAACTAGAGAGTTTGCCGATGGCTATTCGGTCTCTGCATGCGCTCATTTATTATATAAAATGCAACCTCAAGTAGAGAAAGATTTGAATTTAAATATCGATCTTGCCAGTGATAATCTTTCTACAATAGTACTATCAGAAGTTGGTGAACACGTTACTTATTGTGGCAATAAGGTTTCGGGCGTTAGTGAAGATGATCAAAAGAATTTTTCTGAATTTTTCAAGCGAATGACAAAGTTCTCTGATTTATTAAATACATATCTCAACAAACCACCTCCAAGATTAGGCACAACAGATAAAAAAGACTTATTTACACTTGCAATGTTAGGTTTTGATCTTCGGAGAATGGGAAAAGTTGAAATGAGAGAATTTCTTCGTCTCATAGGCATGAATATGTATGACGAATTGGATGAGCGTTTCGAAAGTCCTCTTCTGAAAGGCGGACTAAGTTTGGACTCAGTGTTAGGCACTCATCTAGGGCCACGATCCCCTAATACGATTTTGACTTATCTTTACAGAATGGCAGGGAAGCATGGAACACTATCAGCACCCAAGGGTGGAATGGGAAGTGTGACCAAAGCAATGTGCGATTCTGCTAAAGCAGCTGGTGTTGAAATTATAACAAATGCTAAAGTCAAAAAAGTAATTATAGAAAAGGGAGCAGCAACTGGCGTTGAACTGAATGATGGTTCTATTTATACCAGTGAAATTGTGGTCTCTAATGCGGATCCGAAAAAGACAATGTTAGAGTTGGTCGGTGCCCGTAATGTTGAAACTCGATTTACACATAGAATAGATAATATTCGAATGAAAGGTAATGCAGCAAAACTTCATATTGCACTCAATAAATTACCTTCAATCAAAGGCTTTTCAGAATCAGATTACAGCCAGAGAATACTTATTGCGCCAGATGAGAATTATGTTGAAAGATCTTTTAATTCTGCTAAATATGGAGAAAGTTCTCCATTGCCTGTTTTAGAAATTACATTTCCAAGTATAAAAGATAGCAGCTTGGCTCCTTCTGGCTGTCATGTAATGTCAGCAGTAGTCCAGTATGCACCTTATCAGCAAAAATCTGATTGGAATGAAGAGGCACGAAGTAATTTTAAAACTGCTATTTTTTCTGTGTTAAAACAATATATGCCCGATATAGAAGATTGTAGTTTAGCTAGTGAAGTATTAACTCCTTTAGATCTTGAGAAAGAGTTTCATATTACTGGAGGACATTGGCATCATGGCGAATTTACCTTAGATCAGTTTATGTTTGTTAGGCCGGTTGCAGGATCGGCGCAGTATCAAATGCCAATTGATGGGCTTTATTTGTGTGGAGCAGGATCACATCCTGGCGGAGGAATTAGTGGAGCACCAGGTAGGAATGCTGCACAGGTAATTTTAAAAAGGGAGAAGAAATAATGACTCCATCAGCTATAAATACAGGTAGGTTACGGTCTCCTTTTTATCCATGTCTAGAAAAGCTGGATAGTTTGAATACATGGAATAATTGGGCTGGTTATTCGAGTGCACAAGCATTGTATTGCGAAGATATGGAGTATTTTGCGATTAGAAATTCCACGGGTGTTTTTGATATAACACCTATGACTAAATATAGAATTACAGGATCAGATGCACTTGAGTACCTTAATCGATTAGTGACTCGTGACATGAGAAAGATAAAATCTGGTCGAGTTGCATATGCAATTTGGTGTGATGATCAAGGGCAAGTCATTGATGATGGGACAATATTTCACTTACGCGAAGGTGAATATCGTTTGTGTTCACAAGAAAAACATCTTGCCTGGCTTACAACTGCTGCAATAGGATTTGATGTCACCATAAAAGAAGAGACAGCTGACATAGCTGCACTCGCTGTTCAAGGACCAACATCTTACAGCGTGTTAAAAAATATGGGAATTGAAGGACTAGATACCTTAAAACCATTCGGGTTAATTCACTATCAAATATTTGGTACTGAATTGATGGTTTCTAGAACAGGGTTTACTGGTGATCTTGGCTATGAATTGTGGATTGATCCTGATAAGGCAATTGAACTTTGGGAGGCTTTATTTGAGGCAGGAAAACTGCATGGCATCCAAGCGATTGGAACTCATGCTTTGGATCTTGCTCGAAAAGAAGCTGGCTATCTTGCTCCATTTGAAGATTTTTTACCTGCAGAAACCACTGTAAGGACTGGCAGAACTCGGTCACCACTCGAAATAGGTATGGAGTGGTTGGTAGATTTTAATAAAGATAATTTTAATGGACGAAGAGCCCTTCTTAAAGAAAAAGCAGAAGGCTCTAAATGGCGTTTGGTTAAACTAGATATTGAGGGAAATAAAACAGCGGATCATTCTTATATTTACTCTGATGATAAAAAGAATTCAGATGAAATTGGATTTATCACTTCTGCTGCGTGGTCACCTGTGTGTAAACAAAACATAGCTCTTGGAACTGTCCGTGCACCATATGGAAAGCCCGGAGATAATGTTTGGGTAGAAGTTTATTATCAACGAGAAATGCACTGGAATCGAGTAATGGCAAAAGCCACAGTGGTTGATAAACCTTTTTGGTTTCCAGCCAGGCGAGGAATGACTCCACCCGCACCATTTTAAACTATTAACTGATATCTTCTTTGGGCAGATCATCACATTGCGACATAATCTTGATCCTCTCTTAAGACCAAAATCCGTCGTTGTAATCGGAGCATCAGAAAAGTCCGATTCGGTTGGAGAATGGGCTTTATTAAACCTAGTCAAAGGTGGATATAAGGGGATTATTTATCCGGTTAATCCATCCTATAAAAAAATTCAAGAAATCCCATGTTTTAATAATCTTCAAGATTTACCAGAGATACCTGATCTTGCGATTATTGCTATTGGCGATCAACGACTAGAATTAGTTTTTAACGAGATAGTTACTTTAAAGATTAAAGCTGCCGTTATTTTTTCATCATTGGTATTGGATGATGATGAGCAACCATTTTTGAAAGAGCGATTGCAAAAGAAAATATCTGATTCAGGAATTCTTGTTTGTGGTGCGAATGGAATGGGCTTTTATAACATTAGAGATAATGTCTGGGCTTGCGGTTTTGATAGTAGCTCCCACTATCCGCCAGGTAATGTCAGCTTGATTAGCCATTCTGGATCGGGCATGTCTGGCATATTAGATTGTGAGGCAAGGTTAAGATTTAATTTTGCTGTATCTACGGGTAATGAACTTTCAGTAACTATGGATCAGTACTTGGATTTTGTACTAGATCTCCCTGAGACAAGGGTGGTTGGCTTATTTATTGAGACAGCGCGAAATCCAGATGGTTTTATATTAGCACTTAAGAAAGCTCGAGATAAAAAAATCCCAATAGTTGCTTTAAAGGTAGGGCGAACCAAAAAATCCGCTGAACTCACGCTCTCTCATTCAGGTGCAATGGCTGGCGATGATGATACTTATGATGCGATTTTTGATAAGTACGGTGTGCAGCGTGTCAGAGATATGGACGAGTTAGCGACAGCATTAATCTTATTTTCAGAGTTTGGTCTCATAGGCGATGGGGCCTTAGTAACATTGCATGATTCTGGTGGCGAAAGACAACTACTCGTTGATCTAGCAGATGAAACAAAAGTTCCATTGACGATATTAGATGAGAATACAGTAGTGGAGTTAGAGAAAGTCATTGATCCTGAATTACCAGCGATAAATCCGCTTGATGTTTGGAGTCGAGGTGGTCCAAATGCAAGCCAACAATACCAAAAGAGTACTATTCTAATGCTTGGAGACCCAAATACTTCGATCGCAGCATTGATATTAGATCGAGCTCCAAAAGGATTGATTTATTCAGATTACATCGAGTATATGAAACTTGCAAAAGCAGTGCATGATAAACCAATCATTTTGGTATCGTCACGTCAAGGAACAGGTTCAGATTGTAGTGTTATAGAAACTACACATGCTGGATATCCAGTATTAGATGGTGTGACCAATACCCTTATTGGAATAAAGAAATTATTCTTATATCGAGATTTTTTTAAGCGAGATACTTCACATCCAATAGCAATTGATGATGAATTAATTGAGCACTGGCAATTTAGACTAAGAGATAATAGTGTGATGAGTGAGAATGATTCATTAGAACTGATCTCAGATTTTGGTATTCCAGTTGCTTCACATCAAATGGCGGCTAACGAAAAAGAGGTACTCAAAGCAGCTTTGGAAATCGGTTATCCAGTAGTTCTTAAAACAGCAGTCTTTGGATTGCATCATAAATCTGATAAAAATGGAGTCATACTAGATATTCAATCAGATCAAGAGTTACTTGTTGCCTACAAGAGAATGAAAATGGATCTTGGATGTGATGTCTTAATAGCTAAAATGCTATTACCAGGTCAAGAAATGATATTGGGAGTTCGTCGTGACCCTCAATTTGGTCCAATTGTAATTCTTGGAATGGGTGGCATTTATTCAGAATTAATGAAAGATATTGTATTTGCAGTTCCACCCTTTAATAAAAGTTATGCATTAGAGTTGTTAAATAGATTAAAATTTAAAAAAAGCTTGCTGGGCTATCGTGGTACTCAACCTTATGATATAGATTCCTTTTGTGCCTCTGCAGAAAAATTTTCGAATATGGTTTACGTACTAAGAGACGTTATTAATGAGCTAGATATAAATCCTTTGATTATTAATGAATCAGGGTGCATAGCTGTAGATGCTTTCGCAGTTGGTATGAAGAGGGATTATTAATGATATTAACTATAAGAAGATTATTTTTTATATTATTAGTTTTAAGTTCCAATCTTGGATATATATCTAATATAAATGCAGAGGAACTTTATCCTGCCTATCTAATTGAAATCCCCGACTCCATAGAGAATGTATTTATTGCTGATATTGAGAATGCTAAGTTAATTCAATATTCGGTAGTAAAAAATCGTCTAATTAAAAATCAAGAATATTATATGTCTATTGGTGCTAAAGGTTCAGATAAACAAAGCCAAGGCGATAAAAAAACTCCTTTAGGTGTATATTTCATTACAAAAAAACTAGATGCATCTAAATTACCATTAAAATATGGTGCAGCCGCATATCCACTGGATTATCCTAATGCTTGGGATCGTTATAATCATAAAACTGGATATGGCATATGGCTGCATGGGACAGATCCAAGTATCCTTAGACGGCCAGCTCTTGATACAGATGGTTGTTTGGCGCTACTAAATAATGAAATACTTTCTTTATCAAATACGATTTTACCAATGGAAACGCCAGTAATTATCACTAAAAAAATTCACTGGAAATCTATTAATGAAATTAATCAAATTCGAATCGAGTTACATGAAGTTCTGAATGCTTGGAAGCTAAGCTTTGAAGGTACAGAGAAAGAAAGATTTATATCTTTTTATGGTAGCAATATATCATTGAGCTCAATTGACGAGTATTCAATAATCCATGATTCCTCTAATGTGGACAAATTCATAGATATTGAGGATTTAACAATTATCCGCGATCCTCTGAAATCAGACATTGTGCTAACTCGCTTTACACAGAAAGTAAGTTATAACGATATCAGTTCAGCTGAAAAGAAACGCCTTTACTGGCAAAAACAAAAAGATGGTTGGAAGATTGTAGCCACTGACATAATTTAGTTTAAGAAAAGATTATCTTATTGTTTCTCGTGCTACCAATTCATCAATTACCTTGATTAATTTAGGGTAGCTTCCCGCTTCACCAGCACCAGTTCGATATTTACCATTCACAACCATACTTGGTGTGCTTGAGATGCTATAACGTCTCGCAAGATCATCCGCTAGTCTTAATTTTTGAGCCACTTCAAACGACTCGAATGTGTTTGTAAAATCTTCTTCGCTCACACCAAAATCAGTAAAAATCTTTTGTATAGCGGCTTCGGATGTCATGTAATTCTTTTTGTTATGCCATTCTTTAAATATGCGAGCTCGAAAACCTTCTGGATCATCAAGTTTTCCATTATTTGTTAAGACTTCTTTGGTGTAATACATTCGCCCATGAAGTCTTAACAAGGGGTTCCATAAAGCAGGCACTCGAACAAAGCGAACGTTATCAGGAATATTTTTTTTCCAAGCATTTACAATTGGTTCGAATGTCATGCAATGAATACATCCATAATAAAAGAATTCTGCTACCTCAATTTTATCTGGCCCACCAATAGTTGGTTGGGTGGGAATTAAACGCATGAAATGCTGAGATTCGTTGAATTCCCAGTTATTATTTTGGCTAATATTTGCCTGTGCAAGAATTATTGGCTGAGAGTCATCACGAATTGCTTCCTCAGCATCGGATTCTTCAATTAAAATAGATTCTTTTTGAACTATATTTTGATCTTGGGTATTAAACTGAGAGACATTTTTTCTAGAATCAGAATTATTTTGAACGGAAGGCTCTTCATTTGAGCTACAACTAATCAAAGTCATTGTGATTATTAAGTTGAATAATAATTTATTTAACATAAAAGCCTCTTTTTGGTATTTTTTATCATATTAATGATCATCTATTCTTTAGAAGATTAACGCTTAATGCAAGCCTTGAATATATGAGGAGACAGCTTGAATTTCTTCCTGCGTTAATTTTTTTGCAACATCTTGCATAATTTGCACTGGACTTATTGATACTCTTGTTCCACTAGCATAGTCATTTAGTTGTTTTACGGTATACATTGCGCCCTGTCCATTAAGAGCTGGATAGAGAGCCGCTGGGTTACCTTTTCCAGCAGGGCCATGACAAGCCATACATGCAGCAACACCACTTTCTTTATTTCCACCGCGGTATAATTTTTGCCCTAGATCAAAAGTAGCTGGATCAGCGATATCTTTTAATGAAGAGGGTAGACTCTCAAAATATACTGAAAGATCTTTAATATCCTGGTCACTCAGAGCCATAGCCATTGCAGACATGAGGCTATCCATGCGTTTACCATCTCTGAAAGCTGTGAGTTGCTGGACTGAATAAGAAGCATGCTGATTAGCTAAATTTGGCCATAAAGGGTTGATGCTATTTCCATCTGCTCCATGACAGGCACCACAGGTAATAGAAATAGCTTTACCCTTCTCAATAGATCCATCTATGAGTGAGTCGGCAATTGCTGCATTAAAGATAAATGAAAGAGTAAATAAAACAAAATTCAGTTTCATGTTAGTGGCCATTACTTTTCGATTAATTATTTTTTAAGAATTATAGCTTTATATTCATAGCTTTTGATTTCAGATATTGTAACTTAAAGTATCGTTACTATTAGGTTAATTTTACTTTATGATGCGATCTGTTATCTAACTTTTACATTATACAGCTATGTCACAATATCCAAAAGCCCAGTTTATACTTAGTGCAAATGATCCTAAGCAATTCGTGAGAGATATAGGTTCTGAAGTTGCATTTGCTGGGCGTTCAAATTCTGGTAAATCCAGCGCAATTAATGTGATTGTGAATAGACGTCAATTTGCTAGGACGAGTAAAACCCCAGGACGAACACAACTTATAAATTTTTTTAATTTAACTGATGACACTCGTATAGTAGATTTACCAGGCTATGGTTTTGCGCGTGTGAATGAGGCAACTAGGGAGCATTGGGGTAGATTGCTTTCGAACTATTGTGAGAATCGTCAGAGTTTAAAGGGGTTGTTCATGATTGTTGATATCCGAAGAGGTTTATCTGAATATGACCGAAACATGCTCTTTTTTGCAAAACTACAAAATACAGCGATACATATATTATTGACTAAAGCAGATAAAGTTAAAAGACGTATAGCAAACGAGACATTAAGAACTGTTAAATCTGAACTAGAGGAGTCTGCAACTATTCAGCTTTTTTCTTCATTAAAGCGAGTGGGCGTTGATGAAGCCCGCTTAGTCTTAGAAGATTTCTTAAATATTCAGAGAAAAAAAGATATTTAATGTGCTTCATCCCAGTTATTACCAATACCAGCGTCAACTATTAGCGGTATACTCAGGTCAACTGTTGATTCCATTATTTTAACAATATCTTGTTTTATAGTCTCGGCTTGATCAGATTTTACTTCCAATACCAACTCATCATGGACTTGCATAATCATCTTTGCGTTGGCATCACTTTCTTTAAGCCATTTATCTACATCAATCATAGCAAGTTTAATGATATCTGCAGCAGACCCTTGCATAGGAGCATTAATAGCACTTCTCTCCGCATATTTTCTTCTTAGGCCATTCTTACTATTGATGTCAGGCAAATAAAGCCTTCTTCCAAATAGTGTCTCAATATAACCATGTTTGCGAGCACTTTCTCTTGTGGTATCCATAAAGGATTGTACTTTTGGGTACTTCTCAAAATAGAGGTCAATATATTCTTGGGCCTGGTGTCGTTTTATTCCTAGTTGTTTAGCTAGACCAAATGCTGACATACCATACATTAAGCCAAAGTTAATAGCTTTAGCCCAACGTCTTTGTTCTTGAGATACTTCTTCAGCTGTTATATCCAAAACCTCTGATGCTGTTTTTCTATGGATATCTTCACCTTCTGAAAAAGCCAATAAAAGGGAATCATCTGAGGATAAGTGAGCCATTATTCTTAACTCAATTTGAGAGTAATCGGCAGCCAAAATACTATAATTTTCTGGCGCAACAAAGGCTTCTCTAATGCGTCTGCCCTCTGGGGTTTTTATTGGTATGTTTTGAAGATTGGGTGAGCTAGATGATAATCGACCGGTAGCTGTAACTGCTTGATGATATGACGTATGTATTCTGCCAGTAACGCCTGAAATTTGCTGAGGTAATTTTTCTGTATATGTGTTTCTAAGTTTATTTAAGCTTCTGTGACTTAATATCAGCTTTGGTAATTCATGATCTGTAGATAGATCTTGAAGAACGTCTTCTGCTGTTGATGGCTGACCTTTTGGTGTTTTTTTGATTATAGGTATCTCCATCTTTTCATACAGAACTTCTTGCAGTTGTTTTGGAGAGCTTAAGTTGAATTCCATACCAGCTATTTTGTGAGCATTTTTTTCTAGCTTATTTAGCTGGATTAATAACTCATCACTTTGTTTTTTTAGCATTATTTTATCAACTAAAACACCGCTCTCTTCTATTTCGAAGAGAATTGGAATTAAAGGCATTTCAATTCTTTTATAAAGATTTTTAAGTGAGGGATTATCATTAATTTTCCCCCAGAGGTGATTATGCAAACAAAGCGTTACATCAGCATCTTCAGCGGCATAAGTTGTTGCTGTATCAATGTCCACTTGATTAAAGGTTATTTGCTTAACTCCTTTTCCTGCCACATCTTCAAAATGAGTCGTTTCTCTATTTAAATAATATTGTGCTACTGAGTTCATACCATGACGGGTGGCAACACTGTTTAATACATATGATTCAAGCATAGAGTCATATTCCATTCCTTTTAATATAATTCCATAACGAGCAAATATATGAGCATCAAATTTTAAATGATGACCAATTTTTTTAATTTTTTCATCCTCTAAAATAGGCTTTAGTATATTTAATGTTTCCATTCTGTTGAGCTGTAATGGTGCATCTTTGTAATCATGAGCTAAAGGAATATATATAGCTTTACCTTCATTTATCGATAGAGATATACCTACTAATTCAGCCTCAATATAATTCAAACTGTTAGTTTCTGTATCGATGGCGATTTTTCTCTCTCTTTTGCAGCGGTCTACCCATTTCATTAAATCATTTCTATGTAAGATACTTTTGTAAATTGATTTAGATTTTTTTAATGGTACTTCGTCTTTAGTTTCACTAATTTGTGAATAAAATGTTTTGAGCTCTAATTCTTTATAAATACTTTTTAGTTTTTCATTATCTGTTGATGCACGCTTTAGATCAGTTGATTTCAAGCTAAGGTCTAAATTTTGATCTATTGTTACTAATTTCTTTGATAATGGAAGAAGACTTAAATTGGCTCGTAATTTTTCACCAATTTTACCGGTTATTTCATCTGAATTATTAATCAGATTTTCTAAGGTTAGATATTTATTAAGCCATTTGCTGGCTGTCTTTGCCCCAACACCAGGTATTCCTGGAATATTATCTGCCTTATCCCCCATAAGAGTTAGGTAATCTATTACTTGTTCTGGATAAACATCAAATTTTTGTTTAACACCATCTCGATCTAAAATTTCATCATTCATAGTGTTTATTAGAGTGATATTCTGATCAACTAGCTGCGCCATATCTTTATCTCCTGTGGAGATAATTACGTCCATATTCTTTATCGCAGCTTCCTTGCTCAATGTTCCTATAACATCATCAGCTTCAACATTTTTTATCATAATAAGAGGGAGTCCCATTGCTTTTATGATCTCATGAATGGGTTCTATTTGTGGCCTAAGATCATCAGGCATAGATGCTCTATTAGCTTTATACTCAGAATATAAATCATTTCTAAAGGTTTTCCCTGGCGCATCAAAAATTACTACAAAATGATTAGTTCCTTGATCATGCAGTAATTTATTAATCATATTTATGACGCCATATATTGCACCAGTTGGATGACCTTTGGAGTTAGTAAGAGGAGGGAGAGCATGAAAGGCACGATATAGATATGAAGAACCATCAACTAAAATAAGTTTGCCTTTACTCATATTTATTTACCACATTTATATTTAATTTCAATATGATTATTTTTAATAAGCTATAAGATTAATAGCTGGTTTTTCATCTGGTAATAGCAAAGGCCCTTTTTGTCCACAACCAGATAACAGAAGCAGGATTAAAGAGAAGCTTATAAGACTATACCTAAATATTTTATCGCTCATTTATTTCTAATTTACCTTCACTTTTTTATCAATGATATATTAATTATCACCTAAGTTTTGATTTCATACTCTTATAATAGATAATAATTTATTATTAATAATTTAGCTTTCTCTTTAAGGATATTCAAAATTGAAAAATAGTGAGGTTATAGAAAAAGAAATCAATGGAATCCCAACTGCAACTGTTATCTGGCTGCATGGACTTGGTGCGGATGGGAGTGATTTCGAGCCAATTGTACCCCAATTAAAAATACCAGTTGATCTTGGCCTGCGTTTTATTTTTCCTCATGCCCCGTTTCGATCTATTACGATCAATAACGATATGACTATGCGTGCATGGTATGACATTATGAGTCTTGATAGAACTGGAGTTCAAGATGAGGACGGCATTAGACAGAGTGCTTTAATGGTAGAGTCTTTAATAGAAAAAGAAAATAAAAGAGGAATTGAATCAGAAAGAATCATTATTGCTGGCTTCTCTCAAGGTGGAGCTATTGCTTTGCATTCAGCTTTGAGGTGCCCACAAAGACTCGGAGGGCTGCTGGCATTATCGACATATCTACCACTAGAATTTACACTTAAAAATGACGTTATTGAGAACGAAAAATCACAATCCAGAGAATTACCAATATTTTTAGCACACGGGCAATATGATCCGGTTATTCAGTTTAATTTAGGAGTTCAAACACGAATAATGCTCGAGGAAATGAAATATTCAGTTTTGTGGAATGAGTACCCAATGGATCATGCAGTCTGCCAAGATGAGATTAAAGATATAGGCTTGTGGATATCAAAAATCTTAATGTCGTAAACCTCTTTTTGATCATTTAGTACTCACCCTTTATCCATCCATTAATAAGAGCGCGTGAGATGGATAATGTTGGAGGTAATCTAATTAGTCCAGATGATAAATCTTCTCTGGAAAACCAACCAGCTTCTTCTAACTCATTATCATTTAATTTAATTGTATTTGAAATTGCCACCGCGGTGAAACCAAGCATTAAGGAAGAGGGGAATGGCCATGGTTGTGAGCTATGGTATCTAATGCTATTAACCTTAATATTTGTTTCCTCAAAAACTTCTCTTTCTACTGTATCCTCTAGGCTTTCAGCAGGCTCTACAAATCCTGCAATAGTCGAGAATTGTTTATGAGGCCAGTTTTTTTGACGGCCAAGCAAACAATGACTTCGGTTCGTTACTAAAACTATGATCGCGGGATTCAATTTAGGAAATATTTGATATTCACATTTGTTGTTAATGCATTTCCTCGCTTGACCGTGAAGATTTTGTCTCATTTTTGAGGCACATTTTGAACAAAATCCATTATTTTTATGCCAATCTATTAATATTGTTGCTTTTGCAGCAAAATTTGACTCTATGATAGAGAGATTGACTGCCAAAACTCTTAGATCAAAAAAATTACCAGTTTTTTCTAATGAGGCCAATTCTTTTCTATTTAATTCATAAGTAAAAATTAAATTATTATTA
This sequence comes from uncultured Woeseiaceae bacterium, assembly GCA_964275745.1. Classification (GTDB taxonomy): domain Bacteria; phylum Pseudomonadota; class Gammaproteobacteria; order Steroidobacterales; family Woeseiaceae; genus SP4260. The sequence goes on along the minus strand of CAXYCT010000005.1, from coordinate 22,791 downwards.
AACTCACCAAGAAAAATATAATTATTACTATTGATTTTATTTTTTATATCGGTCGCTTTAAAGAATAAAATGACTTCAGAATTCACAGAAGCTAAACACTGTCCATTATGCATAAAAATAAAACGATGATTTATATCACATGAATTTTCTATTTTACTAATTTTTGCTTCATATGAATTTAGATGAGAGGACTTGCCAGAAAATATATGAGTTTTAGTCTTTTTTTCTTTGGCTTTGATGGATATTTTTTTATTAGAAGTGTTGGTTAACATTTATAGTATCTTAACTTAAATTTTTGTTTATAGGCATGCTGTATAAATATTTTAATTCATTACTTGTAATTCAATGCATACTTAATATTCATACATTAATGATTTTTTTTCATTAAAGTGAGGTAATAAAATCCTAATATTGGTATTAAAGAAATACCATAATATTAGAGCTATATGCGATAATAGAAATATGACGGCCCTTTCAATAAAAAATCTAACAAAAACCTATAAAAATGGGTTCTTGGCTTTAAAAGGTATTGATTTAGAAGTAAATGCCGGTGGATTTTATTCTCTTTTGGGGCCAAATGGAGCAGGTAAAACGACAGCAATTCGTATTGTGTGTTCTTTGGTTGAAAAAAGCTCAGGAAGTATTGAGGTTTTTGGTTATAACTTAGCTACTCACCCTGAGGAAGCTAAATTGAATATTGGTATGGTGCCTCAAGAGGTCAATTTTAATACATTTGATACACCATTAAATATTTTAGTAAATCAAGCTGGTTTTTATGGAATTAAGAGAAGTATCGCCCTCCAAAGAGCTAAGAAATATCTTGGCGAATTAAAATTGTGGGATAAAAAAGACGATATCTCTAGAAATTTGTCTGGCGGTATGAAAAGAAGATTAATGATAGCGAGAGCATTAATTCATGAACCAGAATTATTAATATTAGACGAACCAACTGCAGGTGTAGATATAGAAATCAGACGCTCAATGTGGAAATTCCTAAAAGATACTAACGCTAATGGCACAACTATTATTCTTACTACTCATTATCTTGAAGAGGCTGAAAATTTATGTCGAAATGTAGCGATAATCGATGAAGGTTTAATTATAGAAGATACTCGTATGATCGATCTATTAAAACAGCTAAAACAAGAAACTTTTGTATTGAATTTAAAGGATGATCTAACAAAAGAGCCTAATTTGAAAGAATTCAGTTATACATTAATTGGTAATAACCAGTTAGAGGTTCTAGTAGATGAAGGCCACAATATAAATGATCTATTTGAATTGCTTAATAAAGAAAAAATTAAGGTTTCAAGCCTTCGGAATAAATCTAATCGACTTGAAGAATTATTCATGAGGCTTGTGGATTCAAAAAATGATACCTCAAAGGGAAATTTATAACGTGAATCTTAATCTTAATTTGGTAGCTTTTTATACAATTGTCAGAAAAGAAGTAATTCGTGTCCTGCGAATATGGATTCAAACGATTGTGCCACCAGCAATAACTATGACGTTATATTTTGTGATTTTTGGCAATCTGATAGGGTCTCGTGTTGGTAGTATGGGTGGTTATAGTTATATGCAATTTATTGCCCCTGGCATAATCATGATGTCAGTTATTACAAATTCTTATGGAAATGTAGTTTCTTCGTTCTTTGGCGCAAAATTTGGTGGGCATATAGAAGAAATGCTGGTTTCACCGATGTCCAATTCGGCGATTATTCTGGGGCATATAGCAGGCGGAGTTTTACGAGGATTATTAGTGGGTGCGATGGTAACAATAATAGCCCTAAGCTTTACAAAGCTGGAATTAAAATATCCACTTATAACATTCTCAATGGTTTTTTTATCTTCGGTAGTATTTTCATTAGCGGGATTTATTAATGCTTTGTATGCTCAAAAATTTGATGATATAGCAATTATTCCAACATTTGTTATTACTCCCCTGACTTACCTTGGTGGAGTATTTTATTCTATTAATCTACTCCCTGAATTTTGGCAATATGCAAGTAAATTTAATCCCATTTTATATATGGTAAATGCTTTTCGTTATGGAATTCTAGGCACCTCAGATATAGAAATTAAATATGCTTATCTAGTAGTTTGCACGTTTATTATTATTTTATTCTCGCTCAGTTTCGTATTGTTGAAGCGTGGTGTGGGTATAAGAGACTAGAAATTACTCATTTAGTAATTCTGAGACTGAACCCCAACAACAATTGCACCTGGTCCACCATGAACTCCAATCGCAGAACCTAGTTCTGTTATTTTACATTCTGTTGTTTTTGGTAGGTCAAGCATAAGGTAAGATTTTAATAGCTTTGCATTTTCCAGAGAACAAGCATGGCCAATTGATATAATAATTTCATCGTTGTCGTGATGCTTACTTATAAATTTTGAGAATTTTCTTAATACATTTTTTCTCCCAAATAAGAAATTATTTGTTTTAAGATTTCCATTTGAACTAGTTTGTAAAATTGGTGTCAGTCTCATTATTTCTGCAACTAATTTTATTGAATTTGGGACGCGACCACCTCTAACTGCGTATTTTAAATCTGGGATCATGGCATATGTTTTGGTATTACTTCTTATTTTTTTTAGGGCGGTTAGTGTTTCAGAAATACTCATTCCTGCTTTTGCACATTGAGCAGCTATAATTGCAATTTGGCCTTGTCCTATAGACGCGTTCAGAGAGTTAAAAACATGTATTTTTCCAGAAGCTGTAATTTTTTTTGAGGCAAGTAGAGCAGCATCATATGTGCCGCTAATTTTGTTGGTGATATTTATTGAAATAACATCATCAAAATGACTAGCCAAATATTGATATTGCCTTCTAAAGTCACCCATTGATGGTTGAGATGTCGTTGGATGAATAAGGTTTGAATTAAGCTCTTCAAAGAATTCATTAGGAGTGATCGTTACTTTATCTAAGTATCCCTTTTCACCAAATTGGATTCGAATTGGAATAATATGAATATCTAGATTTTCAAGATCCTCATCATGTATATCTGCTGCAGAATCAGTAATAACAGCAAATTTACTGGCATCTTTTCTCATGATCTTATGCTGAAGATGCATATCATCAGCTTTTTCTGAAGTTACATCACCATATTTTTTTGCAACATTGAATATAGTATTGGGTTGATCAGTATGTATATGAATCTTTGCTTTTTGTTTTGTACCAGCAATTACAATAGAGTCACCATGCTTAGAAAGAGACTCTCTTAATAGTCTTCTATCAATATCTATGCCATTAATGATACATTCTGTGCAATACTGGAAACCTGTCGGACTTGCTGTTTCATTAAAATGGTTATCAGTTTCGATGTATGAATTAACCGATATCTCTGGTTTCGATTCATTTTCATTTAGAACTATTTTATTAATAAAGCCCTTCATAAGAAGATAGAAACCTCTAGCTCCAGCATCTTCTACATTAGCTTTTTTAAGGACATCTAATTGATTTTTCGTGTTAACAACAGCTATTTTCAATAATGGAAGCGCTACACGAAACATTGAAATAAAATCAGTATTCGGATTTTCTTTTATTTCATTTGAAATTGCTTCTCCAAATGAAGATATAACAGTAATAATAGTCCCCTCAATCGGTTCCGATAAGGCATCATTGGCATAATTACTTCCTAGTTTTATTGATTTTGAGAAATCTAATGGAGAAATTTTACTCTTGTTGCCTGAGTACTCACTAATTCCTTGAAAAAATTGAGCAATAATACTGCCTGAATTACCTCTTGAGCTATCGAGCAGTTTGTCCGCTAGTTCAATAAGTAGAGTCCCTAAGTGATGATTTTTCTTGTTCTCAATGACTTTAATTAGTGGGCCAAGAGAAAGGCAAAGATTTGTTCCTGTATCGGCATCAGCAACTGGGAAAACATTTATCGAATTTAAATTTTCCTGAGATTTAATAACTTTATAAATACCAGATCGCAATGCATCTGCAAATATATCGCCATTTATGTAGGAAAGAGAAGTATTTTGCATAATTATTTAATAATTCAATTTTTAGGTAATAGAAAATGAATATTATTTGAACTGAGGATAGCGCCTTCTATAGTTATAGTCTCAAGAATCAGACCTGCGATTAAAAGATCTCCTTCAATATATTTTTTCATATTAATAAATACAAACCGTTCGGAAGGAATTTCACTATAAACATGAATATCAATATGTAATTCAGGTAGAAATAAATTATATTTTGAGTTTGCAATATTAATATCAAATATTTCAGACGCGTCATTATCACTTATTTTTGGGATGATTTCTTCTTGAGCTATATCTTGAATTTTTGTTTCTACAAAAGGAGTTACTTTTATTTCTTGGGTCAATTTACTATTATTTGGCTGTTTATCATTGATCATTTTTAATGTACTGGGAAAAATTAATCCAATAAGAAGTATGCCTATAACTATTAAAAGCGAAAATACTGTCAATCGATACCACTTAGGTCGGGTAAATTTTTCCTGCTCCAATAGGACACTGGATATTTTTGGCGAACTTTTTTTTTGCCGCTCACGCTCAGATTTTTTTAATGCATCTAAAATAAAGGACATTTTAACTCACTATTTGAAAATATGATTTTTCATATTATTAACTAAGTCTATATCTAGATAGCCATATTTAGTGAGAGTAATAATTAAAGATAACATTAATGTTAAAAATAAAAACAAAGGCCATCGTTTTTTTTGTATTGGAGTTGTGTCTCCTTGAATTTCTTTATTAGCCTTTACTATTATCTCTCTGTTGATTTCGATTGATCCAGCGCCATAAGCTCCAAGCAGGGCTCGGTCACAGATAACATTAATTATCCGAGGAATCCCTGAAGAGAATTTGAAGACTTCTTTTTTTGCTTTCTTGCTAAAGATCGATGTTGTTGCTCCAGAAATCTTTAATCTGTGATCTATGTATAGATCAGTTTCTAAACAAGATAATGGTTTTAAATGATATCTTGCAGTAATTCTTTGCGCTAAATTGTTTAAATTATTCTTTGCTAGTACATCTCTTAACTCTGGCTGCCCAATTAATATTATTTGTAATAATTTTTTTTGTGCAGTTTCCAGATTTGTTAGCAGTCGGAGTTGCTCTAATACATCAGTTGATAAGTTTTGAGCCTCATCAACCAGTAAAATAACACGCCTTCCCTTTGAATATTGCTCTAGCAAATACTGGTTTAGTGAATTGACAATATCAATAATACTCGTACCTATTATTTTGACCTTAAGTTCATTGCAAATCTCAATAAGAAATTCTCTAGCAGATATTTGAGTATGCATGATTAATGCAATTTCAATTTTTTTTGGAAGGTGCTCTAATAAAGCTCGAATCAATGTTGTTTTCCCCGTACCAACTTCACCCGTTAACTGAATAAAGCCTCCACTGTCAGTTACTCCATAAAGTAAATGAGCCAAACCTTCGGTATGTCGATCACTCATAAATAAGTAACGCGGATCAGGAGTTATCGTAAATGGTTTAGAGTTTAAGCCAAAATATTGTTCATACATGATTGTTAACTTTTAAGCCTTTAGTGCTTTCTGTTTATTAGATAGTTAGTAAGCCATCGGAGAGTATCTGCCTTATGATCAAAATATTCTAGATGCTGTATACATTTTTTTAATAATTTATCACAGTAACTATGAGACTCTTTTACGCCGAAGATCGCGGGCCAAGTAGCTTTATTGTTTTTAATATCTGAATTAGCTGTTTTACCTAGTACTTCAGATGGCTGTTCTATGTCTAATAAATCGTCTCGAATCTGGAATGCAAGGCCTAAAGTCCAAGCAAATTCACTCATCATTGTTTGGATATCTTGATTAGGGTTATTCATCATACAGAATGGCGCCATGATTGAGGCATGAATTAATGCTCCTGTTTTCATAGCATGCATTTCATGAAGCTCTGATTTGCTCAGAGTTTTTCCTTCAGATGCCAAATCAATGGATTGGCCACCTGTCATACCCGAAGAACCACATGCTTTTGCGATTAATGAAACTAACTTTATTTTTTCATAATCATCCAAGGATTCAGAGTTAGCTATTAATTCAAATGAAAGTGTTTGAAGGGCATCAGCAGCAAGGATAGCCGTTGCTTCTGAGAATTTTTTATGCGTAGTTGGTAAACCTCTTCTTAAATCATCGTCATCCATTGATGGAAGATCATCATGCACTAGAGAAAATGCATGTAAGAGCTCAATTGAGACCGCAGGTATGTCAAGCTTATTTAATTGGATATCAAAGCATAACCCAGAACTATAGATGAGCAGTGGCCGAATACGTTTACCACCACTTATAACAGCATAACGCATTGCATCATTCAGTCTGGCATTATTATTAGACGGAGGGACAGCTCTATCTAACAATGAGTTTATACGTTTTTGATATTTTTTAATTTCGTTGGGCGTATTCATTGACATATTAAGTCTCTGAGTAAGGTGTGATAATGTAATTAAGAAGATATATAAACACAATATCGATATAAAATGACACAAATAGTTATATTAAAATACACGTATAATTTAATTTAAGTTAAATATTTTTAATATTGGAAACTATTATGCAAGCAATGGCACAATCACATCCTAACATTGCATTAATTAAATATTGGGGTAAGCGGGATACTGCAAAAAATTTACCTGCCGTCGACTCTCTTTCTCTTACGTTAGGGGGTTTGTGGACGAAAATGAGGATTGATTTATCCAATCAGCTTGAATGTGATGAATTAATCATAAATGGTGTCAATAATGAGTCAAATTTATCACGTGTTAGCCAATGTTTGGATCTTGTTATGGGTAAAAATCGAAAATTCGCTAAGATCATTAGTGAATGTAATTTTCCTATTTCAGCTGGACTGGCATCCTCCTCCTCCTCATTTTCTGCCTTAGTTGTTGCTGCAAATGCAGTGATGAATAAAAAATCAGACACTCAGCTATTCGCTTCGCAAGCAGGAAATATTTCAGGTTCCGCAGCAAGATCTTTATTGGGTGGTATCGTAGAACTTAAAAATATATCGAATACTATTAAAATAAAACAATTATCAAATGTTACACGATGGCCATTGAGTGTGGTGATTGCTATCACTGATAAAAATAAAAAAAGTATTTCATCATCAAAGGCAATGAATTTAAGTTCGCATTCTTCTCCTTTTTATTCAGCTTGGATTGAAAATCAATCTCCAGATATGAATGAAGCAAGATTAGCTGTAAAAGAGAAAGATTTTGCAAAATTAGCGGCGGTTTCTGAGCATAATTGCTTGAAAATGCATTCTGTTATGTGGACTACTAAGCCCTCTGTTGTCTATTGGAATGCTGCAACTCTTAACTGTATGCATGCTATTCGAGATTTACAGCAAAGTGGTGAACCTGTTTTTTTTACAATGGATGCTGGACCACAAATAAAAGCGGTATGTCTGCCTGAGAATGAAACAAGAATCATAAAAAGATTGGCAGAAATAGATGGTGTAGAATCTATAATGAAATCAAGTCTGGGGGAAGCTCCTACTTCTAGTACCCAATTATGAAAACTTTTAAGGCAAGCGCGCCAGGTAAAATTATTATTGCCGGTGAATTTGCAGTATTAGCTGAAGCTCCTGCAATTTCAATGGCTATTAATAAACGAGCAATTGCTTCTATCACGGAGCATGGTCAGAAAAGGCATATCTTAAAAACTATGGGTTTTAAAGATAGAGAACTATCATTTATTGTAAATGACAAGGGAAAAATAGAATGGTTAGATGCTGAATTGGATGATAATTCTATTAGATTATTTTTTGGGTGTTTTTGGCGACAAATAAATATTGTTCCTACTGCTTTTTATCAATTCGTCTTAGATACCAGTGGTTTTTATGATGAAATTACTGGGCTTAAATATGGTATAGGTTCTAGCGCAGCACTCACGGTTTCTATGGCTAGTGTTTTTATTGACACTTTCAAATTATCAATTGGAGTAAAAGAGTTGGCATTAAAAACTCACCAAGAGTTTCAAGATGCTAATGGCAGTGGTGTGGATATTGCCACCTCAATAGAAGGTGGAATTATTAAATACTTTCGTAGTAAAGATAAAGTTACAACTTCTTTGAACTTTCCAGATAATTTAAAATTTAAAATTTTTTGGAGTGGCATACCGGTTAGTACTCCTAGGCAATTGTCTAAAATTACAACATTCTCAAAACAAAGTTTTTCAAATCTAAACAAAAAAGCCTTACAATTTGCTTCAATATGGGAGCGGGGCACAAGCAAACTATTCTTGAGTTGTCTCGATGAATATACCAATGCTTTGATGGAATTTAGTATTGAATATGATTTAAATATCTTTGGGAATAAGCATAATATGCTGTTAGATTTAGCAAAGAAAAATAGCGATTTAGTCTACAAACCCTGTGGTGCAGGTGGTGACATTGGTATTTGTATTTCTTCATCTGATAAATTATTGAATGAGTTTAAAGAATTAGCAAAACAAAAGGGTTTTGTACCATTGTGCCTAGGGTTAGATAAAGTAGGCTTCAATCGTGAGGTTTGATCATGAATAAATCAGATATAACTGGCTTTTATAAAATGACGATTGCCGAAAGGATTGAGGTGCTATCTAATCTTGATATATTAACTTCTGAGGAATCTCAACTGCTCAAATCAGGAAATCAAGTAATTCTGACTCATACTGCTGATAATATGAGTGAAAATGTAATAGGTGTTTTTGGGTTACCCCTCTCAATAGCTACTAATTTTTTAATTAATGATCAAGATTATTTAGTGCCAATGGTAGTAGAAGAGCCATCCATAGTTGCTGGTGTTAGTAGTGCTGCCAAGATTATTAGAAAGTCAGGAGGATTTATTGCATCCATTCATGAGTCTCTATTGATTGGGCAAATCCAGCTTCTTGATGTTAAAAATATAGCAGATACGGTTGGCATTCTTGAGCAGAACAAAAAAATATTAATTCATTCAGCAAATTTATCTCAACCAAATTTAATTAAAAGAAGAGGTGGTGTTAAAGATATTGAGATTCGAATAGTAAAGCAAAAAAGTAAGCAAATAGTTGTATTACATCTGTTGATAGACACTAAAGATGCAATGGGAGCTAATTTGGTAAATACAATTTGTGAGTCTCTGGCAGATGATTTATCAGAATTAACCAGTTGCAGAGTTGGTTTGAAAATATTGTCCAATTTGACTGATCGATCTCTGATTAATATTAAAGTGAAAATACCTCACCAATATTTGACTAAAGACGATTATGATGGCCCAGAGGTTCGTGATGGCATAATAAATGCGACTGATTTTGCTGATTCTGATCCATATCGTGCAACAACACATAACAAAGGCATTATGAATGGAATTGATGCTGTTGCGATTGCTACTGGGAACGATTGGCGCTCAATTGAAGCAGCGGCCCATGCTTATGCTTGTCAAGATGGTAGATATAGATCACTGACAAAGTGGTTTGTTGATGCTGATGGTGATCTGGTTGGCGAGCTAAAAATGCCGATTAAAGTTGGTATTGTTGGCAGTTCTTTGAAGGCAAATCCAGGCGCTCAGTTAGGATTAAAGATAACAGCTGCCAAAAATTCAAATGAGTTAGCAATAATTATGGGCTCCGTAGGTCTAGCACAAAATTTAGCTGCATTAAGGGCTTTAACAACTTATGGTATTCAAAAAGGCCATATGAAATTACACGCAAAAAGTGTGGTGATGAGTATTAATGTTCCTGAGAGATACTTTTCTAAAGTTTTGGATGCTTTAATTTTAAGTAATGAAATTAAAGCATGGAAGGCTCAAGAGATTTTTGACTCGATAAAGCTAAAAGAGACTATGCCTGATGATTCTCAGGATGATACTGGACCAATAGGATTTGGTTTTTCTGCAGGAAAAATAATATTATTTGGAGAACATGCTGTTGTTTATGATCATTATGCAATAGCCATTCCTATTGAAAAGGCCGTTAAAGTTGAGCTGCAAGAAATAGAAGGAGATTATCAATTTATTATTAATGGAAACTCAAATAGTTTTTTTGATAATAATTCTGATGAATATACATATCTGGTTCGAATGATAGAAATGATATCCGATTTACTAAAAATAGATCGAGGGAAATATAAGATCAAAATCTTTTCTCGCATACCTCTCTCCATGGGATTAGGAGCATCAGCTTCATATGCTGTCGCTTTAATAAGAGGATTAATTGATTTATTTAATCTAACATCAACGGATAAGGAGATTAATGATATTGCGTATGAGTGTGAAACATTGTCTCATGGAAATCCCTCTGGTATTGATAATACGGTTGCCTGCTATGCTCAACCAATTTTATATAATAGAAAAGATGGCGTTAAAAATATTGATTTTGATGATATTAAATCTCTTCCTATAATTATTGCAGTAAGCAATAAATCATCAAAAACTATCGATGTAATCAATGAAGTTTGTTCAAGGTATGAAAAAAATAAAAATATTTATACAGATATATTTATGCAGCTTGGAAAGTTGTCAACGAAGGGTTTAGCTGCAATAAAAGATCGTAATTTTGATGAGCTTGGAATATTAATGAATGTGGCACATGGGTTGCTTAACGCCATAGGAGTATCAAATTCAGAGCTTGAGAAAATGGTAAATTTAGCCAGATCAGAGGGTGCGCTGGGGGCAAAGATCACTGGTTCCGGTGGTGGAGGATCAATCGTTATCCTCTGTCCAGGAAAAGAAGAAGAAATAGCAAAGACTTTTGAGTTAGCAGGTTATAAAATTATTTCAATAAATTCATCTTGATGGCCTAAATAAATGCATAAATTAAATAAAAATATAGTTTCGTTTGATAGCGAGAGATTAATACTCGTTGATTCACTTGATAATGAAATTGGTACAATGAGTAAGATTGATTGTCATCAAGGTGAAGGAAGATTACATCGTGCTTTTTCGGTTTTTTTATTCAATGCAAAAGGAGAACTTCTGATACAGCAAAGAAGTGCATTAAAGAAATTATGGCCTTTATTTTGGTCAAACAGTTGTTGCAGTCATCCACGAGAGGGTGAAAATATAACTGAAGCTGTGAATAGAAGATTGCTTGATGAATTGGGTATTGAAGCTGTTGATTTAGAATATATTTATAAATTTTCATATACAGCTAAATATAAAGATGTTGGTTCTGAAAATGAACTATGTCATGTTTTTATTGGCAAAATAGACCAAAAGATAGAAATTAATCTGAATGAAATTGCAGACTTTAAGTTTTTAAATTCAAAAGATATAACGACCTTGTTAAAGAGAGAGGGTATTTATACTCCATGGTTCATTATGGAGTGGGAGCGAATTAATTCAGATCATAGTGAGCTATTAAAGACAAGCCCATAAAAATTATTCAATTATTTAATATATCGATGATACTCGATACCTATATCCTGATAATTTTTTTGTGCTGAATTGCCTACACGCTCAATAATAAATTCGTTCTTTAATTCATAATTTAATCTTTCTAGGGACTTCCCGTTATGAAGATCAATATATTGCTCTTTATTAATATCTATTGTGAATGACATAGCTTTAGAAAATTGAATGTTTTTTGCAGCGTCTTTCCATCCTTTACAGACTTTAAAAGGTATTACTTCTGCGGCATCGCCACTGCCATATCCAAGAGTGAGAATTTCAGTACCAGTGAGATCTATATTCTCTATTAATGCTTGTTCTATACCAGCTGCTATCCATGCTGGTAAAGCAGCTGTATAAAGATTACCAAGATCTAACATCGTATCACTTCCTAGAGCCATCTTATCTAAAACTTCCCTACGATAATGTCTTGAGGCTCTGAATATTTTAAATATGGCCATTGTCATTGGGAAGGCTTCATTATTAAGATCTGTTGGATTGGCTAGATTTTTTATATCTGGTGAGTATTCTTGCATTTCATTTATGACTTTAACGGGATCAATTCCTGCTTCATAACAATATGATGTGAGTTCAGCTCGATCATCGGAATCACCCGTGGAGAGCGCAAAGAGATAAGCGATGGCAAGACCAGTTTCTGGCATTTTTCTGTAAGGCCTGTGCATAAACACAGTTTGAAGAGAGCGTAGATACTTAATCGGATTTAGTTTTCTTTTGTTATACATGTCATCTAGGGCATGCAATGTTTCATCTAAGTAGCATGTTGTTGAATATTTTCCATTAAAGACAGGAAAGTCTTGAACTTGTTGATGGAGTTTTCTTTCTTGACTGCAAAAACGAATCATAGGTTTTCTAAAATCTAGAATTCTATAGTCAGAAGCTGATCCTGAATTCATAATATCGATTTCTAGGAGTTTTGGATTTTCCTCAACAAGCATTGCTACTGCACCAGCACCTTGAGTTGGTTCACCGCTACTTCCTAAGGGGTATTCTGCAATATCTGCACATACTACGATTGCTTGATCACCCGCACCATCCAATGCTATGTGTCTGACTGCTCCCTTCATAGCATAGACACCTCCTAAGCATGCATGCTTAAACTCTGGTACTTCACAACTGCGTGATAGTGGTTGTTTATTTTGGGATACAAGCGCTTCGTTTATCATGCCCTTAATAATAATGGCTCCAGCCGAATTATCAGTACTGGATTCGGTCCCTAAGGCAAGAAATTTTATACGACTTGGATCTATATCATATTGATCAATCAATCTAATAACTGCAGTCGCTGCCATCGTGTATACACTTTGCTGGCTGCCCCTTAATCTAAAACTGCGACCAACAACTTCCCTTATTTTAGGCCACTGATTACCCGTCCATTCACACCAATCATTTAGCCAAACTCTATAAGGCGGGATAAATGCAGCAATTCCGCTTATTCCAATTGGTGTTTCAAGCTTCTTCATTGTAATTTATTCAACAGTGATGGTAATTTTTTCTGAATAAACAGCAGGAGTGTGAGGGACATGAAGATAATCACCAAGAATCAACTGCAATGAATGTTCACCTTGACTTAGATTTAATATGGTTTCAGTGCTCCCATCTCCAAAATGAACATAATTTTCATTAGCTGGAATTGGAAAACTCATATTGGGAAGGTCCGCATCTATTATAATGTGGTGATGCCCTGTCATGGGCGAGTTTTGTCCTGATGGGACAATCTCCATATTTGTTACCCCAAATTTTACCTCTACTGGATTAGTGACTATTGCGTTTGCTTTTGGGCTAATAAAATAAACATTCGCGTTTTCTGGTGCTTTATTTCTTTTTATCATTGGGGCTGAGGTAGGTACTTCCTCGACAATAGATATTTGAGGACTTTCTTTATCTTGAGTGCAAGCTGCGAATACGAAGAGGCTAGCGAGAAGGGTTGAATATTTTCTTATTATCAATTTTAGTCTCCATTTTAGGTAGATGATTCTGATAGATTATATATTTTTAGTCTAAATTTTGACGGCCAATTTCATTGGTATGAAAATCATCTACCGATAATAAATCAGATACTTTTTGGTGCAGCATTCTTAATTGATTTATTTCTTTTGAGGTAAGTAATTTTTGTGTTTCTGCTTCTTCGATTTGATAACCTAGATAATCACTTTTTATTAAACCATCTTTTTTGGCTTGATGAATTTTAGCCTCAATCAAGGCAGTTTTTTCAGATAACAAAAGAGCTTCCTGAAGCAAACCAAGAGGGTTTCCAGGCTCAATAGTGGTGTATGCAAATTCACTCAAACGTTCCCTAGCTTCTCCCGTAGATGTAATGATATGAGATACTTTTTTGGTCAATTCATCTGGCGGTGGTGAGTAAGAACGACCCCTTGGGAAAATATAGCAGCGAAGAAAAAAAGCGAGCGTTTTATTTGGTAAGTTCTTTAAGAAACTATGGAGTTTTTCCTGCGCTTCATACATTAGAGTTCTTACCGACCATTGGACTAATGGTAAATCTTCCGGTTTACATCCTTGATTTTCGTAATGCTTAAGAACAGTTGAAGCAAGGTATATGGAGCTCAACACATCTCCCAATCTTGCTGAGAGTAATTCTTTCTTTTTTAGTTCACCGCCCAATGAAAGCATTGCAAAATCTGAAGCTACAGCAAAAGCAGCACTATATCTATTAATATGCTGATAGTAGCGCTTTGTGTTCGTATTGACTGGGCTTGCGCTATAACGAGCATTTGTTATTGCAAGAATAACTGATCGTGATAAATTGCTGATGGCATAACCAATATGAGAAAATAATGCTTTATCAAAATTTATCAAACCTAATTTCTTGTCTTCTTCAGCAGCAGCTTGCAGCTCCTGTAAAACAAATGGATGACATCTTATTGCCCCTTGTCCAAATACAATTAAGCTTCTAGTAAGAATATTGGCGCCTTCAACAGTAATGGCAATAGGTGTCGCCATGAAACTTCGACCCATATAATTCTTTGGTCCCATCATTACAGCTTTTCCACCATGAACATCCATGGCATCATTTGCGACTTTACGTCCCAATTCAGTACAGTGATACTTCAGAATAGCGGAGGGTACAGCGGGTTTTTCGCCCTGATCTATTGCACCAGAGGTAATCGATATTGCTGCATTCATTATATATGTATTACCCGCGATCCTTGCCAGAGCCTCTTTAATACCATCAAATTGAGATATCGGAAGATTAAACTGTTTTCTGATCTGGGTGTAAGCGCCAGAAGCATAAGCAGCTGCTTGACCACCCCCTGCTGCACTTGATGGAAGTGTTATAGCTCGTCCAACAGATAATAGCTCAACTAACATTTTCCAACCTTTCCCTGCCATTTCTTGGCCACCAATAATACAATCAAGCGGTAGAAAAACATTTTCACCACTGGTAGGTCCATTTTGAAACGGAACATTCATTGGATAATGTCGACGACCAACTGTAACACCTTCTGTGTCAGTTGGAATTAGAGCAGCTGTAATTCCATATTCGTCCTTTTCACCGATTAAATGTTCTGGATCGTAAAGTTTGAAGGCTAAACCAAGAACAGTTGCAACTGGGGCTAGCGTTATATATCTTTTATTCCAGTTCAAACGAATGCCAATCGTTTCCTTACCTTTCCATTCTCCATTACAGATAACCCCAGAATCAATCAAAGCTGAAGCATCTGAGCCAGCTTCGGTCGATGTTAATGCAAAACAAGGAATTTCTTCTCCAGAGGCAAGTCCTGGAAGATAACGATTTTTTTGTTCATCAGTTCCGTAATGCAGGAGCAATTCTGCTGGCCCAAGTGAATTAGGTACACCTACTGTTGAAGATGCAACAGCACTCCTACTGGCTAATTTAGTAATTACCATCGCATTTGCGTAGGATGAGAACTCAAGTCCACCGAATTCTTTTGGTATAATCATGGCAAAGAATTTATGAGTTTTTATGTAATCCCAGATTCTTTCGGGAAGATCCCCTAATTCGTGTGACACCTCCCAGTCATCAAGCATCATGCATAGTTCATTGCATGGCCCATCCAGAAATGATTGCTCTTCTGCCGATAATTTAGGCGGAGGCATTGACATTAATATTTCCCAGTTTGGCATACCCGAAAATAATTCACCGTCCCACCAAACATTGCCTGCCTCTAAAGCTTCCTTCTCAGTGCTGGACATCTTAGGGACCATTTTCCGGTATATGTTTATTAATGGTCTAGTTAGTTTTGAGCGTCTTAATGGGATAATGTTTAGAGCAATTAAAATTCCAACTATAATCCAGAGCAAGGAATTCCATAATAGGCCTCCATCTCCAAAAAAAGTATAACTATAAGTTAGAACTGATAATGCAATCGTTGAAATCAGCAGATTGATTCTATGGTAAGTTGTAAATAAGGCTAAAAATACAAATGCCATTAACCAAGATAAATCAAGAATGATTTCAGGCATGCTATTCTCCATCTAAGAATATTTAATTAAGTTTATACTATTATTTTTATTAATCTCATAGTATATGAATACAACTGCAATATATATGTTATGTATACTGAAAATTAGCATATCCTGGTAATTAAGATTAAAAACTTTTAATTTAGAGTAATTCTTCGATAGTTGCTCTTTCTTCCCTTAATTCATTCTCAGTTATTTGCATCTGTTCCTGGCTAAACTGATTTAATGAGAGATCTTGAATGATCTCATAGTTACCTTGCCTGCAACGAACTGGAAATGAATAAATAATACCAGGCTCGATACCATAGGATCCATCAGAAAAAACACCCATACTGACCCAATTATTTTCAGCAGACCCTAATATCCAATCATGCATGTGATCAATTGCTGCTGATGCGGCAGAGGCTGCTGAAGATGCACCACGTGCTTTTATTATTTCGGCTCCTCGTTGCTGGACAGATGGAATAAAGTCACTTTTCAGCCAATCATCAGTTATTTGATCCTTTATTAATGTATTTTCTACAGTGACATGATCAATATCTGGATATTGTGTTGCTGAGTGATTACCCCAGATAATCATTTTCTTGATATCTTGACTATCTACATCTAACTTTTTAGCTAAATGAGCCATTGCACGATTATGATCCAATCGAGTCATCGCGGTAAAATTTTGTGGATTAATATTAGGTGCATTAGAACTAGCAATTAAGGCATTGGTATTGGCTGGATTGCCAACTACTAAAACACGAATCTGTTGACTTGCATTATCATTGATTGCTCTTCCTTGGTGAGTAAAGATTTTTGCATTGGCTTCAAGCAGATCATTTCTTTCCATGCCAGGGCCTCTTGGCATAGCGCCTACTAATATGGCATATTCAGAATCTTTAAAGGCGATGTTTGCATCATCAGTTGCAATGACATTGCTAAGTGTGGGGAACGCACAATCTTCAAGCTCCATAACTACACCCCCCAGAGCTTTGAGGGCCGGGGTAATTTCAAGTAGTTGCAATATTATTGGTTGATTTTGACCGAACATCTGTCCAGAAGCGATACGAAATGCTAATTGATATCCAATTTGACCAGCTGCACCGGTAATTGTGACTCGAACAGGATTATTCATAGTTTAGTCCTAATATGTATAATAAAAATGAGTTAAAAGATATTTTGTGTCTGGCAGGGCCTATCATCATTTATAAATGATGATGTAGAAAACTTTAAATTATTTACTTGCTTGTGCTGCTTTGTAAGCTCTAACTTGTTCGTTAAGTTGTTGTGCCACTCTTTGTTGATCTTCAACGGCTGCGTTGTATTTTTTATCTTGTAATTCTATTATTCGTTGCTCAACTTCCTTGGTATGTTCTTTATTTATTTTTAGTAACGTTATCGACGCTGTTGTTTCTTTATCAATACAGTCTAAATAGTTATTCATTTTCTCCATCCAATTTTTTACCGAGTTATAGCCAGCTACAAATTCGTCAGTTGTATTGATTGTGCCATTAGGTATTTGTACTTTTGTTGGATAATTGCATTCTGCATTCACGGGAGAGGCAAGAATTGTTGCTATAATGATTATTGCTTTGATAATTAGTTTCATAGTTTTAAGGTAATATTTTTAAAAGCATTACCTTCCTTTTATTAATTTATTTCTAATTTAATCATTTTCTAGTCATCTAGTGAAGCACTAAGAATAATTTTTATTAAATTAATTCTTATCAATTTGATTGTTAATGTAATATTTTTTAATTTTTTTCATAATTCTATGATGTTAGAATGCTTCATCATTAATATAAGCATCTGGAGATGATTGATCGTGAGTGCGCTATTTAAGAAAAGATTACGATTAATATCTGAGTCAGATGACTCAGATATCTTATGTGGTGGCAGGAAAGGGTTGGAAAAAGAGTCTCTCCGAGTAGATAAATTAGGTAAGTTGGTTTCAACGGACCATCCCACCGCCTTGGGATCTGCATTGACGAGCAAATATATTACTACAGATTTTTCTGAAGCATTACTGGAATTTATTACCCCTGCTGTTTCTAGCACGACAGATGTATTAAATTTTATGTCTGATATTCATCAGTTTACCTATAAGAATATAGATGAGGAGCTTTTGTGGGTGTCAAGTATGCCATGCTTTTTAGATGAGCAGCGAGAAATACCACTGGCAAGATATGGTGCTTCTAATGTAGGTAGAATGAAAACTATTTATCGTAATGGTCTGGGGTTGCGTTACGGTAGAAATATGCAAGCAATTGCTGGAATACATTTTAATTATTCTCTCCCAGAAAAATTCTGGCCAATTTTCAAGCAGAATGAAAATAATCAGGATTCAAATGAGGATTTTCGTTCGTCTAGTTATATGGCAATGATCAGAAACTTTAAGAGATATGGATGGCTAATTTTATACTTATTCGGTGCATCTCCCGCTTTATGTAAATCTTTTTTACCAAAATCATTAATAGAAATCCCTGAATACGATAAAAACACATTGTACCAACCTTATGGTACTTCATTGAGGATGAGCGATTTGGGGTATACGAGTGAAGTACAATCAAATATCAATATTTCTTTAAATAACCTTGATGAGTATGTTAAAAATTTGAGAGATGCTATTTCCACGCCTGAATCTACATACAATAACTATGGGTTATTACGTGATGGTGAATATCAGCAACTTTCTTTGAATAAATTACAAATCGAAAATGAATATTACAGTCCTGTTAGGCCAAAGAGAGTAGCGCTATCTGGAGAAAGGCCGACCACAGCATTAGAGCGAGGTGGTATTGAATATATTGAGATTCGATCATTAGATCTAAATATATATGATCCGGTTGGCATCAATCAGAATACTATGAGGTTTATGGAATCTTTTTTGATCTATTGTATGCTCGAAGACAGCCCAATGATGAGTCTCTCTGATGATAGAGAGACTATGAGAAATCATACAAATACAGCAAATTTTGGCCGCGACCCAAGTATGTTGCTATTTAGTGGCGGCAAGAAGATTAGTCTTAAAGTATGGGCGATGGAGTTAATGAGTAATACTTTAAAAATTGCTAAGCTAATCGATCAAAGTGAAAAATGCTCAGATTATGTAACATCAGTAAATACTCAAATTAAGTTAATTGAGGATCCTGATGCCACTCCATCTTCAAGAATGATGCAGGATATAAATAATTCAGGATTGAGTTTTGCAGAATATGGCTTTTCATTAGCAGAAAAACAAAAAAATTATTTCTCGACTTTAACTCCATTAAATAACAATAAACATGATGTTCTAAAGAAAGAGGCTCAAGAATCTTTATTAAAGCAGGCGGACATAGAAGCAGTCGACCAGCCTCCATTAAATGTTTATCTTGAAAATTACTTTAAGTCTTAACTTTTAGTTGGGTCACTGAACGGTAATTCGGTGCCATTTCTATAGGCATATTCTCGATGATAAGTTTGCATTTTTTTTGTCATTTTGCCCGCTTTGTTATCACCAATAACACGACCATCTGCGATTAGAATTGGCGTAAGTTCTCCCATTGTTCCAGTAGTAAAAACTTCATCTGCTGTATAGAGATCAGTAATAGAGAGATTTTTCTCATGATTGTCTATTTTTTTCTCACAAGCAATTTTTAATATCATTTCCCGTGTTAGACCGGGTAAGCAGCTATCTCCGTGAGGTGTATAAAGAGTATTATTTTTAACAAGAAAGATATTTGTATCATTTGTTTCAGAAATAAAACCATTAATATCGAGCATAACTGCGCTTTCAACACCAGCAACATTAGCCTCAATCATTGCCAGTATATTGTTTAGTAGATTGTTGTGATGAATCTTAGAATCTAAGCACTGTGCTGTATTTCTTCTTACAGAGGAAGTAATAACACTGATTCCTGTATTTCCGTAAATTGGTGGTTTCCATTCAGCCAGAACAATTAAAGTGCATCCCGATTGGTTGAGTTTTGGATTCATACCTGAGGTGATTTTTTTTCCTCTAGTCAACGTTAAACGGATATGTGTTTCATCCCACATATTATTGCTTTCAAGTGTTTTGAATATTGCATTTTTTATATCTTGATTTGAAGGTATAGCTCTAAAAGCTAGTACTTTAGCTGAATTCTGCAATCTTTCTAAGTGACCATCCAGAGCAGCAATTTTCCCCTTATAGACCCTTAATCCCTCCCATACTGCATCCCCACCTTGAACGGCGCTATCAAAAACAGAGATTTTTGCTTCTTCTCTTGGAAGTAGATGACCATCAACATGTATCAATATATTTTTATTTCTTGGGTCGGGGGCTTGCATTTATTTTTAACTCCTTTTAATTCTTAATGCATTCTTAAAAAGATTGTTATAGTACGGCAGACAATTATCATAAAGTTTTAATAATGTTTCTGGTAGCTCTGGTTTAGCTGAATAGGGAATGAAGCCTGATGATTTATGTACTGTTTGATACCAATATTTTGACCAAATCCCATCTTCTTTTATAGGACCAGATTTCCATTGTAGCATTTTTTTTGAAAATTTTATGCTCAAATGATTGCATAAAAGAGTTAAAATAGTTTCAGGATCCATAAGTAAATCTCGGCTATCGATCACAATTGGCGACTCTCCAGAGGATTTCAGTTCCTGATATAGTTGCCACTGAATATCTAACCCAGTATCTCTAACAGTGGCATTTGGTAATTGGATGGACAAAGAAGAGAGCACCTCTTTTGGGTCACGGATGAGAAAAATATTTTCTGTTTTCGCTAAGAAATCTTTTTTCAAATATTGAAAATGATGAGACATTTGCTTCATAAATAAAACATCATAACTTTTATCTTTCAAATTGATTAGCTCTTGCATTACTGCATTGCCATCACAATTTGTACGTTTGAATGACTTCCTTTCTTCCTGGGTGAAGAACTCCTGTCACCTTAAGATAATGGCCATATAATGGCTCATCTATAACTCTAGTATCTTCACGTTGAGCAAAACTATACATGAGTGCAGTAGATATATTTCTGGGTCCTGACCAAAGACAGATTCTTTTCATATTGATATTGGTTAATTAATTTAAAAACCAATCATTGATAATTATTATCCGTGAACTTTTAAGTTGCTTATGATGCACTAATTCCTCCGTCGATAATAATCTCCGTTCCGGTCATAAATTTTGATTCATCGGACGCTAAATATAAAATACCGTAAGCTACATCATTGGGCTCACCTATTTGGCCCATAGGTATTTGACGGGACAATTTCTTTATTGCTGCTTCGTGTCCAATTTTTTTAAATAATTCATCAAGTATAGGGGTATCAATAAAAGCAGGATGAATGGAATTACATCGAATATTATTGTTATCTTTGGCGCAATGCAGCGCTATTGATTTACTGAGGTGCCTAACTCCAGCTTTTGCTGAATTATAAGCAGCCATATTATGGCTAGCAATTATACCGGAAATAGAAGATACATTTATGATAGAGCCTCTTTTATATTTTTTAATAGCAGGTATTGCATATTTACAACCTAAGAAGATGCTATCAAGATCAACAGAATGAACCTTTTTCCATTGTTCGAAGCTTTCATTTTCAACATTACCAATAGAGCCAATACCAGCGTTATTAACCAGTATATTTATCCCACCAAGTTTATTTTCTATAAATTCGATAGCGTTTTTCCAATCTTTTTTATTGGTCACATCATGCTCTAAGGCGTAAGTTTGATCTGGATAAATTTCATTAATTGACTTTGATTCAATACGAGCTTTCATTATATTGATATCTGTTAAGAGAACTTTTGCACCTTCTTGTACAAATAATTTTGCAGTAGCTAATCCAATTCCTTGGGCAGCCCCAGTAATTAGTGCGATCTTATTCTTAAGTCGTCCCATTTCATATCCTAGTATTGATTCAATATTTATAATCTCATCAGATGCTAGATGATCATGCAAATATTTTTTCTTAATTATAAAGGATACAATTGAATAATTTTAAAAATAGGAACATCTGTACTTTAATTTCAATTAAACTATATAGGATCAAACATAAGGGATAGATAATGAAAACAAACGCAATTCGAATTAATGAATATGGTGGACCCGAAGTATTAAATTATTGTGAAATTGACTTACCTGAGCTTAAATCTGGTCAAGCTAGAATTCGTCATAATGCGATCGGCTTAAATTTTATAGATACTTATCATAGATCTGGACTTTATCCTATGCCATTACCAACTGGACTAGGGAGTGAAGCAGCTGGAATAGTAGAAGAAATTGCTGATGATGTTACGGTAGTAAAAGTTGGTGATCGAGTTGTTTATACAGGAAGACCTGCTGATTCATACTCCGAGCAAAGAAACTTTGATGCAAATCAATTAGTACCGATACCTGATGGAATCTCATTTGAGCAAGCTGCTGCTTTATTGTTAAAAGGTCTCACTGCCTGGTATCTACTGAGAAAAAGTTACCCAGTAAAATCTAATGATGACATTCTATTGCATGCTGCAGCTGGAGGTGTTGGATTAATTGCAAGTCAATGGGCGAGTCACTTAGGAGCTAATATTATTGGTGTTGTAAGCACATCAGAAAAAGCTGAACTTGCTCTTGCTCATGGCTGTAGTGAAATTATCATGGCTGATGAGGATGTTGCTGAAAAAGTACTCAAATTAACTAATGGAAAAGGAGTGTCAGCAGTTTACGACTCGATTGGAAAAAATACTTTTATTTCATCCCTTAATTCGTTGAAACCACATGGCGTTATGGTAACTTTTGGAAATGCATCGGGCCCTGTGGATCCGTTTGCACCCTCGGAATTAGCCTCAAGGCATTCCTTATACGTTACACGACCAATTTTGGCAGATTTTATTAATACCCGTGAAAAACTATTGCAGGGAACTCAAGAATTATTTGATTTAGTTGTTCAAGGAATCATTAAAATTAATATTAATCAAAAATATGCATTAAAAGATACCGCCCAAGCACATAGAGATTTAGAGTCCA
>CAXYCT010000004.1:0-26194 GCA_964275745.1 uncultured Woeseiaceae bacterium | reverse complement strand
TAGGGGCAATACTTGGACCAATGTTATCATCGACATTAATATCTTTTACTAATCCTAGTGGATTATTCGTTTTCACTGGAGTTATGCATTTGCTTTTAGCTATTTACCTGTCTTATAGAATTATACGTCGTGATAGCTCTCCAATTAATGATCATATATCCTATAGTGACGCCCTTACAGCAACCTACACTGCGTCACAAGTCTATGAATACGATGATGAGGATATTGACTCGCAATCAGAATAATTATTATTTTTTATAATTTTCACCTATGCGTCGATAAGCCTCTCTGAACGAAACACCCTCTTCTAATACCAATTTATAGGCTTCTTCAGCAGCAAAAAGACTTTTATCAAGTTTAATATTCTCAGGCTTGAATTCTAATGAAGAAATCAAGTGCGTCATAACCTCAATACTCTCAATAGTAATGTCAATGGCTCTAAATAAAGGTGCTTTAATTTTTTGAAGATCTCTTTGAAAACCTGAGGGTATTTTCGCAACAACCATCAAACATTCACTCAAGCATGCATGCACAGAAGCTGTTGAAGCTCTTATGAGCTCCAATACATCTGGATTTCTCTTTTGCGGCATAATTGAAGACCCAGTAGTGACCTCTGAAGCTAAATTAATATAGCTAAATTCTTGTGTATAGTAGAGAAGTAAGTCACTCGAAAGTCGTCCCAAATCTTGCATCACCATCGTTGATTCAAATAAAAGATGCGCTTCAGCTTTACCGCGAGATAACTGTGCAGCAGTAACAGGTAATTGGGTTTCAGCAAAGCCAAGTTTTTCTGTGGTTATATTTCTATCTAATGGTAGGCTTGGAGTCCCATATCCAGCGGCAGTGCCTAAAGGATTTTTATTTGATCGAATTTTTGCATTCTCTAAGCCAGTTTTTGCATCCTCGAATGCCTCAATAAATGCATCGCACCAAAGTGCAACTGAAGACGGCATGGCATGTTGCATATGAGTCATGCCTGGAAGAGGTACTTCACCTTGACGCTGTTTGAGTGCATCAAGGGCAACGCATAACATATTCGTACTCGATGCAATCTCATCAATTGCATCAAGCATATACAATCTCAATGCAGCCAATACCTGATCATTCCTGGATCGGCCCAGATGAATACGTTCGCCAACACCTCCAATTAACTTCGTTAAATTGACCTCCAGCGCAGTATGCACATCTTCATCTTCAAGATTTATTTTCCATTTACCATTAGTGTAATCAAGTTCTAATTGTTGCAGACCATTTGTTATCTTTTGGCAATCTTCTTGATTTAATAATCCAACCTCTGAGAGCATTTCTGCATGAGCAATGCTTGCTCTCACATCATAAGCGACCAATCTTTGATCAAGAATATGGTCTTCCCCAGCTGTATACTTCAGAACTCTCTGATCGAGCGGTAAGCCCTTATCCATAAACGACTCAAAACTAATCTCCTTAATATTCAAAAGATAATAACAGGTAAGAATTATTAGTTTTCTATATTTACACGGTTTTTCTCTAATTTTCTGTATTTATGCAATATCTCTTCTGTGTAACCATTAGCGTGATTACAACCTTTAAAAACTAATTCGCAGGCAGCTTGAAAAGCGTAACTACCTTGATTCTGATCTACTAGTTTTATATATGACTTAATGAGTGAATTTTGCTTATCAACATATTTCGCCATCTTGTAAAAAGTATTAAGTACCTGCTCTTCTGTGCATATTTCATGAAGCAACCAATTTGCTAGGTGCTGACTTGAAATTCTTAATGTTGCCCTATCCTCCATTAGATAAACGTTGTTGATATCCAATACTTTAGAACAACCTGACTCCTTCATTTATCCAATGCACTACATAACCGAGAATAACCTTGGATGTTATTATCTAATTCATTTTGAATATCAATTGGCGTAATAATTTGCACTAAATCGATAGGAGGCTCAAGTAATTTTGAAATGTAATCATTATCTTGAATATTTTTTTCTTGTTGAACTGCTTTTACATTAACATAGTGATAATGTATTGCATGTAATGTTGCTGCTGTTGGTGATGGCACCCAAGCACAATTTGCTCCTGACTTTAACTGGTCTATCTTGACTTCCATCATTTCTCTTAGCTCATCAGGTTTTGCCCACATCCCCTTTCCTATTTGTGCTTTACCCATAAAGCCACAAGCAATACCTATATCTACATTTTGTTTTTCATAGGCATCCAACCAATCTTGTTGTTTGATTTTATCTTTTTCTAACATTGCACCAAGATGCATACTCGTATGGATTTCATCGCCAGTTCTATCCAAAAAACACAGTATTAATAAAAACTATTCGATGTTTAATTTCTTTTATGCACTGCATTAAATTACAGGAAGTTCTTCTTTCTTCATCCATTAAACCTACTTTTATAGTATTTTCAGGTAACTTAAATAGTTTCTCCAACATTATGAGGTAAGCGATTGAATAACTTTGCTTCTCGTGAACCATGTATTTTAGGTTTAACAATATAAATACTATCTGTCTTACTATTAGAGAATTCTTTTTTATTCTTATTGCCAGCAAATGCACAAGCTGTTGTAATAAAAGCATCAAGAAGACCCTCGGAGACTGGGTTATTATTATCCAAAATCATACGTGTTTTCATATGCTGACCGACATTTCTAACCAGCATGAGCGCTCTTCCAGAAAGAGTCAGTAATTTACCATTTTTTGCCGTAAATACTTTGTCTTTATTTAACGAACGTGTGAATGTTTTATCTGATTTCTGCATTTCACAAGTCAATGTTCCAAGCATCAATCCAAGCCAATTTTTATAAACATTAACCTTATCTTCAGAATCAACAGCAGCGACAGAGTCCTCGCAATCCATAATAGTAGTAACAGCAGACTCAAGAAAAATATCACAAATATTTCCCGGTGATTCTTTTCCTATTGGGTCATTAGAGTCAATTTTTAATTCAATATGAAGATTGTTATTTTTAAACAATAATGACTGAGATTTATCTTTATCAGACCAACCTATGAATTGCTGAGAATTTTTTAATTGTGACTTAACCCCATCTTTCAAAATAGCATTTAAGACATACTCATCATTATAGACTCTACAAAGTAGTTATTAACCTCGCTATGACTTGCGTTTTTAATCGGAATAACTTTGTCTATAAAATTTAATGCATAATCGATTACTAATTGGCCTCGTTGAGGATCATAGTTATTTTGTTCTGTTGTTAGATTTTTATCTGGAATGAGATTTGACCCATACAATGCATCAAACAAGCTACCCCATCGAGCATTACTAGCATTTAGAGCAAAGCGTGAATTACTGACAGGAACAACGAGTTGAGGAGCAGCAATTAATGCTATTTCTGGGTCAACATTTTCAGTTTCTATCTGAAAAATATCGACTGGAGGTTCTAGATAACCTATTTTTTTTTAGAAATTCATGGTAGCTATTATGATTGTGATAACTCTTACTATTCTTTTTACACCAAAGATTAATCTTTTGTTTGAAAATCTTTTCTAGCATTTAAGAGGTCATCATTTTCTGATGAAAAAGACGAAACTAATAAGCGCTAATTTTTCCCAGAATTCCTCTTCACTAAAGTGAAGAAGAGGAACTAAGTCATGTTCCACAAATTTACAAAATTGCGAGTCGACGTCCAGGCCATGACGTGAGACAAAATCGACCTTCATTATTCTGCCCCGATTGGTGCCTCATCATCTTGTCCATCAGCATTTAAATCAACTAACTGCCTTTGAAAGGCTTTAAAATCGCCCCATAGTATCGACATATCTTTATCAATTTCCATTTCTTCGGGATAATTTAATCTCATTTTTATTACCTATTTAGTGAATTGCTCTTCTTCAGTACTTCCATCCATCGCAGTGGTGGAAGACTGACCCGCCATAATCGTATTCTGTACTGCATCAAAATAACCAGCACCTACAAAAGACTGATGTTTTGCAGCACGAAAACCATACTTTTCATCTTCAAATTCTTGCTCTTGTAACTTTGAATATGCATACATCCCATTTTCCTTATAAGCTCTGCTCAAATTGAACATACTTGAGTTGAGAGCATGCCAACCTGCAAGCGTTATAAACTGAAATTTATAACCCATTTCTCCAAGCTTCTCTCGGAAATGTTCATTGTTTGTTCGTCTAAATTTGATTTCCAATTAAATGAAGGAGAACAATTGTAGGCAAGTAATTGATTTGGAAATTTTGCGTGAATTGCATCTGCAAATCGTTTTGCTTGAGCTAAATCGGGTTTTGATGTCTCACACCATAATAAATCAACATATGGTGCGTAAGACAAACCCCTGGCTATTGCTTGGTCAATTCCTGCATGAGTTCTATAAAATCCTTCTGCAGTTCTCTCTCCAGTCAGAAAAGCATGATCAATTTCATCGATATCTGAAGTAATGAGATTGGCAGCATCTGCATCTGTTCTGGCAATTAAAACGGTTGGGACATCCATTACATCTGCCGCCAACCTAGCAGCAGCAAGTTTTGAGATGGCTTCTTTAGTTGGTACCAGGACTTTTCCACCCATATGACCGCATTTTTTTGCTGACGACAATTGATCTTCAAAGTGCACGCCAGATGCTCCAGCTTTAATCATACTTTTCATCAATTCAAACGCATTAAGATTGCCGCCAAATCCTGCTTCTGCATCAGCAATTATAGGGGCAAACCAATCGATACTATAATCATCGTTAAGTGTATGAATTTCATCAGTTCTTATGAATGCTTTATTTATTCTTTCAATCATTTTAGGAACAGAATCAACAGAATAAAGGCTCTGATCCGGATACATCTCTCCCCCACTATTTCCATCACCAGCAACCTGCCATCCCGAACAATAAATTGCTTTTAATCCTGCTTGAATTTCCTGAATAGCTTGGTTACCTGTAAGAGCACCTAAGGCGCATAACGGTTCATCCTGGTTAACTAATTCCCAAAGTTTTTTTGCACCTTTTTTAGCGATTGTTGATTCAATAATAATACTACCTCGAAGATTAACCACATCTGCTGCAGAATAATCTCTGGTAACCCCCTTCCATCTTGAATTGCTTTGCCATTCACTTTCTAATTTTTTAATTTGTTCTTGTTTGTTCATAAAAACCTCTAAAAGGATAATGATCTTGGGTGCTCTGCTACCTATTTAAACTCTGATGAATAAAAAATAAACTCATTTGTTTCATATGAAACAAGGTGCTATATTAATTGAAAAATTAAAAAAAATTCACAGTAAAAATTTCACAGTGTAAATTTTACAAAATCTTTTAGGTTAACTTCGATGTATCAAAGTATTTTAAGAAAATCACATTTTTTAGGTACGAAAATAAAATCATTACGGAAAAGAAACAATTTAACACTGGAAGATTTATCAATAAGATGCATTCAAGTTGATTCGTCGTCCGCACCTTCAGTTTCTTATCTATCCATGATTGAAAACGGAAAGAGAGTACCTTCTGAAGAACTCGTTAATGCAATTTCACAAATTTTTCAAAAAAACAAAAAATGGTTCTATGATGAGTCTCTAGAAGATGATGCAATTGACCCAACTCCCATAAGTAATGCTGTGAAAGGTATGCCACTAGAACCTGGTTTTTTGTTTTCAGAAAATTTACTGCAATCGGCCATTCCTGAATTACTCGCTCAAACTGGAACAACTGGAAGACAATTTGCTCATCTTCTAATTCGCGCTCATCAAGAATCCAATCAAAATCGATTTCCTGACATAGAACGGGCAGCTGAAACTATTGGTCAGAAGCAATTCCCCTTATCATTGGATAATATCCTTCTAATAACAAAAAAACTTGGTATGGAGATTCGTTGGTTCAATATGACTTCTTTCAAGGATAAAGGTGATGCAGATAAACCGCTCAATACATTAGTAAGATCATTTTTTGATGCCCCAAATATCGTCTACTTAAATGAAGAGTTAAAAAAAGTCCCCGCACGTTTGAAATTCGACCTAGCAAATCATATTGGACATATGGTTCTGCATGGTGGAGACGGCGCTAGAGCTCATCAAGTTTCAGGTGGAAGAACATCAGGAAGAAGGCATGAAGCAGACTCGCCCAATATGGACGCTAAAGATGTCTTGTTTGCTTGGCGTGATTTTGAGTGCAGTTATTTTGCTTCAGCATTACTATGCCCAAAAACGGCATTTCGCCAATTCCTAGCTAAGCATGCTTATTCAATAAATATAGGTGACAAGATTGATCTTACTACTACGCTCATCATGCGACGCATGTCATCTGTTTCTCCCTATCCACATTGGCATTACTTTGATGCATACCCACCTGGTAATTTAAGGGCAGTTTATAGAGGAAATGGAATACCTATGCCCTGGGGAAATATGACTATGCTCTCTGATCCATGCCAGCATTGGGCTGTATTTAGAATGCTAGATACAAAAGACCCACAACCATCTGCACAAATCTCAATCCTAATAACCGATCAAGAAAAAAAATTATACTGTTGTCAATCAATTCGAAGTAAAGATGCGGCAGGAAACCCCCATGTTTTATGCACAGGAATTGATCTCGGTCCAGCACTTCAAGCTCAAGGAATAGATACAAATTCCACCATCAATCTTATAGAAGAACAATGCAATAAAAATAATGGTGCTGGTCATATTCCTGATAATATAAAATCACAATTAGTGAGTATTAGTAAAATTCTTAATATTGGTTGGATTGCTGAAGGGACCAAAAGAGAGGCTATTATCATCTGTTCAAGAAGTTCAAGTTGCCCGAGAAAACGACATTGTCTCGGAACTTCACCTAAACCTAAACTTATTTCGCAGATCGACAAAATAAGAGAATCACTAACTATATAAATTCGAATAAATGTTAATTAAAAGTATAAAACTGATTAATCTTTTGAATAAATAAAACCTACTTCACGCCCTGTCTCTGAAATTGAAAATATTTCATACCCGATATTTTGTAAATTTTTAATCGCGATTTTCGTCATCACTATACTTTTAGATTCAAAACGGTGATGAAATTCAATGAGTAACTGTTTTGGTGTAATTTTGTTTTGCAAAAGATAATCAATAATCTCATATTCTGTCCCCTCCACATCCACTTTCATTAAATCGATTTTATTATGGTTCAATTTCCTCATGATGCTACCAATGCTGAAGCTTGGAACGGTGATAATGTTATCAGAGTGCTCATTAGGTAATAACTCAGTCCACATAATTTCTGATTTATGACCTTTGGGATTGACGCGTTGAGTCATATTAAATTCACCATCTTTACCAGAAACCGCCCATGGATAAAATTTTAATCTTTTCGGAATTACCTGATTATCTATCCATTTCATTGCATAAGGTGTTGGATCAAATGCAAAAACAAATGCATTTGAATGCTTAATAATTTCAATATCAAAATCAATAGAATCTCCAACACCCAAGGAATAGACTATTCCATTTTCATTCAAATATTGTAGGCTAAACTCCCATTCCCCTAGAATAACCGTCTTAATATCTAATTCTTTTTTTAGCCATAATTCACGACCAACCAATCTCTTTAAAAATAACTTAATTAACCAAAAAAAGGAGTGTTTTTTTAAACTTTTGAATAATCTCATTGAAAAAATACCTACCAGAATTTCAAAAAGCCTATAGCTACTTCACCATAGTTCTTATTAAATTGACTGCTACTTTTTCGGTTATACGCAATAGGTTCATAACCAAGGGTATTATTTTTGGTAGCGAAACCTTTTATATAAAAGGCGCTACTTGCAGTAGCGGCCCAGATTAAAGATATATCTAATCTAGCATTTTCAGTAATTTCATTTCTCAAAGGGTGCTCTAAGTATTCATTTCGAGCGATTTTTGTTAATGCCAAGCCAGCTTCAAGGCTTAACGTCTTATTAAACGATTTGGCACCCTTAATGCCTATAGATATATTATGTTCATACCATGGGTGAGTTTGAGGTAATTCAGCACTAAACTCATCGCGTAATTGTCTTAAGGACTTCCCGTTAACTATAAAGCCCAATAATACAGGGGATCTCATTGTAAATAATGGCGAACTTATGTCATGCTCAATACGCGTACTTTGCAGCCTAATCTGAGTAGCCAAGCGGACACTCTCCATCTTGACTAATACTTTCCTTAATTCAAAACCAATCACATTGGCTTTTACCTTAGTTTTTAAAACAGGAACAGTATTTAAACTCCCATCATCGTTATTGGTTTTATCTGGATTTAAAAATCTAAATTCAGCATCATTACAATTTCCACCCACAACCCTAGACGCCATGGTATAGCATTGCAGTTGTAATAAATCAGTAGTTTGATAATTATAATAACCTCGCCATTGCCAATCCTGCCATGGTTTTGAGCCTACCCATAAACGATAATTTTGTGCTCTTGTATCAAGATTTTTAGGGTGGCTATTTCTCTCTATTCCTGTTTCTCCAGCCCTTAGAGAAAATCCAATATTAAGATTATTATTAAGATTGGCACTAATAAAGAATTCCTGATTAATAATTTTATTTAGAGTTGTGCTACTTGTTATTTGTTTACTTTTCAACATTCCAGCACTACCAAATTGATATGCTGTCATTATTTTCGTTCCTTTTGGAAATATCGATAAATCAAATTCATCGCCAAAATATCCATAACTATTCGGTATCCAAAAAATAGTTAAACTGAGAATATAAAGTAGTTGAGTTTGGATGAAATTCATTAGTGATCTATTACGTTTTCTTTGATTGTGAAGGTTCATTTATTATTAAAAACTATCCTATTTTAAAGCTCTTCATTATCTTTAACGAAAACATAGTTTCGATGCTGAACAGACGGTCTGCAGTACTCGTATTCCGCATATTTGCTGAAATGAATATATTTGCCAATATTTCTCCTAAAGATACTTGCATGATCCTTAGGTTCAACATGATAAAAAAAACCGGTGTAACCTATTTCTGATAAAAATGAGAAAAGCTCACCTTTTTCTTCTTCGGACCGATGACACTCAAAAAGAAGTATTGGCATATCCCTTATCAAAGTCTGCTTCGCTCCATAAAAAACAT
Organism: uncultured Woeseiaceae bacterium; assembly: GCA_964275745.1. Classification (GTDB taxonomy): domain Bacteria; phylum Pseudomonadota; class Gammaproteobacteria; order Steroidobacterales; family Woeseiaceae; genus SP4260. Next base: position 17,151 of record CAXYCT010000004.1, on the reverse strand, counting down.
CGGCTTCATGCCCTTCCACGTCACACTTAATGAAATCAATTGGCTTCTCAGCTCTAATGGCTAGAAAATCATCTAATGTCGTTACTGTTACATCGATGGAGTCTAAATCTTGGTCACTTTTATCATAGAAATTAAAACTAGCCGCACCTGAGCCAACAAATTCTCTTTGAAGTGTCATTGATCCTGCACTTGAAGATAAAGCTGTATTGATAATTTCCAAATTATCTAAGTTAAAAGATTTTTTTAACTTAGATAAAGATTTCTTAAGCTCTGGTTGAGCTTCAAAAGCAATGACTTTTCCTTTCTTTCCTGCTACCCGAGACATATAAATCGAATAAATTCCCCTATTAGCACCGATATCCAGCATAGTCATATCTTTTAACTTAAGAGATCGAACGTAGTTTATCGAATGAACTTCAGATTTAAAACGATAACGCCAGCAGCGTAAAATCATATGTATTTTTTCAAGTATTGTCATATTCTATTCAAGTCTCAAGTTGATGATTTTTTAACAATCTCATTAATTGCATGATAGGAAGATAATATAGCACCTTCCTGCCAACCCTTAATGATACTTAAATGCTCGCCAGCAAATAAAATATTTTCATCTGGCGTCAAGAGAACAGAAGCTGAAGATAGGCCATATGCTCCTAGTTGATAAGGAATATTTTTCCAAGCAACACTAATACCTCTAGAAGCCTGACTTTGGTATTCAGAATGCAAATTATTGCCTTGTTGCAATACAGACAAAATACGTTCTTGAGGGGATTGGTCGCTAAATGTATTTGCTGCCGAAGAACTCCAAATATAAGCGCCTATAATAATTCCTGAGCTTGACCCCAAATCATTACTCGGGTACCACATCTGCCTCATAGGTTGATCAGTCCAAGAAATACCTCCATAGATATTGTATTTTTGCTCCCAAAAACGTCTTGATTGAAAAGCGATTTTGCTGGCCGAGGAATATTGAAATTGCTCAATTTCTTGCTGATGATTTACAGAAAAATCATTTGGAATATTTTTTAAAACAGTGGTCGGTATGGTGCATATGCAATAATCTGCAACAATCTCTGATAATACTCCATTTTTTTCATAATGAATCTTTACACCATTTGTTGTTTTACGTATCTGCTTCACGACTGCCCCAAGACTTAAGTATGACGATATTTTTGAGGCAAAGGCAATACCTATTTTATCCATACCACCTTTGGGTTGAAGCATTGCCGGTTGTTGATTGATACCGTGAGAAAAAGACAATGCAGATTGCCAACCACTTTGTGAGATATAATCTTGTAATTTATTGGGCGTAATAGCTGTTCCTCTTTCTCTACTGCCTGAAGTTTCTTGCCCAGAATAACCTGCACGACTTGTTCCTAGATAGTTATAAGAATTATCGAGATCCCCCGTGATTTTTAATGCATTTAAAATATTTTTCTTATCGTCACTAGTTAAATATTGATCCAGAGCGTTTTGATTTATTGCCAGCGCGAGAAGCTCTGAGATGTCACCTCTAGTATCTGCTAAAATAGTTTTTGCTACCTGTGGCTTGCCATTAAAGGCATAGCTAGAATGCAATAACGCAGCACGGTTGTCATTCGTAAAATTCTCCAAGGCAACTCCAAATTCACGGCAATAACCTAATAAAAATTCATGGTGATGTGCAATTCTTGCCGGGCCTGGATTAAAGTAAAGTTCGGCATTATTATCGAATAAGCATGTTTGTGTTGAAGTTAATTCAGTAACAGTATCACCGCTACGAATGGTAATATTTCTTCCCCCTGCCCTATTTGTAGCTTCTAGAATAGATACTGTATAACCTAATTTTTGAAGCTCATAGGCACTGGTCATTCCTGCAATTCCAGCGCCAAGAATAATTACAGATTTACCTATACCAACCCTTGAATCCCAGTCACCTGGTCGAGGAGATTTTAACTGACTGCTGTTACTATCATCCACGCTTACAGGATTTGTAATAGCCATTAATTCTGCTGCAGGCCCTGCTGAGGATGAACCACATCCACTTAAGCCTAGGCCCATAACCGCCATCGTTCGCAGCATTGCAGCGCTTCCAGCAGCTTTTCCTATGCTTTCGAGAAATTTTCGACGTGCTATATTTTTCTTATCATTCATCTTGGCTTTTAAAAACTAAACTCTCAATCTATACCCTGTTTTAAAAATAAACCAAACAAGCATCAAACAAATCAATAAAAATAATCCAATCATCCCCACACTAACATAAACACTAACGTCAGCATTTTCATAGAAGCTCCAACGAAAACCGCTAATAAGATATACAACAGGATTTAATAATGTAATTTTTTGCCAAAATGGCGGTAACATAGTGATGGAATAAAAGCTCCCACCGAGAAACGCCAAAGGTGTGATAATCAAGGTAGGGGCAATTGCTAACTTCTCCCAATTATCAGCCCAGATACCTAAAATAAAACCCAATAAACTAAAACTGATTGCAGTGAGTATTAAAAAAGTGAGCATCCAGACTGGATGAGCAATTTGAATTGGCACAAATAAGTTTGCTGTTAATAATATTATGGATCCAACAATAATAGATTTTGAGGCTGCAGCACCAACATATCCAATGGTAATTTCAACACATGATATCGGGGCAGACAGAACTTCATATATTGATCCTGAAAATTTTGGAAAATAGATTCCAAATGATGCATTTGAAACGCTCTCAGTAAGGATCGATAGCATAATCAGCCCGGGTACAATAAACGAACCATAACTCACGCCATCAATTTCCGTTATTCTTGAGCCTATAGCGGCCCCAAAAACTACAAAATATAAAGTAGTCGAGATTACTGGCGAGACAATACTTTGAAATAAAGTTCTCCGCATACGAGACATTTCAAAAATGTAGATCGCTTTGATTGCTGGGTAATTCATACCAATTTCCTATTTACCAGATCAACAAAGATTTCTTCTAGTGAGCTTTCCTTAGTATCAAGGTCATGATAAGAAATACCCAAAGAAGACAGCAAATCCAATATTGAAGATACACCAAAATTATCACTTTTATCATAGGTATATATTAGTATTTTATTGCAAGCAGATAGCTCAACCCGAAAATCCATCAGACTTGCTGGAATGACTTTCAGAGGATTTACTAAATTTATTTGAAGATGTTTTTGACCCAATTCAAGCATCAAACTATTTTTTTCTTGGACAAGAATTAATTCACCATGATTGATGACCCCAACTCTATCGGCAATCTGTTCGGCTTCCTCGATATAATGAGTAGTCAATATAATAGTTACGCCTTCCTCTTTTAGTTGCCTAACGACTTCCCACATATCTTGCCTTAACTCCACATCGACACCAGCAGTTGGTTCATCTAAAAAGATTATTTCTGGTTGGTGAGCTAGTGCCTTAGCAATTAAGACACGCCGTTTCATACCGCCCGATAATGTTAGAATTTTATTATCTTTTTTATCCCATAATGACAGTGCTTTTAATATTTTTTCAACATAAAGATTATCTTGCTGTTTTCCAAACAGACCGCGACTAAAACTGACCGTACCCCACACAGTTTCAAATGTCTCAGAGGTAAGCTCTTGCGGCACAAGACCAATCATTGATCGTGTCTTTCGAAAATCTTTAACAACATCATGACCTGCAACACTAATCATCCCATCTTGAGCATTCACAATTCCACATATCATGTTGATTAAAGTAGTCTTACCAGCTCCATTGGGCCCTAATAAAGCAAATATCTCCCCTTCATTTATATCCAAATTTATTGAATTCAACGCCTGAAAGCCATCTGCGTAAGTTTTTGAAAGATTTTTTATTTTTATAATAGAACTCATGATCGACATAATACGCCAAATTTATTTTATTCATAAGAAAAACTACAAAGAATTGGCAATTGATCATTATTTTAATATGATGCTTGTTAAACTAAATGAACACAAAAAAGTAATGTCAAAAAATATTGGAGTATATATGTTCCTCAGGTCTATTTTTATACTGTTCGTATCTATAATTTTAAGCTTTTCTTCTCAGTCATCTTTTTCAGCTGAACAAGACTATGATATTAAACTTACGTTTCTGGGGACAGGTGCACCAAGGCCTTCTCCAACCCGATATGGGCCATCGATTTTACTTGAAGCTGGGGAAACAAAAATTCTTGTAGATGCAGGCCCTGGAATGAGGCAGAGAATATTTCAGGCAGGAGGTTTTGAACTACTTACCGACATAAATACTGTGTTAATCACACATTTACATTTTGATCACACGATAGAGTTACCAAGCCTATGGTTAACAGGATGGTTATTTGGTCGAAAAACTAATATGAAAGTTTATGGGCCTGACGGTACTGCAGCATTTATGGATCACTTTGAAAGAGCATTTGATTGGGATCTAAGATATCGATATTTAACCGATGTTCACAGAGAAGGCTCTGATCTTATTACTGAGGATGTTGAACCGGGAGTATTTTACAATCAAAATGGGGTAAAAATAACAGCATTTGATGTGGCGCATTTACCCTTAAATCCTGAAACAGAGGAATTACTTGGTCTTGAAGGAGCTACATTTGGTTATCGCGTTGATTACAAAGGAAGATCGGTTATCTTTTCAGGTGACACCCGATCTCTTCCGGGTAGTAAAATTATCGAAATGAGCAAAGGTGTTGACGTACTTATTCATGAAACACAAATTCCCTATCCAGGAGAATCAAAAGAGGCAAAGCTCGCCAATGTGAGCATGATCGTACATTCTACTCCAGCCCAAGTTGCCCATGTTTTTAATGAGGCTCGGCCAAGACTCGGAATATATTCCCATATTATCCCCCCAGAAACGACAAGGGATGAGTTATTATCAATGACTGATTATGACGGAAGAATGGAAGTCGCTGAAGATCTTATGACATTAATGATTGGCGATGAAATCAAGATAGGTAAAGCTAAAAACCTTGATAATCAAACTTTTCTTGAGTCAGATGCAGTCGATAATTAACTTTAAAAAATAATGGTTCAGTTTTGAGTAACAACTCTAATTTTGAAATTCCAGTCATAGATGTAAAAAATCTTTTTTCCGAAAAATCATCTGCTATTGAAAAAATTGCTAATGAGTTTATTGATGCTTATTCAACAATTGGTTTTAGTTATATAACCAATCATGGGATTGATGATGCGATAATTTCAGATGTATTTAATGCATCTAGAGAATTTCATACCCTATCAATAAATGAAAAAAACAAAATTGCACTCAATGAATTGCATCGTGGTTATATCGCAATAAATACCTCTACTGACGTAAATTCAGATTTAGCTGAAGTCAAGAAACCCAATCAGAGTGAATCATTCATGATGATGAGAGAGGCTGGACCAGATGATCCAGACGTAAAAAATGGATCGTATTTAACCGGTCCAAATAGATGGCCAATTAACCCGTTGAGATTTAAAGAAAGGGTGACTAAATATGCTGATAAAATGACACAACTCTGCGATCGATTGACTTTTATTATTATGCAAGCTCTCGGAGTTAAGGAAATTGATTATCAAAATCTATTTGAAAGACCAACTATTTGGTTAAGATTATTATATTATCCACCTCAAATATTACCTGATAATGATTTGTACGGATCAGCTCCTCATAGAGATTTCGGTGCCTTAACTGTATTAGCGCAGGATCAAGTTGGTGGGCTACAAGTCCAATCTCCTGATGGTAATTGGTTAGACGTTCCTGAGTTACCAAATAGTTTTGTTGTTAATGTTGGAAATATGCTTCACAGAATCACTAATGGCCTATTAATTTCTACTCCACACAGAGTTATAAATAAATCAAGTAAGGAAAGATACTCATGTCCTTTTTTTTATGACCCAAATATTAATGCTGTGATAAAACCTCAAGGAAATAGGGTTTCTGCAGATAACCCTGAAAATTTTGAACCAATCATATATGGTGATTATTTAAAACATGAGCTTACATCAACATACAATCAGCACAAATCAAATACATGAAAAATGAATCATATACCACTTGGTCAAACAGACCTGCTTTTCTATTAGCGACAGTTGGTGGTGCAGTGGGATTAGGAAATCTATGGAGATTTCCTTATATTGCAGGAGAGAATGGTGGTGGTGGTTTTGTATTAATCTATCTGGCTTTTGTGTTCTTATTAGGACTGCCAATTCTATCTAGTGAGCTCCTCATCGGGAGAAAATCGCATAAAAGTCCGTTAAATTCTATGCGAGAACTGGTTAATTCTCATAATGCGAATTCATTATGGAAATCTATTGGCTGGATGAGCGTGTTATTGCCTTTCTTGGGGTTTAGTTACTATGTGGTTGTTTGTGCCTGGGCGATTGATTATCTTTACCTTGCGATAATAAATTCATTCGAAACGATTGATGGTAATACCTCGGCTCAACTCTTTAGCGAACGTACCAGTCACTCCTCACTGCAAATCTTTCTTAGTGGTATCTTCATCTCAATGACTATTTGGGTCATCTCTAAAGGTGTAAATAATGGCATCGCTAAAATGTCAAAAATCTTGATGCCAATGCTTTTTGTGCTAATCATAATTTTGGTGATCTACGGTATGATTCAGGGCGAATTCATACAAGCAGTAGAATTTCTCTTTAAACCTGATTTCAGCAAAATTAATGGTCAGTCAGTCATAATGGCTCTTGGTCAGGCATTATTTTCCTTGGCTATTGGAACGGGTTTAATTATGACATACGGCTCATATATGCCAGATCATTACTCAATCAAAGAATCTGCTGCTATTGTTTGTATCGGAGATACTCTTGTTGCGTTGCTAGCTGGTTTAGCTATATTTCCAATAGTATTTGCAAATGATCTAAATCCAGGTGAAGGTCCAAGCTTGATTTTTATAACATTACCAATAGCATTTGGCTCTATGCCTGGCGGCCATTTAATTGGTATTTTGTTTTTTATTTTATTAATCTTTGCCGCATTCACGTCTACGATGGGAATGCTAGAACCAATAGTCGCATGGCTAGAAGAAAAATACCCAGGTAAGAGAAGAATCCTAAGCATTATTGCTGGCTTTGCAATATGGTTGTTTGCTCTTGGTTCAATATTGTCATTTAGCACTATGGCAGACATCAAACCACTGTCTTTTCTGAATATAGACCGAAATTTCTTTGGAATTATTGATTTTACAGTTGCTAATCTATTACTCCCAATAAATGCTTTATTGATTGCTGCTTTTTCTGGATGGGTGATAAAAGATTCGGTATTAAAAGAACAGTTCTCTAAAGATACATCTAATTGGAGAATTTACTGGCGCTTCACAAATCGTTTTATTGCACCTATTGCAATAGGCATAGTTTTAATTGACTTGACTCTTGCTTAATAAAAAAGTTCATTAAGCCAATCATTTTTTTAATTCCCAGGTAATACAACCTCAAGTAATTCAAGATCATGAGATAAACTCACAAAGCGAAACTGCGTATTAATCGGGATTGAGCATGTATCACCTTCACTTAGATCCATGAGCTGATCTTTTATTGTTATAGACATAATTCCAACAAGAACGACTAAAAATAAAAATTCAGCATCATGTTGCCTAGCTTGATATTCAAAACCATCAGTGGGGGTTAACACATTCACTGTCGCTTCGCCATCAGTAGCAAAATCAATACCAGTATCCCTAACATTAAAGCCATCCTTACGGGAGAATATATCCATTGCTTCAGTTTTTTTATGAAAAACAAACTTTTGACCATTATATTTACGGTCCTGCTGAATATTCGGTGTTGGTAATAACATATCATGATCAACTAATGTTTTATGCTCCGCTGGACAACCAATCTCAATTACTTCAAAATTATCCGAACACTCTAATACTTGATGTCTAATATGAGGTGGCTGAAGTACACAGTCACCAGCATTCATTATAAATGGCTCTCCTTGGTCCTCATATACAACTTTTACCCAGCCCTTATAGCAATAGATCATTTGAAAGCGCACATGGTGATAGTGAACATAGTCAGGTACTGGCCCTCCTTTGATGATCCTAATATGAGAAGCAATAAAGCGTCCCCCTAGACGATTAGGTATAAGATCTCGATATTGCATGCCAGCTCGACCATTAATCCAGTTATCGCCATCCTTTAAACGCTGAATAACCATTTTTTCATAAAGAGGTGGCATGATCAGTTCATCCTGACACTTGGTATCATCTCGCTTAAAATATAGTTTAACTCCACTGGGGGTCTTTAATACCGCTTTATTCTTCGATAAAAAATAATCATCATCACTGATCAAATAAATCGAAAGATCCGTATCAATTTCACTTTTTATTAAACGGATTGATAATCCATAGCCACTTAAGATTGCCGTATGAGGTGAATCCGCAGGATAAATCATGCCCAGTTTTAAATAAACTTTATCGATTAAAAATTTCAGATTTTCATTAAAATCTTTGCAATTCAAAACAATCTCGGTCGAAAAATTTATACTTTTATCGATCATAGAAACTTCAAGTTGCACATGCATTTTAATAAATTTATATTCATCAAACTATAATCTAGGTGCTTCCTGCTACCTCTATTTCTGTATTAATTTCTTCAATTTTCAAAATACGACCAGTTATAACACCAGCCATCATCGAGCCATTCACATTTAATGCAGTTCGTGCCATATCAATAAGTGGTTCTATTGAAATTAATAATGCTACTAAAGCTACTGGAAAACCCATTGCTGGCAATACAACCAAAGCAGCAAATGTTGCACCACCCCCTACTCCTGCTATACCAAATGAGCTAATAGTAACAATCATTACTAACGATAATATAAACATTGGATCCATGGGATTAATGCCCATAGAGGGGGCAATCATCGCTGCCAACATTGCAGGATATATTCCAGCACATCCATTTTGACCAATTGTTGATCCGAGTGTTGCTGAAAGATTAGCAATAGATTGTGGAACATTTAATTTATCTACCTGAGTTTCAACATTAAGAGGAATAGTCGCTGCAGAGCTTCTCGATGTAAATGCAAATGTCAAAACAGGCCAAATATCCTTAAAATATTGTGAAACGCTAACACCATTCAATTTCAATATAAGAGCATGAATCACAAACATAAGTGCAATTGCTACATAAGATGCCAATACAAAATTAATCAGATCAAGGATATCACTCGCATTAGAACCAGCAACCACTTTAGTCATTAAAGCCAAGATGCCATATGGAGTTAATAGCATGATCATTCGAACAAGTTTCATAATAATGGCTTGAGTTGTTTCAATAAAGGCAACAATAGATGTCGCTTTTTCCTTATCTTCTTTTGCCACCATTAGTGCGGCTATCCCAAATAGAATTCCAAAAATAACTACTGCGATTACCGATGTTGGTCTTGCTCCAGCCAGATCAGAGAAAATATTAGAAGGTATAAATCGAACGAGCATATCAGCCAATCCTAAACTAGCAATCGACTCTTGCCGAGACTCTAAAGAGCCGGCCCTTGAAAGTTCCCTTGCTCCTTCCGTTAAACCATCCATGGACAAACCAAATAGATTTGAAATTCCAACACCCACAAGAGCAGCAAGCATGGTTGTTCCTAATAATATCAATACTACTGAAAAACCAACCTTTCCTAGCGAGGCTACGTCTCGCATTTTAACAACCGCTGCAATCATCATTGTCAATACTAAAGGCATAATCACCATTCGTAGAAGATTTACATAGCTTGAGCCAATTACATTAGTCCATGTAAGGGTATCTTGTATAATTTCATTTTTATCTACATATAAGAATTGTAAAGCCAGACCAAAAAATATTCCAAAAAATAACCCTATAAGTATCTGTTTTGATAAGGTTAGTCCAGATTTCATCTGACGAGCAATGAAAAGAATTAATAGTGCAAAAACAAAAATATTGAAGATAACTGCGAACATAATTGTACTCCTTGTTTAAAGCTTATCTAAACACGTTATAAGCAGTAGTTAAAGTATATGATCTGGTTTTTTCATATTACGATACAGCTATTAAAAAATAGTGATAAAATTTAGTTACTTTATATAAGTGTTATTTACTGGAGAAAATATATATGTCTGTCTTACCTGATTTTAAACTAGAAACATTTTTCTCAGAATGGGAATTTAATGCTAAGTATCATATGTGTGCCTCAGATATGGAATCCATGACACTTGAAGAATTACTAAATTTAGGTAGCGATCAAGACAAAGAAAATTGGAATAAACTAAACTTTAAATATATTGAAACCTATGGATCACCAGAATTAAGATCTGCAGTTGCAGGCTCTTATGACAAGCTGACATCAAAAAATATATTGGCATTCGCTGGAGCTGAAGAGGGTCTTTATGTAGCTATGCATTGTATTCTCAATGACGATGATCATGCCATTATTATTACACCCAATTATCAATCTGCAGAAACAATTCCAGCTTCAATCTGTCAAGTATCAGGAATAAGCTTAGATGCTAGAAATAATTGGAACTTAGATTTGCAAAAAATTAAAGATGCAATTAGACCGAATACACGTTTAATTTCAATTAATTTTCCTCACAATCCGACTGGTAAAGTTATATCAAAAGAGACTCTTAATGATCTAATTGATATTGCTAGAGAACGAGATATTTATTTATTTAGTGATGAGGTATATAGATTAATGGAGCGTAGTGAAGATATTAGATTACCTCAAATTGCTGATATTTATGAAAAAGGTTTATCTTTAAATGTAATGTCTAAATCATACGGCCTACCTGGTTTGAGAATTGGTTGGATTGCTTCACAAGATCTAAAGTTATTAGATAAAATGGAAAAAATGAAACATTATTTATCTATTTGTAATTCATCACCTAGTGAATTTCTATCTGTAATTGCCCTTAAATCAAGCGCTTATATTTTAAAACGTAATCGTAAAATTATTAAAAACAACTTAAAATTACTTAATCCATTTTTCGCTCAACATAAGGACTTATTTGAATGGAACGAACCTGATGGAGGATGCATTGGTTTTCCAAAATATCTTGGCTCTGAAGGTGTTATAAAGTTTTGCGAACGCTTAATAAAAAAACACAGTATTATGTTATTACCCGGAAGTATCTATATATCAGCTATAGGGCCATCACCAAGTAATCATTTTAGAGTTGGTTATGGACGTATTGCTATGCAAGATGGCCTTATAAAACTTCAAGAAGCCCTTGATCATCATAAAAGTTCTTTTTAACAATTGATTATCGTTACTTTTTCACAAAACCTATTATGAAGCTGCTGTTTACGGTAGCATTCATGACAGAACTTTGGATCTTTATGCCATGAATACAATCACAATCATCCAACCTGACGACTGGCATCTCCATTTAAGAGATAAACAGGCGTTAGCGACAACGGTACCCGCTGCCACAAGGGGATTTGGTCGTGGCATTATAATGCCCAACCTTAATCCGCCCATAACTAATGTTAGACTGGCAAATGATTACCGAAAACGTATTCTTGCTCAGCGACCAGATGGCTCAGACTGGCAACCGTTGATGGTCTTGTATCTTACCGATAATACTAGTCCCGATGAAATTCATGCAGCTTCTGAAAGTGGCTTTATCTATGGTTGTAAGTATTATCCTGCAGGAGCTACAACTAATTCTGATTTTGGAGTGACCGACCTAAACAATATGCATGCAGTTTTTGAGGCGATGCAGAGTGTAGGTATGGTTCTTCAAATGCATGGCGAGGTTACGTCTAATGAGATTGATATCTTTGATCGCGAAGTGGTATTCATTGAACGACATTTAAAGTCACTGGTAGCTGAGTATCCAAATCTAAAAATTGTATTGGAGCACATTACAACGCAGCAGGGTGCAGATTTTGTAATCGATGCTGGTGATAATGTTGGGGCCTCTATTACACCGCAGCATCTACTTTACAATCGTAATCATATGCTAGCTGGAGGTATTCGTCCCCACCTGTTTTGCCTGCCTATATTGAAACGAGATATTCACCAACAGGCTCTAATAAATGTCGCCACGAGCGGAAGTCACAAAGTTTTTCTAGGTACTGACTCCGCCCCCCATACTAAAGGTGCAAAAGAGAGCGCATGCGGATGTGCTGGGTGCTTCAGTCATCATGCGGCTATCGAGTTGTACGCTGAGGTTTTTGACAAAGCCGGCGCTTTGGATAAGTTAGAAGCATTTGCAAGCACTAATGGTCCAGATTTTTATGGACTACCCCATAATCAATCAACTATTGAACTTCAAAAGCAACAGTGGCAACTCCCTGAAAGTCTACCCTATGAAAACACCCAGTTAATACCCCTAGGTGCAGGGACGACACTAAACTGGAAGCTTGCTGAATAATCAAAAACCTCCATAAGACATCTGATACATTTATGGCTCAACGTTTTCGTGGATTATATAGCTGCGGTTTTGTTGATATTAGTTATTCCTAGGAATCCTTATTCGATCAACTAAATCAAATACGTCTTGAGGTGGTTTCTCAGTAGCATGAGAAACACTTATTGCAACTATGATATTTAATATCATACCAATAACACCTATTCCTTCAGGAGAAATTCCTAATAACCAATTTGAGGCAATATTCTCTCCCCACGGAGATCCAATCCATTTTAAGAATAAACCCTTAAAGTATTCAATATAGCCATAAGTAAATAACAACCCAGTTATCATTCCAGCAATGGCACCATATTTGTTTATTCTTTTATAAAAAATTCCTAAAAATATAGCAGGAAAAAGTGAAGCTGCTGCTAAACCAAATGCAAATGCGACCACCTCTGCTACCCACCCTGGAGGGTCAAAACCCAAATATCCAGCAATTAATATAGCTACAGCTGCAGCAATTCTACCAACCAGTAATTCATTTTTTTCTGAAATTTCAGGCCTAATAATACCTTTTACAATATCATGTGATATTGATGAAGAAATTACTAACAATAGTCCAGCAGCCGTAGATAATGCCGCCGCAATGCCGCCAGCCGCGACTAAAGCGATAACCCAATTTGGTAATCCAGCAATTTCAGGGTTCGCTAAGACCATTATATCTCGATCCACTTTTAGTTCATTCCCTTGCCATCCATATTCTGATGCTTGATTGACAAACTTTGAATTTTGATCATTATAAAACTGAATTCGCCCATCATTGTTTTTATCCTCAAACTCAACTAAGCCAGTTTGCTGCCATCTCACCATCCAGTCAGGGCGATTGGCGTAGCGTAAATTTCCTTCTGATGTGCCAATTTCTCCAATTTGAACAGTATTGATTAGATTATATCGAGCCATTGATCCAACAGCAGGTGCAGTAGTGTATAAAATAGCAATAAAGAATAAAGCGAAGCCAGCCGATGTTCTGGCATCTTTCACAGTAGGTACAGTAAAAAATCGAACAATAACATGAGGTAATCCTGCTGTACCAACCATTAAAGCCAAAGTGATACAAAAAATATCCATTTTACTTTTTAAACCTGAGGTATATTCATTAAAGCCTAAAGCTATGACTATCTCATCCAATTTATCCAGTAAATTAATATTTGTATCAGCAATGGTACTTCCAAAGGCCAATTGAGGAATTGGATTATCAGTAACTTGCAAGGCAATAAAAATAGCTGGAACGGTATATGCAAATATAAGTACACAGTATTGTGCAACTTGAGTATAGGTAATACCCTTCATCCCACCTAATACTGCATAAACAAATACAACACTCATGCCGATTAATAAACCAACTGAGACATCTACCTCAAGAAATCGAGAAAAAACGATACCAACACCTCGCATCTGACCTGCCACATAGGTGAAAGAAACAAAGATAAGACAAAAAACTGCAACAATTTTTGCTGTTTTTGAGTAATAACGTTCGCCTATGAATTCAGGAACCGTAAATTTTCCAAATTTACGTAAATAAGGTGCAATAAATAGTGCGAGTAGGACGTACCCTCCTGTCCAACCCATTAAATAAACCGAAGCATCATAACCTGAAAAAGCAATTAATCCAGCCATGGAAATAAAAGAAGCTGCACTCATCCAATCTGCAGCTGTTGCCATTCCATTGGCAAGTGGTGAGACTGTTTTCCCAGCAATATAAAATTCTCCCGTGCTGGTAGCTCGAGACCAAATAGCGATTGCTATATAGAGTAAAAAAGTAGCTCCAACTACAATATATGTAAGTGTTTTTAAATCCATTTATTAAAGTTTACTTTTCATTAACATCAAATTTTTTATCGAGTTTATTCATGCACCATGCATAATAAAAAATTAGGCATACAAAAATATAAATCGATCCTTGTTGTGCGAACCAAAAACCCAACTTGAAACCCCCTATTCTCAATTCATTCAATTGATCGACAAATAAAATCCCCATGCCATATGAGGAAAAAAACCAAATTAACATACATCTAAATAGCAATCTAAGATTTGCACTCCAGTAATCTGAGTGCCGAGGTTTATTCATGATAAAATACACTTATAAAGTAAAGTAGTTATAAGTAATTTAGCAGACTAATCAATATTATTCTTGTCAGAATCAATTTAAAAAAGGATAAAAACTACGATGAGCTCAGAAATAAGTAAAAAATTCATCAAAGTAAACGATAAGAGAATAGCTTATGTAGAAATGGGTCAAGGTGATCCCATTGTATTTCAACATGGCAACCCAACTTCCTCTTACTTGTGGCGTAATATTATGCCTTATCTTAAAGAACAAGGACGTTGTATCGCAGTAGATCTAATAGGTATGGGAGATTCTGATAAATTAGATCAATCTGGCCCCAAAAAATATCTTTATGAAGAGCATAGAGATTACCTATTTAAGGCTTGGGAAAAATTAAAAATTAACAATAATGTCACTCTTGTTGTTCATGATTGGGGTTCAGCTTTAGGTTTTGACTGGGCATTTCAACATCCAAATGCCATAAAAGGAATTGTCTATATGGAGGCGATTGTCAGACCAGTTAAATGGAACGAATGGCCTGATTCTGCAACTAATATATTTAAAGCGTTTCGATCCAATGCTGGAGAAGAATTGATATTAAATAAAAATATTTTCATAGAAGGTGTGTTACCTAATTCAATTATTAGAAATCTTGATGAAGAAGAAATGGAAGCTTACCGAAAACCATTCCTCAAATCTGGTGAAGACAGAAGACCATCGTTGAGCTGGCCGAGAGAAATACCTATTGAAAACGAACCAAAAAATGTTACGAAGATTGTATCAAGATATTCAAAATGGTTAGAAAATACTGAAATAAAAAAATTATTTATTAATGCTGATCCTGGTTCAATTTTAGTTGGAAAACAACGTGAATTCTGTAGAACATGGAAAAATCAAACAGAAATCACTGTCAAAGGAAAGCATTTTATACAAGAAGATTCACCCGATGATATTGGAAAAGCTATCAAAGATTGGATAGCTCGTTAACATAATATTTTCATTAAGTATTTGATCTATTTCCAATGTCTTTTTGCCTTTAATTCCTTGTCATTGAATTGATAAAGCTATCGGCTAGCCCAAATATCCTCTCTTTTCTTGATTCTTCAAGCTTATCAAGAGCTCTTACCATTAATGATAATCTCGGATTTTTTATAAAAAAATCTTTGTTATCAGCAATAAACTTCCAATAGAGTCCATCAACTATCTCACACCAGGGACCTTTTTTAAAATTTGACATTCTTAATATATAACTCGAACCACATATATAAGGTTTAGTCGCAAATAACCCACCATCCGCGAAAGTTCCCATTCCATAGACATTTGGTACCATCACCCATTCAGAGGAGTCTACAAACATTTCCATGAACCAACGATATATCTCATCAGGGTCAATTCTAGACATATTCATAATACTAGAAATTACCATCAGTCTATTAATATGGTGCGTATACCCGAAATTTAAGGCTCCTTTAATAGCATCATCTAATGGGTCAATACCTGTAGAGGCTTCATACCAATTTGACGTTAATTTAGCAGAATGATTCCAGTAATTTCCTTTGGTCATCTTATCTGAAAATTTTTGATACATCCCTCTTATGAACTCTCTCCATCCAATAATTTGTCTCACAAATCCCTCTAGACTATTAAGTGGAATATCATTTGCAAATGCATAGTCAATTGCTCTATTGATAACTATTTTCGGCGTTAATAACCCAATATTCATTGAGGTACTCAGAACTGAATGCAATTGGAAATGTTCATTTTCGGTTATTGCATCCTCATAAGGACCAAAATCATGAAATCTTTTTTCAAGAAAATTTTCTAGCCAAATATTTGCTTGCTCATGCGTATATGGAAAAATAGTATCAATAGCTCCTGGATGATTCTTAAATTCAGCTTCAATGAATTTAGAGATTTCATCAAAATCATCTCTTGGTTCAATATTAGAAATTCTAGGTAACACATAATTTTTTGGAAGTTTCTTTCTATTTTGATCATCAAAGCTCCATTTTCCTCCTACAGGCTTTCCACCCTCCATTAAAATATCTAACCTTTTTCTCATTTTTTTATAGTAATTAGCCTGTAGAATAAATTTTTTATCGCCACAGAATTCATTAAATGATTGACGGTTATCTAGAAACATTGGTGTCTCTTTGACCTCAAAATCAATTTTTTGCTCTTTCATTAAATTAAAAATTTTACTTTCAAAATTCTTATCCTCAATCTCAAAAAAAATAATTTTATTAAAAACCTCTGAATTTATTAGTTCTAAAAGTTTATCTGTGTAATTTTTTTTGAAATTTTGAGAAAAGTCATAATAAATAACTCTGATGCCTTTTTTTTGAGCCTCATCTCGGAATGAACGCATAGCTGAAAAAAATAAAGCGATCTTTGATTTATGATGCTTAATATCGGAACATAAGCCAAAATCCTCGCACATAAATATTACTTCATTATCTTTAAATTGTTGATTATCAAATGGGAATAATTGATTTCCCAGGACCAATCTAAGTGTATATTTTGATTTCATTAAAATGTGTATCTTGTTGGATTAGTAAAACTGAATTATCTTGATTAAAAAAATGATTATCTGTAAGTCAAAAGATCTGATGTTAGGTACGAGACATCATTAAAATGGTCTAACGTAAATCGAGTCTCATTAAAAGTGAATTTAGTCACTGAGCAGTTATAAATACGCCAATTTAACTCAGCTGCTTTCATATCAGGTGCTTCTAAAGCAGTTTGTACA
>CAXYCT010000003.1:0-125533 GCA_964275745.1 uncultured Woeseiaceae bacterium | reverse complement strand
TGCATTTAAAAAACGGTTTGGATAATCAGTGTATTCATAGTCACCAAGACCACTAAAATGATGAATGATGTGATTAAGTGTCACCTCTTCTTCGTAGTCTATTAGATCTGGGATATGCTGTTGGAGGGTATCATTAAAAGAGAGTGCCGCATCCTCTTCAAGCAATGCAATTGACATAGCAGTAAATTGCTTACTAACCGAACCAATACGGAATATAGTATCGGCTGTATTTCTTATGCCATGCTCAAGATTTGCTAGGCCATAGCCAGAACTATGAATAAATTTTCCTGCCTCAATAACTCCTACAGAGCATGCAGGAGAGCTATTAAGCTGAATATCTGAAAATAATGCATCGATTTTTAAATTGATATCAGCTGGGAGCGCCAAACTATTGAGTAAAAAAGAGGTAAATAAGAGTGCTATTAATAGTTTTTTCATTTTACTAAAATAACATAAGCGACAAAATTTTATACTAATAATTGGACCCCCTTTTACCCATCAACAAAAAATCACTATGTGTATAATTTTTTCTTTATGTATCTATCAAATACGAATGGCCCAAAAGGTATGACTGCGGCGATAACGCCCACAAAGAAATAAGAAAATGTTAATTTTAATCTATAAATTACTACAATCAATATGGTGATATACGCCAAAAATAAAAAACCATGAATAGAGCCAATCAAGCTGACTGCAGCAGGTAAACCCAATATATATTTTATTGGCATGGCAATAAAGATCAGTAGTAAGAAAGAAATGCCTTCAATAAAGCCAGCAATAGTCAATGGTTTTAGCTCTTTATTTACGCCCTTAAGGCTCATTGTAATTTTCCATGCAACCGTCCAATCAAGATCTTGAGATAACACATAAATAAGTCTAGCTTAATTCTTTTACTGCTCTCCATGCTTCATCAATGGCTCTTTGTACCAATGAGCTATTTACTGCATCACTATTAGCAATAGTAATTCTCCCAAAAGGTCTTCGCCCTAATGCACCCGCGTCACCATAAGAATATCCATGTGCCCATCTATTAATTGTAATACTTTGGACATCTCTATCAAAGTTGAATAATTTTTTTGAAAACATCCCTTCTAATTGGCTTCTGATATCCAGCTCATAGTCATTAAAATTGAGACCCAGCATCCTGTGCCTTGCTTCACGAAATTGAACTATTGACGGTGCACCAGCTGTATCGCCTTGAAGACAGCATCTCAAATGAAGAATACAAGGATCATCTGGTGTTTTAGTGTACTCGTATCCACCCACGCTAGTTGGGAAATCCATGTTAATAGCTTGGTGAATATTACCTGGCGACATTGCGAATCCCACACCAATTTCTTTCATGGCACGCCAATTTTTTAGACCCACATTAGAGAACTGCAATGGTATCTTTGTTAATTTTCTGAGAGCTTTATACTGATCTTCAGGCAAGTCTGAAAGGATATGAGGAATCATCATATTGTAACAAGCTAAAACCGTATTTTTTGCTCTAACCTTATATGATTTTCTGTCGTTAATATAATTGATTGATACTGAATCTGAGCTCGATGGGTTTCCAAGATGCTTAACATTAACAACGGTGCTATTCAGTCGAATTCGAATATTATTTTTACTACGATCTAATTCACTGTAGTCAAACTTAGATAATACTATCTCTTCGACATTCTCTCCAGGCCCAATATCTGGGAGCATTTTCTTCACTAGCATACGTGCAATTGTTGCATTGCCATCAGGAAAATGATGAATAAAAGGGTCTTCAGCGGCATAGGTACCATCACCTTTATCAATGTAATCAACAGGAGCATCGCCTTCCAAGAAAGCCTCTTTCCAAGCAACCGCATTCATCCCTAATGCACTCCCTTCTATCGCTCCTTGGATTGTCATGACATCTGGGGTCCCACCATAATCAACAATTGAATTCCTAGCCATTGTCAAGATTCCAGGATTATCAACGCCTAATGTATTTGTTAAATAATCAAAATATGAATGCGTTTTAATATATTGCTGCCATTCAGATTTTGGAATATTTAACTCTTTTGGGCCACCCTTTAGTACCCTCAATAATTGTTGCTTGCCCATTGCTGTGAGTGGCGCCTGATCAGCTGCTTCTTCATAAGAGAGTGTTGATTTTAACAATCCTTCCATGAATCCTGGGTAATCACCATACGAATGTTTAACAACTTTATCTTCACCAAAAACTTTTTTGTTGAAATAAGTTGCAGCTCCAAGTCCATGCCTTTTGAAAAAATTAGAATCATATGTTGTCTTAAATCGATCTAAATCTAGACCTATATCGTCAAGGAGGTTAAGCACTACGCCACTTAGCGATCTAGTTTGCTCAATTGATTCTGAGCCGCCCTCACCTATGAGGATATTCCCATCAACATCATGCTCATTTCGTTTGGCATGACCACCAAAATCATCATGATTATCTAAAATAAGTATTTTTTTATCTTTACCATGCTCTTGCTGATAAAAGTATGCTGCAGATAGGCCACTAATGCCTCCACCAACAACCACTAAATCATAATTTTCATTTATTTCAGTCGCTGGGCCCCAATCAATTTCACCACTCCATGCTTTTGCATGCGCCGCATCATTTGAGCCAGGGTGACTCCCTCTAAGCCCATTGAGTGATGGTGGATAATAAGAGGGCTCTAGAGCTGCCATAACAGCTTGACTGCTTCCATTAATGGGCAGCATTGAAGTGCCTGCAATCATTAAGGTGCCGTTAATAAAATCTCGTCTTAATATCTTACTCATCTTACCCCCATACTAAATTTTTTAAAATAATCCGCAGTTGCAAGCTCACTCCAGTTGACCTCTATGCCCATTCCTGGCCCAAGTGGAGCATATATTTCATTATCCTTTAATAAAATAACATCCTTCATACCAAAATCATATAACTCTCGAGGCATTGGTATTTCAAAATACTGCGATCTTTTATTGGCTAACGTCAAATGTAAGTTAGCTAATTGCACCAATGAATGTCCCCAGCTTTGAAACTCTACAGGTAGATTTGCGTTATTAGCTATAATCAACAACTTTATTGCTTCCGTGATACCTCCCACAATAGTTGCATCAAACTTACATGCATCCCATGATCTTTTAGCTATACCTTGTTGAATAAAGTCAGAAGAATAAAATTCAAAGCCATCTGGAACTATAGGTATAGTTAATAAATCTCTGATTTTACTATAATTATCTAGCAAATAATCATCGATAGGTGCTTCCATGAAAATAAATAGGTCTTCATCCATTAGTTGACCCAATGTAATTGCATCTTTAAATGTATAAGTACTTTCTAGGTCAACCATAAAATGATAACTAGATTCTTTAAATTCATCATTTATCATTTCAATCAGAGCCATATCTTTACGTAAGTTTCCCCAAACATGAAATTTGAATATTTTATGACCTAATTCACCATATTTATTAACTGCATCACTATAATCTGATAAGGACTTATAACAAGGTAGGCTCGCATATGATTTTATGGAATCTCTTTTCTTTCCAAGCATAGTTGCAAGTGAAATATCAGCTCTTTTTGCCGCTAAATCCCATAGAGCAATATCAATAGAGGATCTAGATAAATCGCTTAGCTTGGGTTTTATCTTCCTTAATAACATACCAACTTCAATCGGATCAAAGGTCTCAAGATTATAAAGTTCCAAATGAAGACTTTTTAATTCGAGTAAACATACCTCGCTAAAATCACCAGTATTGTAGGAAATCACACCAGATAATGCCTCACAACCATCAGCCATTATTAGCTTTAGAATAATATTGGTCTGCTTCCAAACATCCCATTTAGATGAAAACTGTGCATTAGTATTATTATTACCCACCGCATAAATTTTAATATCTACAATTTTATTGGTTTTTGAGCGCTCAAAAAATGGCTGGTAACTCTGAGAGTCTTTACCTGAAAAGGCACTTATTAAATCAGTAGCACACTTAAATTCCATTTCTTTTGTAACCAAATCTAATTTAATTAACTTATTGATCAATGACTATTATTAATAACCACTAAAGAGAAGCATTATTATCTATTTTATTTTGCTACCACACTGATGACATTTGAACCTGAACTTAAGCCATTATCATTTTTCGCATAAATACGGTACCAATAAGTATTAGTGGCTACTACCGTTGAATCAGTAAACGACTCCATTGTTGGCACGCCAATACTGGCATAAGTTCCAGCTGCAGAGGACTTACGTTGGACATCATAATTATTTTCAGTGGCATCGCCTGCTACCCAAGTTAGTGCTATTGTTCCAGCTGCAGCCGATATATATGTTAATGAAGCAGTGCCATTCGTCACAAATCCTGAAGTATGAGATGGGCCTACCATGGAACTCGTACCTGCCGAAGTAACATTATAGAAGTTTCCACCAAATTGAATCACAGTATTTAGCGTATAAGCGGTAGATGCCGACCATATTGGTTTATCGGATGATGCAACAATAGATGAAAGAGCAGATGGCGCAAGCGGGGGGAGATTTATTTTTTTACAATTTGTGGTCGATTCATTAATGTTTTCCATTCTAAAGCACTGGCTGGCCAGCATCTGGATGTCATAATATCCAGTGTTGTAACAGGTATTCTCATAACTCCCTGAATCTGTTAAACCATTAGTTACAACTATTTTTCCATTTACAATATGCGCCAAACAATTTTGAGCATTTGTTTCTTGAAAACCTTGTCCAAAATTATGTGGATAATTCAATCTAACCTTGAGGTCACTGTATGAGCTAATATTAACTTCTTGAGTCATCGTGTATAGGCCAAGTGAATTCTGTGAATACCCATTATTAAGTCCTGAGGCTCCTCCAGGTCTATTGGTAGAGGTGCATTGCCATTTTCCCAATAAATCGGAAGTTGTCATTCCTCCAGTCTGAATATTATTAATACGCGTTAATATTTCATTTAATACATCAGCCGAAATAACATCACCTTCATTAATATTTATAATTTCAGGTAAACATACAACTTCTTCTGCTTGAGCATTAACAGAGAAAGATAAAATAAATAAAATAAATAATTTATTCAGATAATTATTGATATTTAGACTCTCCATAGATACCTCCACCAAATCGGCCTTTAGCTGCTGATATTTCAGCTTTATTTATCTCGGATTGTTGCCTATATGTCAAACCATCAGGTGGCTCTGCATCACGATGAAATCTATTTGCTGAGCCAATTCTACTAGAAGTCAAGGGTTCGACTGCTTCAATTGGAGTTGATTTAGAGCTACTTCCACATCCGCTTAGCAAGACTAAAGACAATATAGAGATAATTTTCATAATCTATACTATAGCGACAATTTAATTAAAAAAATACTCACATTAATTGGTATCTTAATTATAAGGATATCTAGTTTAAACGCCGTATCCTAAATTTTCTGCCTTTAATATTGTTATTAGCTAGAATATCAAATGCTGATTTACCTATTTTTTGATCTACAGCAACATAAGCAAATTTATCAAATATGGTTATTTTTCCAACTTGAGAAGCGGTGATATGACTACTTGCAGTCAGTGCACCAAGGAGATCGCCTGCTCTGAGCTTTTCTTTTTTTCCACCATTCACAAAAAGCATAACCATAGAAGGATATAATTTAAAGTCAACCGGTGAAGATAAAGTATTCGTATTAACAATGGTTGCTTTTTTGCCATGATATTCTTCAATAGCCTCCAATCGGCGTATTTCATTATTTGAGAATAAGCTTATTGCAAGACCTCTAGCACCAGCTCGACCAGTTCGGCCTATGCGATGAATATGTTGCTCAGGATCGTAACTTAGTTCGTAATTTATAACAGCCGAAAGATCAATTACATCAAGGCCACGAGCAGCCACATCAGTTGCAATAAGAACTGAGCATGCTTTACTGGAAAACTGAGTCAGAACTTGATCACGCTCAAACTGCTCCAGATCTCCATGTAATGCGAGTGCCTGTATGTTGTATTTTATTAAATCTGAAGTCAATTCTTGGCATGATTGCTTGGTATTGCAAAATACCAATGAAGATTGTGGCTCATAATGAGCAATGATTTTAAATATCATTTCTATCCGATGACTCTTTTCAACTTCAAAGAAAATTTGGTTTATCTCTGGAACATCATGACTTGACTCAACGCGAATATCTAATGGCTCTTGCTGCACTTTGCTACTAACTTGTTTAATACTCTCTGGGTATGTTGCTGAGAAAAGTAATGTTTGCCTTGAAACTGGCGTTACTCCTATTATTTTTAAAATGTCATCATAAAAACCCATATCCAACATTCGATCAGCCTCATCAAGCACAAGTGTTTCGATCTTATTAAGTTTTAAAGTTTTAATATTTAAGTGCTTCAAAATTCTTCCTGGCGTACCAACTACAATATGTGGATCACGCTTCAGAGAAGCTAATTGTGGGCCCATTGGTTTTCCACCACAAAGAGTGAGCACCTTAGTATTCGGTATTTTACTTGCTAGTTTTCGGATTTCTGAAGCGACTTGATCAGATAATTCACGAGTAGGACATATTACAATTGCTTGGGTAAAATATGATTGAATATTGAGCTTGTTTAGTAAGCCAATAGCAAACACAGCAGTCTTACCACTACCAGTTCTTGCTTGTGCCAAGATATCCTGATTCTTAAGGAGGTGCGGTAGAGCTTGCGCCTGGATTTCTGTCATAGTTTCATAGCTCAAAGCTGCAATACTTTTAAGCAATTCATGACGAATTGGCAAAGTTGTGAATAGATTGGATTTCATTATAGATGCCATTAATTAAGGGCTGCATAATAGCAGATATTTATAGGGGTCGAAAAAATTAATAACCATGCATTTAGTTTTACCCTAGGACAGATAATTCTATTTAGCTTAGAGTTAATTATTAATATTCTAGATATTGGCTAAAATTAATTAAATTACCTTCACTATCTGTAGATAAAATTTGATTATAACCCGGTTGTTCATCGATACCAGATGTATAATTAATAGCTTCAATAACGGGAAAAGAGGCGCCAAACTCTTCAAGATAAGCATACACTTTATCTGCTGATCTAATCGTTAGGTCTGCATACCCATTACCCTTATTAGCAATTGGTGTCCAAGGTATTTTACCAAGAGGGCCAACTAAACCAAAAACACTTTCTGTTGACCAAAAACCAAACCAATTATCATCGCGATAAGGCTCTGATTTAAATATATTCTTGTAAAAACGTCCAGCTTGGCCAAGATCGTTAACTGGGTAAGCTGTATAGTCCATGCTTGTTACTTGTCTATTATTAATCATTCTAGCTTCAGTTATAAATGTTTTAGCTGAATAGTAGTCAGATTCTTTCTTAATCCATACTTGTGATACTAGGGCATCAAAGTTCTTTTTTAGATTAGATCTTGCGCGCACCTCAATCTCATAGGTGACTATATATTTATTACCAAGCGAATATTCGTTATAATTTTTTATAGCCAAATCAGCATTTATACCCCGATCACTTTGGTCGTAATCTTTCCATCTTTCTTTAATTGAGGAGGCTATGCCCTCTTTTCCATGTGCTAAACCATATGCATCATCAATCCAAATAGCATCAGTAAGATTCATTTCTGCCATTACTGCTAAATCTATACCAATCCAAGCCCTCATCTGATCAATAACTTTTAAATAGAGATTATTTGTCGATGATTTATTCGGATATTGAATGGTGGGTATTTTGAATGCTGGATCATTGATAGGATAATCTTCTTTCCAAATAACGATATTCCCAGACTCATCACTAGTAACGAGGCACCTTCCCTTTGCACATGGCGTAATTTTGGTATCAATTTTTATTTGATTGCTCAGCATCTTAATTAATGCTTCAAGTGAATTCACATGAATAACAGCATATCCATTTGTCTGACCATAGTTAACTTTAATTCTTTTGTCTGGAGGATTGGAGTTTAGCTCAAAATATGAATTTCTAAATTTGAAAGATGCCGTTGTTGGCGTCACTATATCTGGTGGGCCAATTAAACCTGAATAAAAATTAATCGCTCTCTTTAAATCAATCACAGGATAAACAAAATCAAACGTAAATGGTGCCCTTCTATTGGGAATAGAATCTGAAGGTGATGCAATATTGACATTATCAAGACTAGACGTTTCAAAATGACCAATAATTTTCCACTGCTGATCTATTTTACGGTACAGCTGAACAACAGTTAATAAATCAGAATATTCCCATCTTGCTCCACCACGAACACCTATCGCAAAGACTGAAGATGCAAATTCTTTTTCTACTTCGATATGAACGTCACCAACAATTAATTGCATAGAGGATTTATAGCCAGCTGGTCTTTCACCTCTTGACTCATTGCTGATTCGTTTTATTGTGTCATTTATACCAACTGTTTTGTGGCCACCACGAATACGAACAATATTTTCATCAAAAAGATCCACTAAATGGTCGCTCTCTCCATCTAGCCAAAATCTATTATAATCCTCAATTAAAGCTTGTATTGTTTTCTGTTCTTTATTTAATTCATTATTATTTTGAATTATAAGTTGCCCCCAAATGGATCTATCAGTGACATAATTAGATTCCATCTGAACTATTAGAGGGCTATTATCTTGAGCAGCAAATATAATTATTGGCATGATAAGAAATAAAATAATGCTTAATCTCATTTTAATTATCATGGATAGAAGTTATCACAATTACTATCATTATTTACATTAATAATGGTATTCAAATTATTAAAGAAAAATAGTAACCATCTTAATCTTTAAAAATGTTAGTAATTAATATCTCTTAGGCGAGGATATGTAATCAACTAGAATCATATGAGGAAATGTCAGAGCTGCGAGCCCAATAAAGATGATAATTATAATGCTCTCAGAGATTTGAAAATTATCGACCAGTAACGTAATGCCTACAAACATAAAAATAAAGGTTATTACTGAATAAATAATTGCCTCAATCAAGGCTCTTTTTCTCTCGTTGCTATCCAAATTACTCAAAATATTGATCACATGTCCAGGGCTATGAAAGACACAAAAGTAAACCGAAAAACTTACGAGTGGTGGGCATAGATAAGAAATGGCGATCAATATAAGTAAACTTATATAAGGACGAGCCCTCTCTTTTTTTATAATTATATGATAAGAATATAAAGAAAAACATAATAGCCACGGTAAAATCAGATAACTTATAAGACTTAATATACTAAGTGCGTTGTTGCTGCCAATGAGCACAGTAAAAATATCCAATACAGCTTCTTGATTAAAATAAGGGATAATAATTGGCACTAGACTTCCATGAACAAATATTTTTGAAATGTTACTTTTCTTTTCAACTATCAAATCACTCAGGCCAAAGTGCACTCCTGATATCAACAGAAAGGAAATTAAAGATGCCAGAGGAAAAAGATACCAAAGATACATTATTGCAATTGAAAGAGCTAAATAAGACAGGTGGAAGACAACATAATGAGTAGATGATTGAGGCCACCCTTTTTGTCTCGCAATGGCTGCATCTAATCCGCCATGAGGTATCCCTATGATGATTACACAAAATAAGGCAATTGAACTATAAATGTCTAGACTAAACATCAGTCTAAAAATATCTTAATAGATTCTTTAAGAAAAGGAGTTTTGGGCATTCTCATGATTACTTTACACCAAATATTAAAATTTGCTTTGTTAAGCATAAATTCTGAAAACTGCTCTCCTGAGAGTGATTTTGCCATTTTTATAAACAGATCTACCGATAAAGAAGGGTTATTAATGAGAACTCGATTAAATATTAAATCCATATTGATAAGATAATTAGACATTACATCTGGCACATTATAATTATTAGCTTTAATATTTTCAGATAACAGTTTTATTTGTTTGCTTATGTTATGAAAAGCATACCCTGAAGACAATCTTGTGGCTCCTCCATTAGACCCTATTTGATGTATTCCTGTATGGTGATTATCTTGAAGCGCCTGAGAGATAACACCACTCTCTTCAGATATGATTGTTTTACATGTTAAATTTTGATTTTCAAGCCACTTTAAAATCATCCCCTTGTACCATGATTTTTGATTTAAATTTTCTGATATAACCGTAGATTCAACAAATATCCTAGATTCATCAAATGGCAAAGCATAGATAAAATGCAAACCACTTTTTTGATCGACACGGAAGTCCATCAGAGTAACAGTTTCATGATTTTTTACACCAGGCTTTAACTCAATTTCTATGCCATAGAAATGCTGTTTTAATGAATTTTCTTTTATTTCAGGCGGCCTACTGTCATAAACATGAGTTGCAATTATAGTTCTTGACTCACAAATAATTACTTTTTTATTATTTTTTATTGAAATAGATTGGGTATTCTCTCTTAATACCTCAACATTCTGATCAATTATACAATTTTCAAGCTCGCCTAAATATTTAGCTGCATCAATACATGCGTATTTATAATTATGACTGCGGTGTTCTATTACATTGTCTTGATCAATGATATTCCACGTATCCCAGACACCTTTAATGGAATTAGAGTTTTTTTTAAGGCTCTCATCGTCATGCCAAGAGCACCAATTTGCTTGTTTGGCTATTGCAGGAATTGGCTCAATTAGTATGATTTTTCTTGCTATGTCAGATTGGGCTAGGCTCTTAGCAAGACTTAAGCCTGCATTACCGCCACCAATTATTGCAATATCATAATTCTTTGACACCAGCTAGACCAGTGAGATTTGAATGTAATTTTGTATTATGAGGTGGAACATTTTTTAAAATAATATCAGATAGTGAGATGATGCTCAGCATTAGTTTGTTTTTATTATTCACAATTGTGCGCCCATGCCACCATTTTGTTCCATTATTAACTAATTGAATGCCAATTTGTCTATATAACCTTAATGCGATTGCTATTGCAATTCGGGATCGCCAAGGGATGTAATGGATACCAGTTAGAGCGCTTTCGTAATATTTCTCTGCGAGGGTGACTAGCCGTTTTGTTGCATCAGCAATTATGGGAAGATCTTCTTTATTCTTTTTTGCAATGTCACTTGGACTCATGTCAAGCCAGCTCGATGGGATATATCTTCTTCCGCATTCAGCATCTTCTAGAACATCTCGTGCAATATTGGTTAATTGCATTGCGATTCCAAGGTCAATTGCATAATATGTTGATTCGTCACTTTTACATTGAAGTATCTCTTTAGACATGATGCCCACAGTTCCTGCAACCGCATGGCAGTATCTAAGAAGCTCTGATTTGTCTGAAATTTCAACAATGCCTTGATCGCTTAACATTCCTGACATCAATTCTTCAGCAGCAATAATTGAGATTGAGCATTCTGTAGCTAGCTCCATGAATTCCTTTAGAACGACAGGTTTATTAATATCGTCACTTCTTAGGTGGTGATTTATTTCTCTAAGCAAGAATTCTCTATCTGGATTATTGCTATCTGCTAAGTTATCAACATATCTGCAAAACTTATAGAGTCTAGCTATTTGATTCGATAATTTTGCCCCTAAAAACTGACTCGCCCAAAAAAAAGAACTTCCATATTTTTTTAATACTTTTTTAGGGTCATGACTCAACACTTTGAAGCGCCTGGCTTTACCTCTATACCAGTGATAAGCTCTTCAACTACTTTTGCTGAGCTAATTACGCCAGGTAATCCTGCTCCTGGATGAGTTCCCGCACCTGCGAAATATAAATTTTCTATCATTTTGTGTTTGTTATGATACCTGAACCAAGCTGATTGTGTGAGTGTTGGCTCAATTGAAAATCCTGCTCCATACATCGAACGATAATCATTTTTAAAGTCATTTGGAGTCATCCAGAATATTTCTTCTGCAGTGTCAGATAAGTTTGGCAGAATAGTTTCATCTAGAGCATTTATAATTTTTTCTGCAAGAATTTCACCTTGTTTATCCCAATTTATAGCTCCCTGGAGATTTGGAACTGGACATAATACATAAAAAGAATCACACCCATCTGGGGCAAACGACTTATCTGTAGCCGTCGGTCTATGTAAATAAAGAGAAAAGTCATTATTTAGTATCTTCTTATCAAAAATATCACTCAGCAAAGATTCGTATTCCTTTCCCATCCAAATGGTATGGTGGGCAACACTATCGTATGTTTTTTTGGTCCCAAAATAGAGCACATATAGGCCCATCGAATATTTTGGTTTTAATAGCGGAAGATTACCTGGAGGTAATTCATTAAGAAGCTCCGAATAACAAACTTCTGGATCCCCCGCAAAGACTACATTATCAGCATCAATAATCTCACCTGAGGATAATTCAATTGATTTAACTTGTTTATTATTGTGATTGATTTTTTTGACATCAGCATTTTTTAAAATATTTATACGTTGCCTTAACATCAAATTTTCTAACTCTTTCACTAATTTGCTGGTTCCACCCATACAAAAAAATACACCCCATTTTCTCTCAAGATAATGAATAAGCGCATAAATTGAGGTGGTTGTAAAAGGGTTCCCTCCTACTAAAAGAGGATGTATTGAAAATGCTTTTCTAATAAGGGGGTGCTTTAGATAAGACCCAACCATTTTCCAAACTGTTCGATAACATTTAAGTTTAATGAGTGCCGGAATTTGAGATATCATCAATAAAAGTTTATTAAATGGCCTATGTGCTAATTTTTTAAAACCTACGTCATAAACTTTCTTAGAAGCATCTAGTAAAGAAAGGTAACCCTCTGCATCATCTTTTGAAAACCGCCTGATCTCCGTTAAAGTATCTTCAACTGAAGCATGATAGTTGAAGTGTTCAGCTGTCTCACTGAAATAAAATCGATAGTAGGGATCTAAATGAATAAAATCGAGATAGTCGTCTAATTCTTCATCAAATAATTCATAGAGCTCACGAAATAAAAAAGGTGCAGTAATTACAGTTGGCCCTGCATCATGTTTATACTCGCCTTTTTTGAATGATCTTGCCCGCCCTCCAATTTGATCAAGCCTTTCAATTAAAGTTACATCATGGCCAAGCGACTTCAAACGAAGAGCAGTGGCGATCCCAGCGAAGCCAGAGCCAATTATAACTGAATGGTTTAATGATTTATTTGGTATGTTCAAGCAAATTCCATAGCTTGATACTGAGAGAGAAGATTTATGAATATGGAGGTCGGGTTACCCCGACCTCACAAATCCATCTAATTCAGGTTATTTACCTGAATCTTGTACAGCTGCAGCCCATATAACTAGACCAAATGCAGTTTTGTTAATCAAATCTGCGAGGTTATAAATTATATTTAGCGAGTCTGCACTACCCGCATCACCCACAAGATAACCGATTGGATAGATTGCCCACCCAACTAATACGATCATTCTCATAGCATTAAATGCAGTTTGCGAGGCAACGTTACCACTAGCAGTGCTAGCTTTAGCCGCATCACCAGCAAAGATCAAGTAAATTACAGCTGCCCAACCAATCATTCCAATAACGAATGCTGGCATGCTAGCCATAAGACCTGCTTCACCTAAATATCCACCAACCAACATCACTAAAGATGCAATAAGTAGTTTCCAGAATAATACTGGTCTTACTACAGTTACTGCTGCGAGTATGAGGTAGAATTCTACGATCTGAAGAGGCACGGTGATTAACCAGTCAATGTATCTAAATACAGTTGGTGATTCACCAGTCGCGATCCAGCCTGATCGCATGTATAAGTAATGCCAAAAAGCCATACCAGTTACTAGCGCGGCTACAGTTAGAGATGTTCTCCACTTACGGTCGACATCACCTCTTTCAGCGAGAAAGAAGACAGTTGATGCAAGCATAATTGCTGTTGCTAGCCAGAACGAAATACCAACATAATCGTTGGTTTGAAGAATAGATTCCATAAGAAATCCCCTTTATTTTTATATAATAATATATCGGTTTCTAGAATTCGATATATTAACTTCAAATGTGATTTTTCACTAAGAGACTTAGCTTAAGATCACCCCGATAGTCAAAAGACTATATATAATCACCATAAATTCATATCCTATGAAACTATAGCCGTTATACTATATTCTAAATGAGAATCTATCTCAATTATCTAGAGCATATACTTTGTAACAATTTGAATGATAATTTTCTGATTACTTCTATTCAAATTTTAACAGTGAGCTCAATCTTCTAAATTACCAAATACAAGTCTTCCATCCATAATTACTGCAACTGGTTTTGTCTTGTGAATCTCATAGCGATTAACCTCAAAAAGATTCTGATTTAATATTACCAAATCTGCTTTTTTACCAATTTCAATTGAGCCCAGCTCATCAGAACGGCCTAACTGATAAGCGCCATTTATAGTATATCCATCAATCAAGGTATCCAGCCTGATTCTTTCACTTCGAGGTGGAGCATACTTAGCTTTTTGACCACCTTCAATTGATTGACGGTTATGTCCTATTTGCATACCATGGAATGGATTGGCCTGCTCATCTGACCACCCTTCACTGGTTGTTATATCACTCGAGAAAGTGATGATGGCGTCATCCGCAATCATTGGTTGTGCTCGCATCTGCAGTAAAGCTTTGTCACCAATAGCTTTAAAAGTATTGTGATCAGCTACACTGCCATGCCAAGCGGGCGTGAAGGATGCAATTACACCAAGGTCTTTGAAACGAAAAAAATCAGTATCAAGCACTGTCTCAAGATGACAGATTGCGATTCTTATTGCAGGTGGTTCTCCAAGCGTTTTATGAGCACGTTCAATGGCATTCAGTATTTTATTTGTTGATTTATCACCAACCGAATGGATGTGAAGGTGTATTTTTTCTCTTGATAATTCGATAATTAATTTGTGTAATTGCTCTTCAGAAAAAAGAGAGTCGCCACTATTTCCAGGTGTATCAAGATAATCATCAAACATGTCTGCAGTGCGTGTTTCAATTACGCCATCATGAAATATTTTCAAGGTATCAATCCTTAATCGATCACTACCATAATTTCTATTAAGGGTCTTAACCTGATCAATGGCAGTATCATAGTCCTGAGGGAGAAAAAGAGTATAACTAGCATGATAACGAACAGGAAGAGGATTAATTTGATCTAATCTTGATAATGCAGCGTAAGTCTCATCGTCAATCCCAAAATTACCTGCATCAAATATTGTAGTAACCCCCAGATTTCGAAGGTAAGTCATAAATTCAATCATTTGCTGCTCTACTGCTGGTGTAATTGATAAAAAATTATTAATAAAAAGTGAGCTAGCTGATTCAGTTATCCATCCAGTTAAATCGCCAGCTTCATCACGTTGATAGAAAGAGAATCCAGGTGTGATGTCTTTCGTATCACGATTAATACCAGCTACTTCAAGAGCTTTACTATTTACCCAAGTAGAGTGCCCCCAATAGTCAAAAAGAACGACAGGACGGTCAGGTTCTATTTTATCAAGATCATCTTTATGAGGGCCAGCTGCTCCAAAAGTACCATTGTCCCAATAACCACCTAATATAAAATCTCTCTTGGGATTTGTTTCAATCATATTGGTGACATTACTCATCAGTGTTTTACGGTCAGTAACAATATCCATACTAAGAAAATTATAGGAGGCTGCAACCATGCCAGGATGTGTATGAGCGTCGGTAAGACCAGATATGACGAGTCTTTCTTCTAAGTTGATTATCTTTGAATTTAATCCAATGTAATTCAGGGCACCCTCGTCGTTACCAACATAGATTATTTTGTCATGCGAGGTGACTACTGCCGTTGCCCAAGGTGCTTTTTTATTTGATGTATATATTTTACCATTAGTGTAAGCAATATTTTGATTATCTGCGATTGCAGTACTAGCGAATAAAATAGCTATGATTAAAATAAGTTTATTCATTGTGACACCGTTGGTTATTGCATACGGTCATGTGCCACGCCTTCTCTCCATTCACATGCATTATGTATCTCATTTTCATTTATACATATACCAAGACCGTGTCGTTTGTCATCTCTCCAAGCGCCAATATACTTACCTCCCTCAAACCACGAATATGTACCTTGACCATGGCGTTTATTATTTTTAAATTCCCCTATATATATACCGTCAGGATATGTTCTTTGACCTTTCGAATAAAAATTTTCCTCTAACCAGTTACCAATTACTTCATCCCCATTAGCCATAATAATTTTTGCTTCACCATAAGGTTCACCATTTTTAAAATGACTTATATATTGACTACCATCTGCCCAAAGATAAGTTCCCAATCCATCATTGCAATCACCAGTAATACACTCTTGACCCTGAGTTAAGCTGGACAAAAAAATTAATACAAACAATGAAACTAGTTTTTTAAAATACATATTTGTAACCTAAGCTTCATCGGGATATTTTTAAAAGGAATTTTAAATTGCAATTTACCACTCTTCTATTTAAAAAAATTAGATCTGCTTACTAAAAATACAAATCCAATAATGACTCTACAGCTCGTCGGCCCTCTCCAGCGGCTCCACTCCAGTATTGGTGACCTCTTAGCTCTGAATGTCCAATGGCAACTCGACCATAAGGTTGGCGAATTACATCAGGCGGCGATCTGCTTCCATCATGACCAAACATAAAGCCTAGATCAGGATTAACGTAAGCATGCCCCCAACGATTTAAAATAATGCCCGCAATATCTTTAACTGGATCGAATCCACCAGCTGAAAACATTTTAGTCATTTGTTCTCTAATTTGCCGCTCATAATCTGTAAATGAAGTACTAAGTAACTCTCCTCTACCAACTGCACCTTGTTGTTTTCGATCCAAGCCAGGCTTGAAGATAGGCGCATAAAAAGTTAATACAATTGGTTCATCTGGATGCAATGGCTGTGATTTACCATTGATGATCATCGGTCTTCGAATATTACAAGTAAAACCAAATCCCTTGCTCCACATGGCAGCCGAAATGCCAAGACGCTCTAAAAAACGCCAATTTGTTAATGCTACATTAGCCACTAAAACAGGTGAATGACCAAACTTCGTGTAAGCCTGATGATATTCATTAGGTAAATCCTTGAGAACATGACGATTAACCCAGCCACCAGATGCCATTACTACTGCTTTTGCATTTAGTTTATTTAATGTTCCGTTATTGGCATAAGAAATCTCCACACCTTCTTTGTTCAAGGTCTTGTCTTTATGCTCAACACTTACCACAGTTGAGTTTAATCTTAATCGGACCGAATTATTATCATGATCGAGTCGATCAAAATTAATTTTTCCAAATAAGATTTCCTCAAATGAAGACCCCTCAATAGCAGCAGGATTAAGCTTTTTTACAAAATGCCTGGCAATGCCTGCATTACCTCCAGGAAAGCTCTGCAAAAAACCTGCATCATAGAGCTCTGGTTTTTTAAAGCCTGGCATATCAAAATATTTACCCCAATAAGCGCTAATTCCATCGCAGCCAAGCCCGATTATACTAGCCATAATCGGGTCATAAAAAGATGGTATCTCTGGAGGTAAGCCTAACTCCTTTTCATAATATGCTTTAAGAGTCATGTTATCTAACCATCGATCCATATCTTCATTATTTTGATTACCCATTTCAATGGAACGAACTCGTTTAAAAGCATTTTTAATCTCATTATTCCATGGAGTTGCTTCTAAACCAGTCTCCCAAACATCTTTTATCAATGGGGTTTTAGCACCATCAAAGAAATGACCTACATCAAAGAATCTCTCCTGCCATGTTAAATAATCATAATTATCAATTGGAATACGTAAATCAGTAGCGCCACCGCCTGGCTTCTCGTAACTAAACTCTCTTGGCATATTCAATGCTGAAAAGTAATCATCTGGGCCTCCGTTCGATGTGGGAAGACCAAAATCATTAGACCCTTGTGGACCCGAAATATGCACCCCATTAACGTTAAAATCGTTACGTTTTGCTTCTCCACCAAATATGGGGTGATTATCAAGAATAAGAACGCGACCAGATGGATTTAAGCGGTTAAAATGATAGGCTGCAGACAACCCCGAAAAGCCACCACCAACCACAACAAGATCATACTCTTCTCCAGAATCGATAGCATTTTTAGTCGCAGCGTTATATTTGCCTGATCGAATCTCATGTGCCGTCTTGATTAACTGTGGGGTGTTACCATGGGAATTGGCATAATCACCAATACCTCCAGGACCATACCAATCTGAATTAACATCAAAGGAATAATCACTATATGCATTCGGTTGGTAATTATTCTCTTCACTGCAGCCAACCACTGCACCACCGAGAACTAGGGATGAACCGTAAACAAAATCACGTCGAGTAATTGTTGCATCTAGACCTAGCTCTTTATCTATTTTACTAACCATTACCTTGAGTGTAATCTAAATATTAAGAACTTCAATACGAGAAGAATAGATTAATAGGATATAAAAGGATAAGTATTAATGAAGAGTAAAATTGATCGACGTAAATTTCTAATCGGTAGTACCGCTATTGGTCTTGCATCTGGGGTTATGAATCCATTGAACGCCCAACAACCAAAAATCATAAAAGGAAATATTAAACCAGTAGTCGTTGCATCTGATAATGGTTTTACCATAAAAAATGGGGGTAAGTTTAATTGTGTTGAAACTGCCTTTAATAAAATAATTAATGGTGATGATGTTTTGGATGCAGTGATTGAGGGTGTAAATATCGTTGAACTTGATCCTCTTGATGCTAGTGTAGGTTATGGTGGTCGGCCTAATGCTGAGGGAGTGGTTCAACTGGATGCTTGCTGCATGCATGGGCCCAAAAAGCAGGCTGGAGGTGTAGGTGCACTTGAGGGAGTTCGGACACCTTCATTGGTTGCCAAGGCAGTGATGCAGCATACTGATCACCATTTACTCGTTGGTCAAGGTGCTCAAGATTTCGCAAGAAATATGGGGTTTAAAATTGAAGATGATCTCAACACCAAAAGCTCAAGAGAAATGTGGTTAAACTGGAAAAGAAGAATAGATCCAAAGCATTATCTAGACCCTCTTAAAAGAGAATTTGCAGGTCGCAAAGCTGCCATTGAGATGATAAATGAAGGATTAATTCCAAAAAATGAATATTACGGAACTATAAATTGTAATGGTATCAATACAAATGGAGATATATGTGGAGTAACAACCACTAGTGGAATTGCTTGGAAAATGCCAAGTAGAGTCGGTGATTCCCCTATTCTTGGAGCTGGGCTTTATGTTGATGGTGATATTGGTGCAGCTGGTTCAACAGGGAGAGGTGAAGCAAATATCTTTAATCTTTGCTCATATTTGATTGTTGAAGAGTTAAGAAATGGAGCTCACCCTGTTGATGCAGGAATGACTGCATTAAAAAGGATACAAGATAACACTATTGAAAAACGCCTACTTAATTCAAGAGATAAACCGAACTTTGATGTAATTTTCTATATAATCGATAAGAAAGGCCGATATGCGGGCGTATCATTGTATTCTGAGTCAGCAGAAGATAAACCATTTCAATATGCTGTTTGCACAGAAAATGGTTCCAAATTAGCTGATATAGAGCCACTTTTATATGGAAATTCAGCTTAACTAGGATAAATATAAATTCATTTTTTAATTACTGCTTAGGCTTGACATATGTAGCACTTTATTACTGAATATATATTGCATATCTATAATTAAGTTATTATTATAAATAACTAATTAATATGAACTTTATTATAAAATTTCATCGAAATTTAGCTACAAGAGCATCTAATAAATTTTCACTCTGATCCCAATATTGAAGTTCATTATCGCCATCAGCAAGTGGCCATGAAGAATACATTGCAATTACAATTCCAGCTTCAGGGGAAACTCGTAAAAATTGACCATGTATCCCAACACCATTCAAATCTCGCTCTTCGTTGCCTTTGCCCCACCAAAATGATCGGTAAAATGGCTTTGCATTCTCAGGCGTTTCATAAGGCCAACTTGAATCACCTGATTGAGCATGCATGTCCTCTATATAAGCAGCAGGAATTACTTGTTCTCCAAAAGCACTTCCCTTGTTGAGAACCAATAGACCCATACGGCTCAGATCACGTAAAGTTGAATTCATGCCTCTACTAGCTAGAGCAAAACCACTTTTATCAACAGTGATATAAGCATCATGCTCTGCACCCATTGGTCTCCAGATATTTTCAGAAATTAAAGTTGCCAAAGATTTTCCTGTAGCCTCTTCTAGAACCCATCCGATGACATCTGTCGAGCCCGAACGATAGTTAAATTTCCCAATATTTGATTCATTACGATCTATTGTTGGAAAAAAATCATACCCGCCAATAGCTAAGTTTTTAGGGCAATAATCAGCCTCTATCCAGCCCATTACACAATCTTGCAGACGAAATGTCGTAGTAAAATCTGGATAATCTTCTGTATAGTTTGATCCATCTTTCATATCTAATACTGTCTGTAAGGAGTCTGGGCCCCAGCCACTCTCTGTTAGCTCAGGTATATAGTGAGAAATAGTTTGTGAAAAATCAATAACGCCATCATTCTCAATCTTACCAGCCAGCAGACCGACAACTGATTTTGAGATTGAATTCATTAAATGCGGCTTATCTTCATTTAAGTGATTGTAGTATTTTTCGAAAACAATATTGCCATTTTTAAGGATTAATAGACCATCTATATACCAATCTCTTGCTATCTCATCAATCGATTGCATTTGGTTTTCATGGCTTATGCTAAAGTCATCAAGAAACGATTTATCCCTATTAAGGGTTAAGATACGATTATTATCATGCTCAATATTGACTGTTGGTAATATCTCACGGATATGGCTATAGCTCCATCTATTGATTGGTCCAAACTGAAAATTAGATAAAGTCAGATTATTCGGCCTATTGCTATTTTCCCCATGACTTATGCTTGTGACTAAGCAGCAAGAAAGAGTCAGTAATACTAGTGTTTTTTTCATGTCCCGCCCCCCCCCCAGAGAGCAAAATTTATTATTTTTTTAAAAATCTTCCAGGTCGAGCTTTTGTAATGACACCATTATTAAATACTTGCTCCCCTGCCACCCAAACTGAAAATATGCCATCGGAGACAGCATCAGGATTTCCTGGTGTTGCATTATCAATAATTATATCTGGATCAAACAGAACAAGATCAGCCATCTGCCCAATTTGTATATATCCTCTATCGGTGAATCCCATATGATCAGCAGCGAGTCCTGACATTTTTCGAATGGCCATCTCCAAACTCATTAACCCTTCTTCTCTAACATATTTACCAAGAATTTTAGTGAATGAACCCATGCCACGAGGATGCAGATCAACAAGCCCGCCATCACTACAGACGTTTGTATGCTCCCACAAAAGCAGTGTTCGAATATCATCCTCAACCATACTAGTGCCAATAATCATATCTGATCCATCTTTCATGAGTTGCGATTCCTGTGCAAGCTGCATAAATGTGGATACTGGATCTATTTTAAGTTCTTTCGCAATTTCAACGATAGTTTTACCAACATAATTTGGTTCTGGATCAAATCTTGTTAGCCAGATTCCCTCGGGTGGCGCAATTTGATCAAGTGCTAAAGTGACGGCATTTCTATCCGTAGGGTCCCTTTCTGGTAATAAAACCATCATATTTGATTGCCAGTATTCATAGGGGTATAGATCAGCTGTTATATTTATCCCCTCTTTGACCGCCTGATCTAATTTTTCCAATATTCTTGGTGCTTGATACCATAAACTTTTCTGCGCCAGCTTTAAATGCGATATCTGGACTGGCATCTTGGTAATACGACCAATTTCAATGATTTCATCAATGGCATCTTCAAACCATCTATCTTCACTTCTTATATGACTAATATATCGGCCACCAGCATTTGCAGTGATTTGAGCCAAAGCAATGACCTCTGAATGATTCGA
Source organism: uncultured Woeseiaceae bacterium (assembly GCA_964275745.1). Taxonomy (GTDB): domain Bacteria; phylum Pseudomonadota; class Gammaproteobacteria; order Steroidobacterales; family Woeseiaceae; genus SP4260. The sequence goes on along the minus strand of CAXYCT010000003.1, from coordinate 103,710 downwards.
ATACATCCCTGGATCATATTCAAGACCTGTAGATAAACCAATCGCACCATTTGATAATTCATTTTTTAATAAATTTGCCATCAGGGTGACTTCATTTTCATCTGCCATGCGTTGAAAATCTTCTTTAAGAATTTCATATCGGATTGTATTGTGACCTACGTAAGAGCCAATATTTATAGTGACTCCTAGCTCTTTAATTTGTTTTATAAAATTATCCAATGGATAAGGGGAAAAACCATCTTGACCTATGATTACAGTAGTCACTCCCTGGCTTATTGCTGCAAGGGCATCTGGGTGGCTTAGAATATCTCCATCTGCATGGCTATGTGTATCTATGAAACCAGGGGATAGTATTAGCCCATCACCCTGAACAATAACCTCATTACTCCTTCCTTCTAACTGACCAATCTCTTTAATTCGTTTATCACTAATTCGGACATCTGCTAAATAGCGTTCAGAACCAGTACCATCGATAATATTGACATTTTTTATAAGTAAATCATCACTTTCTAAGTCAACAGAATATTGACTGCAGCTTATGACAGAGAAAGAATAAATTATTGTTATAAGGATTAGTTTTTTCATATACTCAATGAATTAGATCTTTTTTACCAGGGCCATAAATTACCTTTCCCGGTCTATTACCATTATGCTTACCTTCTTCAACGACTGTTATACCATTTACGATTACAAACTTCATGCCAACTGAATACTGATGAGGGTTTTCAAATGTTGCCTTATCTATTATTTGATTAGGGTCAAATACTGCGATATCTGCATAGTATCCTTCCGCAATCAATCCTCTATCATGAATACCTAGCCTCTTAGCACTCTGACTGCTCATCTTACGAACCGCTTGCTCTAATTTTAAAATTCCTCGCTCTCTTACATAGTATCCCAATACTCTAGCAAAACTCCCATATTGCCTTGGATGTGGAGTGCCCTCACCAAATATACCAACTGGACCATCAGAGCCGATTGCAGTTGCCGGATGTTGCATTATCCTATCAACATCATCAGGATTTATAGCGTGATACATAGCTGTAACGCTTCCTTTTTCAAGAATAATAAAAACAGTTTCTGCTGCATTTTCAGCGGACGGACTCATGCCCATCTCAATTGTTATTTCTGCAAGATTTTTTCCTGTCATTGATGGATTCCAAGAATTTCTAGAAATAAAAATATTCTTTGGATTTCCCCCTCCTCTTCCATACAGAATTTTTTTGATAACTTCATTCTTAATTATTTTTCTAGTTTCAGAGCTCTTGATTCTTTGCAGCATTCTCTCATTTCCACCCTCTTGAGCCCATTGAGGAATTAAAGCCTTTAACCCAGTTTGAGAGGCAGTGTATGGGTATTGATCAAGCGTTACGTCAACACCCTGATTTCTGGCTGCATCCACTAAGCTTAAGCTTTCAATTGAGAGGCCCCAATTGTCTACACCCATTACCTTGTGATGGGTAATTTGAACCGGAATATCACTTTCTCGACCAATTCGAATCGTTTCTTCAACAGATTCAATTATTCCAGATGTTTCTTCACGGATATGTGATATGTATATTCCACCATACTCAGCGACAACTTTTGATAATTCAATGATCTCTTCAGTTAATGCGTAACTCCCTGGAACATAAAATAAACCAGTAGACATACCCAAAGCTCCATCTTCCATAGCTTCACGAATCAAATTTTTCATTTTTGTCATTTCAGCTCTTGAAGGTTTTCTGTCTTCTGTACCCATAACCATTTGTCTGAGAGTTCCATAACCAACAAATGTACTCCAATTTGGACTAATTTTTTTATCAGTTATTGCTCTATAATGACGGTCGATTGGAAAAGGGGATGCGCCATCATTACCCTCAGTTAGAGTCGTAACGCCCTGAAGAAGAGCACTTTCTGCTCCAGGAACATCAAATATACCTCGAAGTGCATGCGTATGTGGGTCGATAAAACCAGGAGTGACTACCAGTCCGTTAGCATTAATTATTTGGTCTGCGTTTTCCTCATCAAGGTTCCCAATTTTAACTATTCGGTCATCTTTTATACCAATATCGGCAAGAAACCATGGGTTGCCTGAACCATCAACAACTCTTCCATTACTAATTATGATGTCATAAGGCAATAAATCATTTGCAGAGCTATATTTTGCAAATCCAATAAGTATAAATACTATTGCTATATAAAATGATTTTTAAAAAATTTTATAAGGCATCCTAATTATACTTATAGTTTCATTAAATTTAAGGATCACACCCGGCTATTCATCGTTATAGCTTTTCATAATTTCTCTTGGCCAAGCCATTGGGACTTGTTGTTGAGGATTAAATACTCTTTTATAACCTTGAGAAGGGTACGCTTTAGCCGCAGCTGCAATTTCTTTTTCACTTATGAATTCACTTGGAATTAGCTTAAAGACATCCAAACCACGAATAATTTCTGTTGCGTAAATATAACCTTCATAATAATAAACAGACCAGTATCCACCTGTTACCAATTGCTCTTCATCTATAGGCCCTCTATCAAAATAAGCAATTTCTTTAGGTTTTTCTGAATCAGTAAAATCTATTATTGAGATTCCACCTTGATACCAAGCTTGAACAAAAATATCTCTTCCAGGTATTGGGATAATTGACCCATTATGTGCAACACAGTTTTCAGTTTCTAATTGTGGTGCTGGCATTTTATAATGACTCTTGTATTCGAGTTTTCCGTCAACGATGTCATAAATAGCATCAGCGCCCCAAGTGAGAGGATCCCAAGCTCTGCATCGAGGTCTTCCACCACCGCCCCACTCATCAGTGAATACTACTTTGGTTCCGTCATTATTAAATGTTGCTGAATGCCAATAAGCAAAGCCCTCATCTGATACTGCATCTAACCTTATTGGCTCATAAGGATCTGTTATATCGAATAATATTCCATTACCTGAGCATGCCCCAGCTGCAAGATTAGCGGATGGAAAAACTGTTATATCATGGCATTCCTCAGTTACTCCTGTTGTTTGGGTATCATCTCCATGATCACCACCTCTCCATAATCCAGCTAAAGCTCCTGTTTCAGGGTCAGCAAATACCGTAGGACTACTGACTATTTTTGATTTTGATGGGTCAGCAACTGGAATTTCAATTATGTCTATTCTAAATAAAGCTGTCCTATTATCGCCTGCTATATCTCCTATACAGGTGTCCAATTCATCATTATCCCTAACGCTTGAGGTACCAGAGTTATAAACTATAATCTTGCCATCATCACCTGGTCCAGAAACAACTGAATGAGTATGTGAGCCACGACATGCTTGAACGATTCCAACTTGTTTTGGTCTTCTTAAATCAGATATATCAAAGATCCTGATTCCACGAAATCTTTCTGGAGTTGGTTCGCTCCCTGCACCTTGAAGACCACAGTCCACTCGCCCTCTGGTTTCTTCAACAGACATAATCAATAAATCACCAACTACAGAGACATCGCCTTGACCTCCAGGGCAAATAATAGATGAAACTAGTGATGGTACCCCGCCTTCAAACATCCTATAAATATTGAATCCATGATAGCTTCCAGCAATTAAAACATCGTCTCTAAACGCGATATCTGTATTAGAAAAACTCAACATAGGGCTTCTTCTATCACTAGCATTGGTTTCTATTGATTTTACTTTTGCTTTCTCTTCATTATCCTCATCTTCCTCATCATTTTCTTTAGGTTCATAACGTTCAGAAGGATTGTTGGGATCAAAAAACCCAGCAGGTTTTGATAGTGATGAAATCAATTCTAAATTAAGTATTGCTTCTCCAGCGTCGTAAAGACCAGGGCTTAATCCAGCCCTTGGATCATCTGACAAAGCCACCAGCAAATAATTCATTCTCTCTATCTCTACTGATTGATCATTTACTACATCTGAGGCAAATTCATTCAAAATCGGGTCATATGCTGAGCCTCTTTGTTTTCTCAGCTTATCAACCATTTTGATTGCACCATCATGATGATTGATCATTAGTTTAAGGAAAAGTCTGTCGAAATCAGTGCTGTTAACTCTTTCGAGCTCTTCTAATTCTTCAGCAGTAGCCATACCTGCCATATCATCCATACCTACCATGTCATGATGTGCATGCATTTCATTATATTTTTCTGGGTCTAGTGCGATTACTCCCCGATCTCGAAGCCAATTTTGCATAAAATCGACCTCATCTTCCTGAGTAACTAATATTTTTCCAGCTAAATCTAGGACAGAGATAGAGTTAGTTCTATCTACCGCCATATCAGACATAATCATGGCCTGATGATGATGTAAGATCATTCCCTGCATAAACTCTACATCGTCAGAGGTAAAGCTAGTGTCAGCGATTTCTGATGCTGTTGCTACATCTATATCTTTGGTTTCCTCACCTGGTGCTCCAGGTTGAACAATTGGAGGTGCGATGCTTTGATCTTCAGCAAAGATTGATGAGAAAATAAACAATGAAATGACAGAGATAAGAATTTGTTTTCTGATTAAAATAAAATTATTCATATTAATGTGTGCTCAGGATTAGTATTTAATTGGTCAATATATTTCGAATATACTTTGTTTAGAATTAGATCTTCCTCCTACCCTACACAACCTTATAAAATTTGTGAAGGCTAGTAGTTGTATTAGCTTATCTAGGAGCTTATAAATTATCTATTATTACTAGCGAATAAATTTGAAATTGAGAAAAATATGTACAACTTTCAGCTGCCTTTTTAATTTATACTGTTGATCTCATTTATATTTTTTGAATTTTATGATAAATAACATAAGCTGCAATAAGGCCAATCAAGCTAAAAAAAGAAACTATTAAAAACAGGTACTGATAACCTGAAGTACCCGGATAAGCATCTAAAATAATACCCCCTAAGGTTGGCATAAATATATCTGGCGTGTATGCAATTACTGAAATAATGCCTGTTGCTGTGCCTGTGAATGATAGTGGTATATTGCTTTGCTCTAAAAGAGAAAAATAAGTTCCCCTGAGCGCGTAGACAGTAGCGGTAAGAATGGCAACGTTAATTATTAAATAAGTTAAGAGTGCGGGAGACCCAGGAATAAGAGCAAAAATAAAGAACCCAAGAGTCATAATAATACAGAACCCTAAAATAGCTTTGGCTGGTCCAATTTTGTCTGCAAATAAACCAGCTGCAATGGCGGCAAAAGGTGTGACCCAGTATTTACCAGCACCTATAGCGCCACCACCAACTTCACCTAAATCATAAACCTCAGTCGCATAAGGGGTAAAAAAGATTGTTCCCCACATTGCTGTATTGGTTGACATTATAATAAGTGCGATTAACCAAATGACGGGTAATCTTAAAATATATATAATTTCATTGGTGGTTACTTTTGACTGTTTTTTATTATTAGATATGTCATCACTCATAATTCGCCATACCAAAAACGCTAGAACTAAAATATAAAAAGATATCATTATGATAATTTCAGGGACAGCCCTATCATCACCTCTACTGTATGCAAAAATCATTAATAAAATCGTTGTTGATATCACGTCGGAAATACTTCTGCCTCCCTCAAGTATACCGTAGGTCTTTCCTTGATCCTCTTTACTGCCCCAACAACGTGCTGCTTTGATCATGGCTGACCATAATATACCTGCGCTAGTTAGACCCCATATTGCGAACAATATTAGACAAGCTTCAAAGGATGGCAAGGTCGAAAAGACAAAACCTGCAAGTGCAGTTATTACGAGAGCAATAGTTATGAGTTTTCGCGGTGAAAATCTATCTGCTAACCATCCTCCAGGGAAATAAGCCATTAAAGCAACAGCTCCAAAGGTGCTTAAAAGAATGCCCATTTGTGTTTTTGTAAACCCAAAAGCATTTTGCATGGGAGTATAAAAAATATCTGAAAATAACGGTAACCAAAAAATAACGCTTCCAGACAGGCATAATAAGCCCATCGTTAGCCATTTTTCAGTAAAAGTCATTTACGTCCTAGACTTAAAATGACGCAATAAGAAATAGTTTTTTTTGATACATCAAACCACCCTACACAATATTATAAAATTTGTGAAGGTTAGGTGTTGAGTTAAATAAAAAACACAAAAATTTAAATACTTTCACAAAAAAACCCCTTCCCTAATCTTCCAAAGAAAATCAAAAAAGAGGTTTAATGTATTACTATCAACTACTTATAATGGTGCCCAGAGCCGGAATCGAACCGGCACGTCCTTTCGGACAACGGATTTTAAGTCCGTAGCGTCTACCAATTCCGCCACCCGGGCAATAATCCAGTTAATTGGAGGCTAGGGTCGGAATCGAACCGGCGTCCACGGTTTTGCAAACCGCTGCATAACCACTCTGCCACCTAGCCTTATTTAGGATCGTTAACAATTATTAACAATTATTAACTTAACAATTATAGACCAACTTTGTATCGTGCTTTACAACAGTGCGAAGTATACCTCGCTTATCTTTTTAATCAATAAATTATCGTTACTATGAAACTATGAACAAAATTTATACATCTATTCAATACGTTTTAATGTCGTTATTTATGTGCCAGCTATCTTATGGTGCCTTACCAATTATTCCAATTGAAATCGAAATACAAGAGACAACAATAACCTCCATACCGGGAAGTATGTCTCCATATCTAAAGACAAATGCATCAGGAATTACGACCCTCAACTGGCTCGAGCCAACATCAAATGGATATGCTCTTAAATTCTCGCAATACAAGAAAACTTGGGGCGAAAATAAACTTATTGCATCAGGTGATAATTGGTTTATAAATTGGGCTGATTTTCCATCTGTTACACATATTAATGATGGTAATTATGCGGCACATCTCCTTATTAGGAGTGGCTCAGAAAGATACGCTTATGATACTCATATCTCATTATCTAGAGACAGTGGAGATACTTGGTCAAAATCAACACTTATCAATTTAGATGGCACCCCAACAGAGCATGGTTTTGCCAGTTTGTATAAAGACAAGAATGACTTAGGGGTAATTTATCTCGATGGCAGAAAAATGATTAATGAAATGACGGATGATCCAAATGATACTGGTATGACATTAAGAGCATTAAGCATCAATAATGACCAAGTTATTATTAGTGAACAAATTATTGATGGTTTGGTCTGCGAATGTTGCCAGACAGATATTGCTTTAAGCAACAAAGGCCCAGTAGGTATCTACAGAAATAGGGATGAAAATGAGATCAGAGATATATATGTTACCCAAAAAATAGACGCCAAATGGACAAAAGGAAAGCCAGTATATAATGACAATTGGAAGATTTCTGGTTGTCCTGTCAATGGCCCCTCTATTCATGCCGTCAACAATGAAATTACCATCGGTTGGTTTACTGCAGCTGAAAACAGCCCAGTAATTAAAATTGCTAAGTCTTTCGATGATGCTATCTCATTTGAGAAACCCGTCTTAATTGGCCTTAATAATGCGGTGGGTCACTTGAATATCACAGTTGATGCGTATAATAATACATGGGTAATATGGCACAAAAAATTAACTAGTGGATCTGTTGCTGTGATGCTGAGTAAACTCAATTACAAAGAAAAATATATTCATGAAATGATTATAGACGACACAGGAAGTGTTCCTCGTTATAGTGTTCCGCAAATTGCTTATCATGATAATGAAATTATCATTGCATGGACCTACAGAAAGATAAGTGATGCTAATACTAGAGGTGAAAATCGAGAAACTTTTATTAAAACTGCAACCTTGAATAGCAAAGAATTGTAATTCTAAATAGTTTGAAATTATTATTTAGTGTATTTTTCAGCGCCTAAGAAATGTATTGATACATAAGGCTCATCACCAACTACCCAACTATCATGTGGCTCTGATGAAACATAAAAAATATCACCTTGAGTTAGCAAGGTTATAGCTCCTTCGGGAGAAGCAGCTGTTGCAGTCCCACTTACAACCATTCCAAGATGTTCAACATCACAATATTTTTTATTTATAAGTTCGCCAACATGCTTAGACCACTTCCAACCTGGCTCATAAGTAGCTCTTCCAATAATCATATTGTTAATCTTAATTGTTTCGAAGACACCTTTTTTAAAATATGTAATTTCATCTGGTTCATCGAACCTTTTTATTATCACATCTATATTATTCAGAGATTTCTCCCAGAGTCTGTTGTTCGCTTATAAAGATATCTATCCACTCTTTATTAGGACAAATAATATGCTCAAACCATGTTAATGATTGAATATTATATATCTCAATTAAAAAATCATCGCTCTTACTAGATCTAATTAATTCAATTATTCTTTGTTAAATTAAATAAAGTTTATCGCAACTAATGGTGCTATGAAAAAATACAGCAACGAACTATATGTCATCATAGTTACGTCCTCATCAGCATAGTAACGACTTATTAAATAAGCCAACAGACTAAAACCTATGACAGGTAAAATAAAACTATATAAATACTCCATATAAACCCCCCCCTTTCATCATTTATACATAACAATGGTGAATTTGGGAAGTGACGTAAGTAATCAGTCTTAAAAAATAGCTTTCTCAAACATTATATCTTGGTTCTTAGAAAAAGAGTCCACTCAGCTACTACCACTCTCAGTCACCTCATAAAGCACGCTTGATGTACAGTTTGCTACAGCGTCATACTCGGCATCCAATGACGCACCTTCAGCCGCATAATAAGCTGCAATATCTGCGGCATAGGTAACAAGGTCGGGATAGGAGTCGGTAAGCAGCACTATACTAAATTCATCACCCACAAATGGGGTAGATACGTGCCCACGAATATCACCTCCATAGGACTGCTCATTAGCCCATGCAAGCCACTTTCCATGAATGGCACTAAACTCTTCCAATGTTTTGCCATCATGAAGTGAGCAAGTCCATACCTGCTCAAGTCTTGGCTCTGCATTGGCAGAAAAACTGGTCATTAACATCAATACGATACCAGCTAACCGCCAATTCAAACTATGTAGTTTCATTTCATGCTCCTTTTTTTGTCGTTATTATTAATACTTTAATAAAATTTATCACATAATTATAAATTTAAAAATTTTACCGTCTTTGATAGCAACAGCTTGAGCCCATGGCTGTTGCTCATTAACCGTATAAAACTCACCGTTAATAAGTATAAAATCAGCAGAAGATACTGATTCAGCATAACTTTTAAATGCCAATAAACTCAGCACAACAATTAATACTAGGGATGTTAATTTTTGCATGGATTGTTTTAACATTACAGTCACATATCTTTCATATAAAAACACTACTAATTGCATAATTTGTGACGGCAGTGGAAGCTGAAAGCTTCTAAATTGGAGCGGGAAACGAGATTCGAACTCGCGACCTCAACCTTGGCAAGGTTGCGCTCTACCAACTGAGCTATTCCCGCTAGACCTGTAAAAATTTGGTATTAGAAACATTATTTGGTATTGCCTAAAGTGAACGTCACGTGCGCGTCACATTATAATAATATTACTACTGTATTAAACATCTTTATAAGTAAGTAATTATACATTAATTAACGTAATGTCATAGCTACATTTCAATCGAAATTTTGCTTGATGACAAGCAATGATTATTTAGATGACAAGCAATGTAATACTTAAATTAAAATACATTCTATTTAAGCGTTACCCAAACTACATCAATTACAGTATCACCAGTATTGCCCGACTCATGCCCAGCATCCAATGCAATGGCATCCATCCAACCTACATCACCGTCATTTCCCATTTGTCCTGAATATTGCATTTGCCCACCCAGTTTAGCCGATGTTTCGCCAGCTTTGATAACAATATATATTTGACCGCCAGGATGATTATGAACACCTTCCCATTGGCCTGGTTTAATTTTAACTCGTTGTGCAATTAACAGCTCATTCTCAAACAACAGCTCTTGCACTAAATTAGGATATACATGAGGGCTTCGGTTTTCATTTGGGTACAAAGGTTCATCTTTTTTTAATGTCACATATATTAATTCAATAGCCTCATCACCTGTATTTCCAGAGTTATGACCAGCATCAAAAGGAATAGCATCCATCCACCCTACTGAGCCATCTTCACTCCACTCACCTGAATATTCTAATTCACCACCAAGCCTACCTGACCATTCACCACCATTAATATGCACATAAAGCTGATTACCCGGATGCGAATGAATACCCTCCCACTCCCCAGCACCAACAATTAATTTTTGTAATATAACGTGTTCATTCTCAAAAACAACTACTCCATCTTTATCCTCTAGATTAGGATAGATTAATAGATATGGATTTTGAGTCTCTAATGAAGAGCAGGCAGTCAAAAATAAAATTACCAAGATAGTTATTAATTTATTTATAATATTCCCCTATGATTCTTTTTGCATGGATGGCCATGCGGCTTCCAGGTATTTAAACATCGACCACAATGTCATCCCAGCTGATAACAACAAGAAAGAGAATCCAATCGCATAGACATCAAATCCCAGGATTGATTCTTTATAAACCATAAAGCCTATGCCAAACATCTGTAATGTTGTCTTTAGCTTACCAGACCAAGACACGGCTACCTTCGCTCTATCACCAATTGTAGCCATCCATTCGCGTAATGCTGATATTGTAATTTCACGACCAATAATAATGACGGCAATAATATCCACATACCAGCCCGGATCTGATTGAACCAATAAGACGAGTACTATCGCTACCATTAACTTATCAGCAACAGGATCAAGAAATGCTCCAAAACGTGACATTTGTCCATAATTTCTTGCTACATAACCATCAAGTAAGTCTGTAATTGCTGCAAATCCAAATATGATGCCTGCTATTGGTCTTGCATTATCACTTGATAAATAAAAACAGATAACAACAACTGGGATCGCAGCAATTCGAAGTAATGTTAAAAAATTGGCAAATGTTATTTTCATGAAGACATCATAAGGTTCAACTATGATTATGTAAATTATTAAAAATTCGTACAGACATTGATTTACTTATACCATTAATTTTAGCAAGATCAATGATCCCAGCTTTCATTACTCCATGAATACCCCCAAATTGCTTTAGAAGTTCTCTTTTTCTTATAGGCCCAAGTCCTTCGATACCATCTAAACGAGAGCCTTTTCTATTTTTGCTTCTCTTTAGTCGATGGCCTGTGATTGCAAACCTATGAGCCTCATCTCTAATGCGTTGAATTAGATGCAATGCAGGTGAATCAGCAGCTAAGTTCAAGGGCTCACTTTGGGTAGTTAGGAACAATTGCTCCATACCAGGCTTTCTCGATTTTCCTTTTGCTACCGCAATAACAATAATATTTTTTATTTTTAGTTCATTAAGAATTTGCATACAAGAGGATAGTTGGCCCTTCCCTCCATCCAAGAATAATATATCTGGCATCAATGCCTCACCTTTTTTTATTCGCTTATAACGTCGCCCCACTGCCTCCGATAGAGCTGCATAATCATCACCATGATTTGTAGATTTGATATTAAAGCGGCGGTAGTCACTTTTTAATGGTCCTTGCTCATTAAAGACAACACAAGATGAAACCGTAGCCTCTCCAGATGTATGACTGACATCAAAACACTCTATTCTTTTAGGCTGAACTCCGTTACAAAATAACTCACCAATTGATTTTAACTGAGCAATCAATGATGCCTCGCTAGACACCTTACATTCCAGACCATAAGTAGCATTCTTATGGGCCATATCTAGCCAACCTAAACGGTTACCACGAACATTATTCGTTAATCTAACTTTTCGCTCAGCTTTTTCAGAGAGTATTTTTTCTAATACTGAGCCACTCTCTATCGGGACTGGAACAATAATTTCAGATGGTGATTTAACGCTCAAATAATACTGGGATAGAAATCCTTTTTGTATTACCTCTTTTGTAGCATTACCCCTCATTTTAAAATAATAGTTCTTACTGCCAATTACAGAACCATTTCTTACAGATAAAATAGCAACACAGTGAGTCACTCCATCAGAAGCTATACCAAGTGTATCTATATCTGTTTTTCTAGATGTTGCAACTAACTGCTTTGCTTGTATCTCTTTTAAACGGCTGATTTGATCTCGATACTTTAATGCTTCTTCATATCTTTTCTGCTCTGAACACTGCTCCATTCGCTTTACAAGTGAGTTGACAATGCTTTTATTTTTGCCTGCTAAAAATAACATGGTAGATTTAACATCATTATCATATTCATTTTTATCAATCAGTCCGACACACGGCGCAGAACATCGTTGGATTTGATATTGAAGACAAGCTCTCGATCTATTTCTAAAAAAGCTGTCTTTGCATTGACGCACCAAAAACACCTTTTGTAATTCTGTTAACGCCTCTCTAACCGCATTGATATTGGGGTATGGGCCAAAATATTTTCCTTTTTGTGCTTTTGCACGGCGCTGAAATTCAATTCTTGGAAATGCATGTTCAGTAGCAACATATATATATGGATAACTTTTATCATCCCTAAGTACGACGTTATAACGAGGCTTATTTTTTTTGATTAACGTATATTCAAGAATTAATGCTTCAGCCTCTGTGTTGGTAATAGTTAAGTCAATATCAGTGACGTGAGTCATCAAAAGTGCTGCTTTTGGATCTTTTTGCTCAGATTGAAAGTAATTAGGCACACGCTTTTTTAAATTTTTTGCTTTTCCAACGTATAATACAGTTCCATTGTTACTGAGCATGCAGTAAACACCTGGCTTAGTAGGTAATTCACTAAGAAATTTACTTTTGTTTTTGAGTAAGTCAGGCATAGCTTATATACAAGAGAGTACTTTTATTCGTTCAAATATACTCTCAAACATGGGTAGTGATAAACGCCTTGTATTTAAATTATATCGGCTACAATGATATGAGTTAATGAGCTTAAGTTCTCCGATTTCATGCTCCTCTGCATGACCAAACTTATAGTCAGCTTGCTTTAAATCTAGAGATTTAATTACCGCCCTATGAGCAATGCCACCAAGTGATAGTATAATAGCGCCCCGCTTCAATGACGTAATTTCATTTTTTAAATAGCTATTGCAATTATTAATTTCACTACCATTTGGTTTATTTTGAGGGGGCAAGCACTTCACTGCATTTGTAATTTTACAATTTACTAGCTTCAAACCATCATCAGCAGCAACCGATTCCTCATTACTACTAAAACCATACTTATATAAATTTTTATATAGGGATACACCTGCATAATCACCCGTAAAAGGCCTGCCTGTTCGATTTGCACCATGCATCCCGGGGGCAAGACCAACAATTAACAAACGAGGATCATTATGTCCAAATGCTGGCACTGGCTTACAAAAGTAATCTGCATGCTGGTATTTTATGTCAGCCAAGAATTGAGAAAGTCTTTTGCATTTTTTGCAATCTGAATTATAAGTGTTCTGCATTCTGACTTATTTTAATATATTTAATCGCGTCTAGTATAGTATGGATCCATTAACTAGACATCCAAAAAAAGAAATTATGCCTTTTATTTTATTTAATAAACCTTATGGAGTTGTTAGTCAATTTAGTGGTGGTGATAACACCTTGGCAAAGTTTATTACTGAAAATTTTGTTTACCCTGCTGGACGATTAGATAAAAAGAGTGAGGGACTTTTAGCTTTAACAGACGATGGTAAATTACAAGCAAGGATATGCGAACCTAAACAAAAGCTTTTGAAATATTATATAGTCCAAGTTGAGGGTGATTCCACCCATGATCACCTTAAAAAATTAACGGATGGATTAACACTTAAAGACGGGCTGGCAACAGCTCATTCAGCAAGAATCATCAATCCTCCTAAAAATATTTGGGACAGAGAGCCACCAATAAGATTTAGGGCAAATATACCTACATCATGGCTTGAAATATCTATATTTGAGGGAAGGAAACATCAAATCCGAAGAATGGCTGCGGCAATCAACCTACCAGTTTTAAGATTAGTTCGCTGGCAAATAGGGCCCTGGTTCGTAAAAGATCTAGCACTTGGTCAATGCATCACAATGACTAACGAAGAAGCTTGGTTAACGCTTAACCCATAATAGCTTTTTCCTGCAAATTTGGTATTCCAAGAGCTATTTCCATTGCTTGCTCATAATTTAACCTAGGGTCGACAGGAGACTTATAAGCAATAGAAAGATCATTGTCATTAAGCCCTCTTGCTCCTCCAGTACATTCAGTGACATTTTCACCTGTTAATTCAAGATGGACTCCACCTAAATATGTGCCCATTTTTTTGTGCACTCGAAACGCCGACTCTAATTCTGATGATATTTTTTCAAAACGTCTGGTTTTTGTCCCATCTGCTGTCGACTCAGTATTTCCATGCATAGGATCGCATACCCATAAAATTGGTGAGCCTGTTTCTTTGGCGGCTTCAATTAGTGGTGGTAAATTCGACTCAATACTGTCTGCACCAAATCTATGAATAAGAGTAATTCTTCCAGGAGAATTATTTGGATTTAGCGCAGCAATTAACCCCTGCAGCCATTCTGATGTCATACCATTACCTATCTTTATTCCCATAGGATTTGCTACGCCACGAAAATATTCTACGTGAGCGCCATCTAGCTCAGCCGTTCGCATTCCTATCCAAGGGAAATGAGTAGTTAAGTTATACCAATTTCCTGTTCTTTCGATATATCTTGTTTGTGCTTGCTCGTAAGGAAGATGGAGACCCTCATGCGCAGCATATATCTCAGCTTTTTGAGACAGAAATAATGGTCTTCCAGAGGTGGATTCAATAAAATCAATAGATTCTTTTATAGTTGTAATAATTTTATTATATCTATCAGCCATTTCAGAATGACCTAACCAGTCTAGATCCCAGTATTCTGGGTGATGGAGATCGACAAATCCTCCATCAATCAACGATCTTACAAAATTCATAGTCAATGCCGCTCTCTCATAGCCACGCAATATCAATGTTGGGTCAGGTATTCTATCATCACTAGTGAATGGGCTTCGATTGATAATATCTCCACGATAACTAGGCAATTCTTGACCGTCCTTTGACTCAAGATCGGCAGATCTTGGTTTTGCATACTGACCTGCCATCCTCCCTATTCTCACAACTGGCTTTTTTAAGCCATACTGCATGACGGTACTCATTTGCAGTAATATTTTTAGTTTTGCAACAATACTTTCAGATGAACAATCACTGAAACTTTCAGCACAATCACCACCTTGCAGAATGAATACTTCTCCGCGCTGAGCTGCAGCAATGTGGTCGTTTAATTTATCAACTTCCCATGAGGTTACTATTGGTGGTAACTTTTTAAGTTCAGCAACTACTGATTCCAGATGATCTTTATCAGGATAATTAGCCTGTTGAGCTGCATTTAAAGTCGTCCATGAAGTTGGTTTCCAATTATTTATTTCGTTTTCTTTTTTCACAAAATTACCATCCATAAGTTAGTGATTTGAGATTGTGCATGCCAAAACTTATTATTGCAATCATAAGCTTACAAGATAAATATAAAAGTAATGTTAGATTATAATATCAATTATCTTAACTTTCTATCACTCATGTATAAAAACATCACTGGAAACAAGGGCAAAGGGTAGGCAAAATACAGCTAATATAAATATTTTAATTACTTATCGCATATATTTTTAGGGGTAAATCTTGAAAAACATACTGGAAAGTCTCAATCTAAATTCAATTAATGCTGGAAGCTGGTCTGGTGATATCTCACTTCAGTCGGCAGATGCAACCCTAATCGAATCAATAAATCCATCAACACGAGAAGTGATTGCAAGTGTAAAAAATACTACCACAGAAGAATATGAAAAAATTATAACCTCTGCCCAAGAGGCTTTTCTTGAGTGGCGTACAATCCCAGCTCCAGTGAGGGGTGATGCCATAAGAAGAGTGGGGGCTGCTCTTAGAGAACACAAAGATGCACTAGGTAGTTTAGTTAGTCTAGAGATGGGAAAAATTAAAGCAGAGGGTGATGGAGAGGTTCAAGAAATGATTGATATGGCCGATCTAGCTGTCGGTCAATCAAGAATGCTTTATGGGATGACGACTCATTCAGAGAGGCCAATGCATCGCATGTATGAGCAATGGCATCCATTAGGTCTTGTCGGTATTATTTCAGCTTTTAATTTCCCTGTAGCAGTATGGTCATGGAATGCATTTATTGCCACTATATGCGGAAATGTTAGTGTCTGGAAGCCCTCTCCAAAAGCTCCTTTATGCGCTATTGCAGTTCAAAAAATTTGTAACCAAGCACTAAAAGATCAAGGTCTGCCTAGTATATTTCATCTAATAAACGATGAATCAAATATACTTTCTCAGAAACTCGTAGACGATCGTCGAATTGATTTATTATCATTTACGGGCTCCAGCGAAGTTGGTAAAAATGTAGGACAAAAAGTTGCTTCTAGAATGGGTAAATATCTTTTAGAGCTTGGTGGTAACAATGCAATTATTGTTGATGAATCTGCTAATTTTGATATTACGATACCAGGAATTGTTTTTGGTTCGGTAGGAACTGCAGGACAAAGGTGCACAACTACAAGAAGAGTGTTTGTTCATACTTCAAGAATGGATGAACTTAAAGAAAAACTTGTTCGTGCCTATAAGCAAATTCCAATCGGTGATCCACTCGATACCAAGACATTAATGGGTCCATTGATTGATGAGAAGTCCTTACAAAGTGTTGAAGCTGCAGTTGAAAAAATAGTTGCGGCTGGTGGTGAGATTCTTTGTGGAGGTAAAAGAGTTGGTGATAAAGGTAACTTTATAGAACCAATAATTGCAGTTGCTGAAAATGAATGGGATATTGTTCAAGAAGAGACCTTTGGACCTTTATTATATTTAATTCCATGCAGCTCACTCGATGATGCGATTGCCAAGCAAAACAATGTTAGGCAAGGTCTCTCATCAGCAATTTTCACAAATAACCTTCAAAATGCTGAGAAATTCTTATCTAGCGTAGGGTCAGATTGTGGTATTGCTAATGTTAATATAGGAACTTCTGGAGCTGAAATTGGTGGTGCTTTTGGTGGTGAAAAAGAAACTGGTGGTGGTCGTGAAGCCGGGTCAGATTCTTGGAAAGCTTATATGCGTCGTCAAACTAATACTATAAATTGGGGGACTGAATTACCCTTAGCACAAGGCGTCAACTTTGATGTCTGATTGTAAATTATAATTTTTTAAGCTTTTGCAGCTGCCATAATTTTTCAAATTGAGCTCTAGTCATGGAGCTTATCTCCATGCCATCGAATGCAGCTGCTTTTTCCATGCCATTAAATCTTGAGATAAACTTTTCACATGCCTTCATTAATGCATGCTCAGGATCAACTCCTACGTGCCTAGAAAAATTCACTAGCGTAAATAAAATATCGCCAAACTCTTCTTCTATTGCATCACTAGAAGTAGCAGCTCGTAATTCATATATCTCTTCATCTAGTTTCTCAAGTACCTCAATATCATTCTGCCAATCAAATCCTACGCTTGATGCTTTTTTACTAACTATTTGTGCTAACTCAAATGCTGATATATTTTTTGGTAAGTTATTTAATAATAATTTTTTATGCTTCATCTAATTTCACCTCGCAATCGATCACATAACATAGTAATAATTATTGCTGTAGCCCCCCATATTCTGTGATTTTCATATTGATATTCAACTATTGGTAGCCGAATATCATTAGTCTTATAAAAGCTTTCTTTCTTGTTTTGGCGATTCAAAAAAAATGATAATGGAACTGTAAAGCATATTTCTACTTCAGATTGTTGTATTAATATTTCAGGAGACCCTGAGATAACACCAATAACTGGATGAATAATATACCCCGTAAAAGTCGGAACAGCAGGCATCATCCCTATAATTTTTATGTCTGATTCTTTGACACCTATCTCTTCATTTGTTTCACGCAATGCAGTCATAGAGAAATCAGTATCATTTTCCTCGCAACTACCACCAGGAAAACATATTTCTCCAGCATGGTTAGTTAAATGGTTCGACCGTTTAGTTAATAATATTTCTAGAGAGTTCTCTACTTTGACAATAGGTAATAAAATAGCTGCAGATTTTAAACCTTCTGGAAATTTCTTTTCTAGTACTGAATTGAGAAATTTACTACTTAAGCTTTTCTCATCTGACAGCGAGTAATTAACATCTGATAGTATTTCAATCAACTTTTGCAAAGTGTTCATATTAGTAAAAGAATTAAAATACTACCCAATAATTAAAAGTAAATTTATTTTTTTATACCACCATCTGTTAAATTTTTCGGATCAAGTAACCTTGATAATTCATTTTCATCAAGATCTGTCATATCGATCGCCACATCCATTACCGCCCTTCCTTCTTTGTAAGCAGTTTTGGCTATTTTTGCTCCTAATTCATAACCAATCACTCCATTCAATGCGGTTACAAGTATTGGATTACGATCCAAGGCATCTTTTATTTTTTCATGGTTAACGGTAAAGCCCTTGATTGCTTTATCAGACAACACGCTGATAGCATTAGCCGCTATTTCAATGCTCTGCAGTAAATTATATGCTACGACAGGAAGCATTACATTTAATTGAAAATTACCAGATTGTCCAGCAATGGTAATCGTTGAGTCATTGCCTATTATTTGTGCGCCAACCATAGCCACAGCCTCCGGTATAACTGGATTGACTTTACCAGGCATAATACTCGAACCTGGTTGCAGCTCTGGTAATTTAATTTCACCAAGACCCGCCAATGGACCAGAATTCATCCAACGCAGATCGTTAGAAATTTTAATCATACTTACAGCTAGAACTTTCAATTGACCAGACATCTCCACTGCCGCATCCTGTGTTGCTAATGACTCAAATAGAGATTCTGAAGAAGAGAATGGAATATTCGTTCTCTCTGACAATAATCCCGCCACTTTCTTCCCAAAATCTGGATGTGCGTTAATTCCTGTTCCCACTGCTGTCCCACCTTGAGCTAGTTCTAATAAACGACCCATAGAGTCTTTTATTCGATCATGTGAATGCATTACTTGAGATCGCCAAGCATTGACTTCTTGACCAAGAGTAACTGGCATTGCATCCATTAAATGGGTACGCCCTGTTTTTACAGTATTTTTAAACTCGATAGATTTAAGTTCTAACTCTTTAGATAATTTATTGAGGGCAGGCAATAATTCTTGATGCAAGCTAATTGCAGCTGATACGTGAATAGCTGTTGGGATCACATCATTACTGCTTTGGCTCATATTGACATCATCATTTGGATGAATATTATCACCAAGAACCAAGCTTGCTATGCTCGCAATAACCTCATTAGAATTCATATTAGAGCTGGTACCAGACCCTGTTTGAAATATATCAATTGGAAATTGTTCATCATGAGTACCAACAATGATCTCTTCGCATGCCTTGCATATTGCATTTGCTTTATTTTTTGGCAGTAAGCCAAGATCACTGTTCGCAGTGGCTGCAGCCCATTTTATTAGTCCTAGAGCAACAATAAATTGTCGCGGTATAGTGATACCGCTAATTGGGAAATTATTCACAGCACGTTGAGTTTGTGCCCCCCATAATGCATCTAGAGGGACTTTTAGCTCGCCCATACTGTCAATTTCATTTCTGTAATTTTTGCTTCCCATAATCAAATCCTCAGGACATAAACTAATGCACTAATCATACAGCAAACCATTATATTTTAGTCTTTTTAGTGTATGATTCTTATTCTGAGAAGCAGGTGGCTAGTAAATATGGCAAAAGAAAAACTAACAGCAATATCACCCTTAGATGGACGCTATGCGGATAAAACTAAAGAATTAAGTAGAATTTTTAGTGAATATGGCCTGATAAAATACAGAGTAGAAATAGAAATTCGCTGGCTACAAATGTTAGCCAATAATCCAGAAATAATTGAACTTGATATATTTGATACAGATACTGATAGCCAACTAAATCAAATTATCGATAATTTTGATGTGGATGATGCAGAGAGTGTCAAAGAAATCGAAAAAATTACCAATCATGACGTCAAAGCAGTTGAGTACTTTATAAGCCGACAATTCAAAGGTCATAAAAATATCAAAGATTTCATCCATTTTGGATGTACATCAGAAGATATTAATAATCTAGCTTATGCCATGATGCTCAAAGAGGCACGCGACTCTATTATTAAACCATTAATGAATTCCCTGCAAAGCGAAATTGAAAGTTTAGCTTCGAAGCATCAGAACACTCCAATGCTATCCAGGACTCACGGTCAAACAGCAAGTCCAACCACAGTGGGCAAAGAGTTTGCCAATATACTTTCAAGGCTTAACATTATTAATATTGAACTCAATGAGATAAATATATACGGGAAATTTAATGGTGCGGTTGGTAATTTTAATGCTCACCATGCAGCATACCCAGATTGTGACTGGCTAATAATCAGTTCAAAATTTATAAGATCATTGGGCTTAAAACCAAATCTTCTAACCACACAAATAGAACCTCATGACTGGATGGCTAAATATTGTCATACCCTTATTCGTTACAATACCGTTTTATTAGATATGAGTAGAGATATATGGGGCTATATATCATTAGGCTACTTCAAGCAAAGACTTGAAAAAAATGAAGTTGGTTCATCAACGATGCCACATAAAATAAACCCAATTGATTTTGAAAATGCAGAAGGTAATTTAGGAATGGCTAATAGCTTGCTAAGTCATTTTGCTGAAAAACTACCAATCTCAAGATTTCAAAGAGATCTAACTGACTCAACCGTTCAACGAAACCTTGGAGTTGCAATTGGTTATGGGACTATTGCCATAAAATCACTTCTCAAAGGGATCAATAAATTAGAAATTGATGAAATGGCAATTAAAGAGGATATTGAGCACAGATGGGAGGTTCTTGGTGAAGCGATTCAAACAGTAATGAGACGTTATGGGGTACCAGAGCCATATGAAAAATTAAAATCACTGACGAGAGGCAATGAAATAAATAAATCCATTTTATCAAATTTCATTCATTCATTGGAGATCCCAGATCATGCAAAAAATGAACTGCTTAATTTAACGCCATCAACATATATCGGTCTTGCTTCTAAGCTTTCCACTCTATCCAAGTAAATTTAATTCTCAATCGTAACTTTTAGATTCACTCTGATGATATAAATACTCAAATGAAAAATATAGCAAATGAGTGTGTAGTAATTGGTTTGTCTGGAGGCGTGGATTCAGCGGTAGCGGCCCTCTTACTAAAACAGCAAGGTGCTGATGTTCAAGCCCTTCATATGACCAACTGGAATGATGAAGATGGCTACTGCAATGCCGCTGATGACCTACAGGATGCAAAGAAAGTTTGTAAAAAACTATCCATTCCATTGCATCATGTTAATTTCTCCAAAGAATATGCTGATCTTGTGTTCAGAGATTTTCTTTATGAATATAAAAATGGAAGGACACCGAATCCAGATATATTATGTAATCGAGAAATTAAATTTGGAGTTTTTATTAAATACGCGAAAAGACTTGGTGCTAAATACATAGCTACTGGCCACTATGCCAAACTTAAAAAAAATATTAAATCTACAAAACTAATTAAACCCAAAGATAAAAACAAAGATCAAACCTATTTTTTACACGCAGTCAATGAAGCCGCATTAAAAGAGACTCTATTTCCGCTTTGCGACCTAACAAAGGACGAAGTTAGGGATATTGCAAAAATGAACGGTTTGGTAAATTATGACAAAAAAGACAGTACAGGCATTTGCTTTATTGGTGAGCGTCCATTTCGAGAATTCTTAGAAAAATTTCTACCTGCTCAACCTGGACCAATGATTGATAAAAATGAGAATATTATTGGTCAGCACCAAGGGTTGATGTATTACACAATTGGCCAAAGACAAGGGTTGAATATTGGTGGGCGAAAAGACAGTAATAACGAACCTTGGTATGTTTTAAAGAAAGATCTAGCTACTAATACACTCACAGTAACTCAAGGTGATCACGCTGATCTTTATAGTCGCTCATTAATTGTTTCTAAATTTTCATGGATTGGCTCTGCTGAAGAGCTCATCTTAAGCACTAGAACAATAAATTGTCATGGGAAGATCAGGTATCGTCAGCCAGATCAAGCTTGCAAGGCAGAGCTAATAGAAAATAATAAAATAAAAATAATTTTTAATGTGCCACAACGAGCTGTTACTGAAGGGCAAGCTGCAGTTTTATATAAAGATGATCGATGTCTTGGTGGTGGGCCGATCGATGAAGTTATAAAATAAAATGAATGATTATTTAATAGATATTGGCGCAAATCTCACTCACAGTGATTACACCAATGATCTAGGTATTATTATCAAAGAAGCACTGGAATCTAATATTAAAAAATTAATAGTTACTGGGTCCAATAATGATGAAAGCATCAAAGCATATAACCTTACTAAGCAATATGAAGAGAACTTATATTCTACAGCTGGCGTACATCCGCATTATGCTGAAACATATAATAAATCAGTAGAAAATTCGATTTATGAACTTAGTAAGCACAAATCAGTAGTTGCAATTGGTGAATGTGGGCTAGATTACTATCGAAATCTATCGTCAAAAAAAGATCAAATAAGAGCATTTAGCAGCCAATTAGATATTGCACAAGAAACAAAGCTTCCTGTTTTTTTACATCAGAGAGAAGCGCATAGAGATTTCACCGCCACACTAAAAGAAAACGCTAGATATCTTTGTGGAGGGGTAGCTCATTGCTTTACTGGAACCCATGAGATGCTATCTGCTTATCTTGATATGGGTCTTTATATTGGCATTACCGGCTGGATATGTGATGAACGAAGAGGAAGAGATTTACAAGAAATTTTACAAAATATACCTCTTGATCGATTGTTGATTGAAACGGACTGCCCTTATTTATTACCCAGAACTCTCAAACCTAAACCAAAATCACGCCGCAATGAACCTAAATTTCTTCATGAGGTAGTCAAAACTATCGCTAAATGCACATCGCATAGTCCCAAAGATATAGTTATGTCTAGCACGAGAAATGCAAATAAATTATTTAATATTTGACATATAAATCATATAGTTAAAAATATCTTCTATATTGATTTATCAACAATTATCTGCTCGAATTCCTTTATATCTGGATTGATAGTGAATGTTTTGCTTGGCTTTTCAAGCAACACTGCAAGTTCATTTGGAATAGCGACTCTTTGGTTAATTAATGGCTCAACAATTGTCTCAAATTTAGCAGGATGCGCAGTAGCAGCGATGAACCAATCTTGACTCTTTTTTATCTCGTCTGCAAATAGACTATAAGCATAAGAAGCAGTAGCAGTATGAGGGCAGATGATGGTTTTAGTTTGCTCAAAAACCCTAGTAATTTCATTACTAATATTTTCATCAGAAACAGAAACAGCAGAAACTGAGCCTTTAAGCTCGTCAGTTTGGCCAAATAGGCTATTTAGGCGCTCCATATTACTTGGATTACCAACATCCATAGCATTAGCAAGTGTTTGAATGCTTGGTTTTGGTAGCCATTCAGCTCCGTCTAAATAATCTACAATTAAACGATTTTCGTTCACAGATAAAACTATTTCGCCTATAGGAAAACCCATACTTCTGGCTAGCAAACAAGCTAAGCCATTTCCTAAATTTCCAGTTGGGATTATAAAATTTGTTTTTTTACCATACTGCCCATAATGACTGAGGCTACTATGAGCATAATAAATACTTTGTGGTAATAATCGTCCAAAATTTATACTATTTGCTGATGAAAATCGATATTTAGACGTTAGGACTGGATCGACAAATATATTTTTTACTAATGCCTGGCAGTCATCAAAGGTGCCATTTACGGTCAATGATAGGATATTATCCCCCCAACATGTCAGCTGTTTTTCTTGTCTTTTTGACACTTTGTCCTTTGGAAATAAAACAATGACCTTTACATTGGGTAAGCCATGAAATGCAGCTGCAACTGCCCCACCAGTATCGCCAGATGTCGCAACTAAAACTACTAATGGTTTGTTCTCAGCGCTATTTAAACGGCTCAAGCAAGATGCTAAGAATCCTGCTCCAACATCCTTAAATGCTGCTGTAGGTCCATGAAAAAGCTCTAAAAACCAGATATTCTCATCAGGAAAGGCTTTAATAGACGGGATTGGAAAAAATAAAGATTCTTTTATGATTTGATTTAAATTATTTTTTAATGTTGATTCTTCAAAATAAGGTGTTAATAATAATTTAGCAGTATCTATCAATGATACCTCACCTTGAAGTTCCTCGAGATTTATATGAGGCAACTCTTCGGGCACAAACAAGCCACCATCATCAGCAATACCTTTAGCTAATACCTGATCAATACCATAACTTTGATTGCCACGAGTGCTAATAAAATTCACAACTAACTTTCCACGTAAGCGCCAGATGCGTCTAAAGAGCTTATCCATCCCTCAGAACTAATGTTATGACTAGTAAAGATCTTCATCATTATTAATTTAATCTCAGTCGCAATATGATCCTCGCATAAAGCAAAAATACTAGGACCACTTCCAGATAACGAACACCCCAATGCTCCTTTATTCATGATCGCTTCTTTAATCTCATTAAAACATTCTACAGAACTTGCTCGCTGTGGCTCAATAATGACATCCTGCATGCTATTTTTAATTAAATTTAGATCAATTTTTTGTAAGCCCAGTAAAAAGCCTGCAAGATAACCCTGTTGATCCAACCATTGCTTCATTGAGTAATTATCAGATAATTCATTTCGGCTTTCAGCTGTATTCACTATCAAATCTGGATGCACCAATACAGAGCTAATGCCCTTTGGTACTTCAATTGAAGTAGTTCTGGGGAGAAATGATGGAGGACAGAATACCATCCCACCAATAAGACTTGGGGCAACATTGTCAGCATGTATGCCTCCACTTGCATATTTCTCGCCCTCAAGTGCGTATGTCATTAGCTCTTCAACTGGTAGCGGATTGTCCAATAACGCATTAACAGCAACAGCTCCTGCTACAGCTGAGGCAGCTGAACTTCCCATCCCAGATTGAAGTGGAATACCTTTATGAATAATCATCTCTATACCACCCTGCCCACCTTTTGATTGCCATAAGGCATCTGCAGCTATTGATGCGGTATTTTCACTCGATTTTTTTGAAAGGTTTTTATGAGGAAGACCATCTTGGTCATAGATTTCTTTAATGGATAACCCCTCTTCACTCATCTTTCTAACAGATACGCGATCACCAGCTCCTTTGATTGCAAGGCCCAGCATATCGAAGCCCACAGCAACATTACCAATAGATGCTGGAGCAAATGCAGTTATATACTTGTTATTCATTTCGCTACTTTATTAATTTTATGAGGTTAATAATATCTGCAGATATACCTGCAGCAGTTACACCAGGACCTGCGCCAGGCCCTTGAATGATTAATGGGTTATCTGCATATCTATCAGACTGAATTTTAATTATATTATCTGTGAGTTGAATATTGCTAAAAGGATGATCGAGTGGAAATTCTTTAAGCCCTATGAAAATATTACTATCTAAGTCTATTGATGCAACATACCTGAGTGTCAAATTATTATTTTTTGCATTTTTATATCGGTTCTGCATTACAGAATCATAGTCTTTTAATTTTTCAAGAAATTCATCAATACTTAAATCAATTAATTCATCTGGAACAAGACTTTCGATAGAAAAATCTGAAAGATCAAGATCCCTTCCAGCTTCCCTAGCCAGTATTGTAAGTTTCCTAGCCACATCCATTCCTCCAAGATCATCTCTTGGGTCAGGCTCTGTATAGCCACTCTCTTTTGCTTCAACAACAATTCTGGAAAACGGTTTTGAGCCATCAAATACATTAAATAAATAAGCCAAAGTTCCAGATAAGATACCTTCAATAGAATGTATCTTATCTCCCGTTGCGACCAAACTATTGATTGTGTTTATTACTGGTAACCCAGCAGCGACAGTAGTTTCATAAAAACAGAACGAGTTATTCTTTTCTGAGGTATCTTTTAAGGATTTATAATAATTGAGATCTCCACTCAAACCTTTCTTATTCGGGGTAATGACATTAATCCCAAGCGATAACCATTGTGCATATTTCTTAGCGATAGTATCGTTTGAAGTGCAATCAATTATTAAGATACTACTATTATTTGAATGCTCGATTAGATGGCTCTCAAAGATATCTAGATCGATATCAATGGCTTCATCTTGCAGTATTTCTGACCACCTTTCTAAGTCTATTGAGGTTTTATCAAGTAACATCAGTTTTGATTTAACAATTGCTTTTAAATATATACTCACTCCTAGATCAGCCGCATTTTTGAATAAATGTGAATTAATTTGATCGAGTAATTCACTGCCAACCAAACCTGGACCAATCAAACCAATAGTTAAAGAGGTTTTATTATTAAAAAAACCAGCATGGACTCTATTAAGCGCCCTCAGCGCGTCTTTTGACTCAATCACAGCAGAAATATTACGCTCCGACGATCCTTGCGCTATCGCTCTTACGTTGATCTTAGCTTGACCCAGAGTACCAAAAAACTGGCCAGCAACACCTGACTGTCCAGTCATTTCATCGCCAACAACTGCAATTATACTCTGACCTTTTGTTGCTTCAATTTTTGATATCAATCCTGCGTTCAACTCAGCTTCAAAAGCATTTTCGATGACATTTTTTGCAATATCACTCACATGCTCATCTACTGCTATACAAATGGAATGCTCTGAACTCGCTTGAGAAATTAATGTCACAGATATATTTTCATCTTTAAGCGCTACAAATAGTTTATCAGCAGTGCCTGGGACTCCAATCATTCCTGTTCCCTCAAGGTTGATTAGAGCGATGGAATCAATAACAGTTATACCTTTTATATTATTATTTATTGATTTTTCTGCTGATATTTTACTACCAACAAATTCAGGATTAAATGTATTACGTATGAAGACTGGAATCTTTTGTTCCATTAACGGATTTAATGTCTTTGGGTGGATAACTTTTGCTCCGAAGTAGGCCAATTCCATAGCTTCATTATAAGATAAATTGCTAACCACTTGTGCATCAGGGACTTTATTCGGATCCGCACTCATAACACCATCAACATCAGTCCAGATAACTAATGCTTGTGCTCCAAATAAAGAAGCGAATATGGCAGCAGAATAATCACTCCCATTACGGCCTAAATTTGTTGGTTGTTCTCGTTCATTTGAGGCTATAAAGCCCGTAATAATAAGTATATTTGCTTGAGATTTTGTAACTACTTTTTTATAACATTCGTTTGATTTTTTCCAATCGACAATTGCACCTAGGTCGCTTGATTGAACATAGATGATGCTACGACTATCAATAAATTCTACCTCATCATCAGAATCTAGTAATTTAGCAATATAAAGTGACAAAATCTTTGCCGACCAAAGCTCACCAAACCCTGCAATTACCTTCTCAATATCTGTATCATCATTATTAATAATTAAGTCATCGTTAAGCAGTTTGACAATCGAGTTGATGTCATTTGAAAATAATTCTAGAAACTCTCTCGCTGCAGAGTCTTCAAGCAAATCTTCAACTAAAGCAGTAAGGCGATGATTAATCGCTTTATATTCTTTTGAATCATACAGATTATTTGCATTACAATTTTCAGCGATATCAATCAATAGATCAGTAAAACCGCCAAGAGCAGAAACCACTATAACGTGACGTAAATTAGGCTCTTTGTAGTAATTATCTAGTATTATTTTAGACACTCTAACGAAGCACTGAGTGTCAGCAAGACTAGACCCACCAAATTTAAATATCTTACAATTTCTATCTTTCATTTAAATCTCTCAAAGCAATTAAAATTAAATCTATTTTAATTACAATTAGCCGCAACTAATGGATAAATTAATTACTTTTATCTCAAGATTAATTTTTGATGAATAAATTAAATGGTGGGGCGTGTAGGGATTGAACCTACGACCGGTCGGTTAAAAGCCGAATGCTCTACCGCTGAGCTAACGCCCCAAATATCATTTAAGTTTTTTATTCAATTGGCGAGGATGATACCGCACCTCACAATAATCTCAAGAGAATATCAATAAAATTTTTATAGAACCCTGGATAACTTAATCAGAGTCTTTGAAAACGAAATCACAAACCTCTGCTATTCATTATTTTTATTCGTTGTTCAGCTAATTTCGCCACAGTTGATTGTGGGTATTCAGTTTGAATTCTATTCAAAACTAAACGAGCTTGATCCCAATTCCCTAACTCATAATTACAATAACCAATCTTAAGCAGAGCATCAGGTATTTTTCTTGAACGGGGGTACTCATTCACAACTTTAGTGAATTGTGACAAAGCCTGATCAAACTGATTGGAGGCATAGTATGATTCAGAGAGCCAATACTGAGCATTGTCAATCAAACTGCTTCCTGGATATGCAGCTAAAAATCTAATAAATGAAAGTGATGCTAATTCATAATTTTGCTCCTTCAGGAGCTCGAAAGCTGCTTGATAATTATCCTCATCAGTACCACCTGGGACAGGTAATTCACCAAAGATAATTTCCTCTTCATTAACAACATTCATAGAGTTTAAAGCACTAATTGATCTTTCAAGATCTTGCAAACGATCATCCAAGTCAACATACAAGGCTCTTTGTCTATCCTGAGTTGCTTGTGACTGGTAATTTAGATCTTCTGTTTGACCCTGAATTTGAGTGACTTGTTCTTGAATACTATCAAGCTGGCGAGCAATTTCTATTAGGCTCTGATCATTTGATCTTTGCATAATATTTGAGTTTTCGCTTTGATAATTATCATTTACGGGTAAATCTGCGCAACCCCCAGCGATTAAAGTACCAATAATAATAAAAACATGCCTAAGCATAATAATGAATTAGATTAATTAATTAATTACCAACTCTACCCTTCTATTTTGAGTATATGAATTTTCATCACTGCCATAGGAGTTAGGTCTCTCTTCGCCAAAACTAACAGTAGTAATCTGGGCTGGTGATACGCCATTGAGAAGCAACATTCGTCTTACTGCTTGTGCTCTCCGCTCACCCAGTCCAATATTATATTCCCGTGAACCTCTTTCATCAGCATGCCCTTCAAGTCTTACTGTAAGTAGAGTATTAGAATTCATATTCGCCGCATGTGCGTTTATTAAACCATCATATTCAGCACGTAATTCAGATCGATCAAAATCAAAATAAATAATTGTCTCAAGACTTTCAGACATACTGTCATCTGTCATTGCTTCTAGATTACTATTACCTTCCATGCCCATTCCGTATGTTGCAGCATCTTCATTATCATTAGCTGCACCCGTGCCATTGTCGCTACCCATGCTTCCAGTTTTACTTCCCGATGAGGCACAACCCGATAAAACCAAAACCAATAAACCAATTAGCCCTAAATTAAAACGTTCCATTTTAACAACTCCTAAAGTTTCAATTATTTATAAAAATTTAATACAAAATATACCAGTAAACCTAAAATAACACATTATCATAATTTTAAAAATGGTGACCACACCGGCTCCCTAATATCGCCTTGCTTAGAAGCCACTCTTTGCTTTACTGCGCCATCCGCAGTGACAGTCTCCAAGACTCCATTTTCTCTCATTTTTGTAGCATAAATAAGTGTATCACTATTTGGTGCAAAACTCGGAGATTCGTCTTGCATTCCTGAAGATAAGACCAGTAAATCTTTTTTATTGATATCATATATAGCTATTCGATAATCACCCCTATAAAGATGAACCATTGCTAATTTTTTACCATCGGGTGATAAACGAGGTCTGGCATTATAATTACCATCAAAAGTGACTCTTTGCGCCTTATCACTGTCTATGGAAATTTTATATATTTGCGGAGCACCACCCCTGTCAGAAGTAAAGTAAATCTCCTTACCACTGGGTGACCATGTTGCTTCTGTATCAATAGCTCTATTATACGTCATTCTCTTTAGAGCTCTGGTGGCAATATCAAGAACATAAATATCTAAATTACCATCAGAACCACCCAAAGTAAGAACTAATTTTCTTCCATCTGGAGAAAATGCAGGCGACCCATTTATACCAGGTCGATCCGATATTTTTCTTCGATTTCCAGTTCTTAGAGTTTGTAGGTATATAGACGAAGCATTATCTTCAAACGATACATAGGCTATCTGCCTGCTATCTGGTGACCAGGCTGGAGACATAATTGGATCTTTTGAATTAACTACAATTTGCTCATTCTCACCATCAGAATCAGCAATAATTAATGAGTAATTTGTCTCATTAAGCGAAACATTTGACCTCACATAAGCAATTTTAGTGTCGAATACTCCTCTAATTCCTGTCAGCTCTCGATAAATCATATCGGCTATTCGATGCGCTGATCTCCTCAGTGTTTTGTCATTAGCTGGCATTCTATAACCAACAATTTGTTCACCTTTATAAATATCAAATAGTTGAAACTGAATATT
The DNA here is from genome assembly GCA_964275745.1 of uncultured Woeseiaceae bacterium. Classification (GTDB taxonomy): domain Bacteria; phylum Pseudomonadota; class Gammaproteobacteria; order Steroidobacterales; family Woeseiaceae; genus SP4260. Next base: position 73,299 of record CAXYCT010000003.1, on the reverse strand, counting down.
GTATGAACCAGCTTTTATTTCTGTAATACGACCCACAACGACCGCTTCGATACCCAAAATAGACCAATCATCAAAATCAATCTCACCCCCTGTAGTTGGTTTTTGAAGCATATTTTTTTCAGGGATAGGAGAAAATCTGCCGCTCCTATTTAAGTCATTAGTAATAATACTGGCGATATCTACCGAAAGAACTGGCATGCCTCTCTCGGCCCCAAAGGGAACAATAGCTATTGGTGTCTGTTTTCCAACGCCCTGTGTAATCCTTATAGTTAGCTCAGCATTTAATACATTATGAAAAAATAAACATAAGAGTAAAAATATTTTTCTTTGGAGATTCATCCGTGTCCTCACAAACATATGAATTATTGATAAGGTTCAAATACAAATCGTAAATTTCTTTCGAACAAACTCGGATCTTCAGGGTCTGGTAATGGAGAAGCCTTATAAACAGCAGCTTCTACAGAGCGCCTAACAGATTCATCACCATTACATTTCTCTACTACTGCACTGATAACTTCACCTCCAGGTAACTGACGAACATTTACAACACAACTTATACCGCTTGACGCTGATGGAGGTTGCACCCAATTATTTTCAATTTTTCTACCAAGACTAAAAGTATACCTTGCAAGAGCGCCTGAACGAAGAGCATCTAGACGTTTCTGCTCATTTGATAACTCTCGATCTAATTGTGCTTTTTTTTCAGCTTTTTCTAAATCTTTTCGTATCTTTTCGTTTTCTACTCGTTGTCGTTTTATATCATCTAGTCTATTCTGTTCAGCATCAAGACGATCTTTTTCAAGCTGTTTTTCTACTCGTTTTTTTTCTAGTTCAGCTTCTTTCTCTTGTTTAGTTATCAATTCTTTTTTTTCACGAGCTTCCCTTAACTTTAGCTCTTTTGCTATTTTAATATCTGCATTTCTTTTAATTTCTGCTTCTTTTTTTTTCTTTTTATTTATTCGTATTTTTTCAGCCTGAATATCTGATAACCGTTTTTTTTCTTCGGCATCTCGTTTTTCTTGTGCTAATTTTTTTTGCGGAGTTAGTAAATTGTCCTCCTCAATTAGAACAGCATCTATCATAAGAGGACGAAATGGTATATTTGCATTTGACCTTTCAAAGGCTAATATCATCGTAATAAAAATGGCAAGGTGCAAACCACACGCGAAAGCCATTGGTATAATATTATATTTATCTCGCATTCAATAGCTCATATAATTTCAGTTAGGTACAGGGTAAGACTCTAGTGCATCAGTAACAAAGCCAATATTTTTTGCTCCACCTTGCTGCAAAAGAACCATAGCTCCAACAACATTACCATAGGGAACTTGACGATCTGCTTTGACTAAAATCATTGTAGATGGCTGGCTGGCTAGAACCGCCCTAGTTCTTGATATTATTGATTCAGCATCTTTTGGTTTATCTTCGTCATCACCAACATTTATAAATAAATCACCTTGAGCATTTACGCTCAAAATTAGAGGGGCAAGACTTGAAGAATCAGCAATTGGGTCTGCCCCAGCTTTTGGTAATTCTACCTTTATTCCTTGTGTGAGTAATGGTGCTGTCACCATAAAAATAATTAACAATACAAGCATCACATCAATGTATGGAACTACATTAATTTCACTGATGACTTTTCTTTTTTTTGACACGTTAACTATTAATCACTTTTATATAATTCATGGCGTTGTAAAATACTTGCAAATTCTTCTGAAAAACTATCGTATCGAATCTCGAGACGAGTTACTTTATCTGCAAATCTATTGTAAGCAACAACAGCTGGAATGGCGGCAAAAAGGCCCATCGCAGTAGCGATTAAAGCTTCAGCTATACCAGGAGCAACCATTGCTAACGTGGCGGATTGAACACCCGCAAGAGCTCTAAAGGAGTTCATAATACCAATTACTGTTCCAAATAAACCCACATAAGGACTTATTGATCCAATCGAAGCTAAAGTGGCAAGGCTATGCTCTAATTTATCAACTTCGCGCATTTGAGCGACTCGCATAGCTCGAGAGCACTCTTCCACCATCTTATCTTTGGAGATAGAGCTTTTTGTAGATAAACGGTTAAATGCTTTAAATCCAGCTTTAAAAATACTTGGCATTCCAACATCGCCATGATCATTTTTAGTTGAATTTTTATAAAGATTATTTAAATCACCACCAGCCCAGAAATTTGTCTCAAATGAATCAGAAGCATCTTTAATTTTTTTAATCAATTTTTGTTTAGTAAAGATGATATTCCAAGAACCAATTGATGCCATTAACAGGAGCAACATCACAAATTGAACGATGATACTCGCATTTAGGATAAGGTTTATAAACGACATATTAGTTGTCATATTCTGATTTCCTTAAAAAAACAATCATTAACAATCATTCCAATAAATCACGATTAATATTTTTTTGTTGATTGATTGGATTTAATCCAAAATGTAAATAGGCATTCTTTGTAGCAACACGTCCACGCGATGTTCGCATCATAAATCCTTGTTGGATCAAATAAGGCTCAACTACATCTTCTATTGTTCCTCGCTCTTCACCTACTGCAGCAGCAAGACTTTCAATTCCAACTGGACCACCATCAAACTTTTCGATAACTGCCAATAACAATCTTCTATCCATAGTATCAAAGCCATTTGGATCAACTTCTAGCATATCTAATGCATCATTTGCGACCTGCTCTGTCACCTTGCCATTAGCCTTAACTTCTGCATAATCTCTAACCCTTCTCAACAAGCGGTTAACGATCCTGGGGGTACCTCTGGCTCTTTTGGATAACTGGTCACTTCCACCTTCATCTAAATCTAAATTCATTATTTTTGCTGAACGATTAGCAATTTGTGCCAGCTCATCAATTTCATAAAAATTTAACCTCTGTACGATCCCAAATCTATCTCTTAATGGCGACGTAAGCAATCCAGCTCTTGTAGTTGCTCCAACCAGAGTAAATGGAGGTAAATCCAATTTAATAGAGCGCGCTGCTGGACCTTCACCAATCATTATATCCAATTGAAAGTCCTCCATAGCTGGATATAAAATCTCTTCAACCACGGCATTCAAACGGTGGATTTCGTCAATAAATAATACATCATTAGGCTCGAGGTTGGTAAGTAATGCAGCAAGATCGCCAGGTCGCTCAAGAACGGGTCCTGATGTTTGTTTTAGTTTAACTCCCATTTCATGAGCAATAATATGCGCCAACGTAGTTTTACCGAGTCCTGGGGGTCCAAATATCAATACATGATCTAATGATTCAGATCTTTTTCGCGCTGCCTCAATAAAAATCTCCATTTGCTCCCGCATGCTTTTTTGACCTACATATTCTGCAAGAGTTTTTGGCCTTATGGCGCGATCAAAAGCCTTATCTTCATGACTTTCATCTCCACTAATTAATCGGTCATGCTCGATATTATCCATTTAATCTGTAACCTTTTTCAAAGCATGCCTTATCATTTGACTCGCCGTTAAGTCATCATTTTTGATGGATGCCATTAATTTTTTAATTTCGGCAGCCTTATACCCTAATGCCATTAATGCATCAAAGGCTTCTTCTCTTGAACTATTAGTATTAATTGTTCTAGGCCCTAAAGAAGGACTATCCATAAGATCTGTCAAACGATCACGCATCTCTATAACGAGTCTTTCTGCTGTCTTTTTTCCAACACCAGGAATTTTTACCAATGAACCACTATCCTCAGTTCTTACACAACGTTCAAAGTCATTGACGCTCATTGCGGATAATATTGCCAATGCAAGCTTCGCACCCACACCACTTATTTTTAAAAGCATTCTAAATAAATACCTATCATTAAGCTCAGTAAAACCAAACAAAGTGTGGGCATCCTCTCGCACTTGAAGGTGAGTGTAGAGAAATACATTTTGATCTAATTCAGGCATCTCAAAAAAAGTTGTGGATGAAACTTCGACTTCATAACCAATTCCATTAGCCTCAATAAGCACTTGTGGTGCTTGCTTAATTAAAATCTTACCTTTTATTGATCCAATCATTTTACCATTCCATTAGCTTGTAATTCTTAGGGCATCTCGCATCGCTTTCTCATTACTATAACAAATAGCTGCTGCAATAGCGTCAGCTGCATCTTCAGCTGGAGAGCCACCTAGATTCAATAGAGACACCACCATATGTTGAACTTGCTCCTTTGATGCTGCCCCAGTTCCAACTACTCCTTTTTTTATCTCTCTTGGAGAATATTCAAATACATCCATATCGAAATCAAATGTTGCACATAAAGCGGCAGCTCTAGCATGACCTAATTTTAATGCACTGGATGGATTTTTATGTACAAAAACGCTCTCAATGGACATGATATGCGGATTATATTCTTTGATAAGAGCTCGAACAGATTGATGTATTACTTTGAGGCGATCCGTAAAATCGCCATCCGTGCTTTTGATAACCCCGCTCGTTATATACTTGAGCTGCCCACCAATTAAGTCAATTACACCAAACCCTGTCTTTCTTGACCCAGGGTCAATACCTAATATTCGTTGGTCTATTTTCAAGAATAAAGCCTCATAATTTCGCTAAAACCTCATCTGTAATTTCCGCATTACTGTAAACAGTTTGAACATCATCAAGGTCCTCTAAAGCTGAGGTCATTTTTATCATTGTGGCGGCTTCGTGCTCATTTAGGTTGGTAACAGTTGAGCATCGCCATGTTATTTCTTTATTATCAGGCTCATGCCCAGCATTTATCATGGTATTAACTAGCTCCTCATAGTTAAGTGGCTGAACTATAATCTCAATAGACCCATCATCTTCAGTAATAATATCGTCAGCACCAGCATCTATTGCGATTTCCATCAAGATATCTTCATTAGTACTTTGTTTATAAGTTAAAATGCCCAGAGAATTAAACATATATGCTACAGATCCATCGGCACCCATATTTCCTGAAAATTTACTAAACGCATGCCTAACATCTGCCACAGTCCTATTCTTATTGTCAGTTAAACAGTCAACTATGACTGCAGCTCCTCCAGGACCATAGCCCTCATAACGAATCTCGATATAATCAATACCTTCTAGCTCACCAGCTCCACGTTTAATTGCCTTTGTGATATTGTCTTTTGGCATGCTTTGAGATTTACCTTTCTCAACAGCCATCCTTAATCTCGGGTTTGAATTTAAGTCTGAGCCACCTAACTTTGCAGCGATGGTAATTTCACGAATCAATTTGGTGAATAATTTACCTCTTTTTTTATCTTGAGCGCCCTTTCTATGCTGGATATTCGCCCATTTACTATGACCTGCCATAAAATAGTTTCCATTTTTATAAAATTATTTAGTTATTATCATACCGTTTAAATCTATGGTAATCACCATCAAAAGAGTCAAATTTTTATCGTCATTAGAACATGACGATTGCAGGGTAAAAAATAACTTATAGATTATATTTTTTCGAAATAATTCACCATTTGACTAATCAGTTATTATTTTTAAGTGATTAATGATTCTAGAGAATTTAATTGAAAGTGTAATTAAGGATTATTATAAGTCACCTCAAATAGACTAAAATAATGCTTAACTCAAATAACTATTAATTTTATTGAATTAAATACATCAAGTATATTTCTATAGCTGCTAATCAAAATGATTAACTCTTTTGATAAAACAGTAAAATTATTTTTTATTTGGGTAATTCAAGGCACGCTTATCGACAGCTAGTGACGCCTCATGAATCGCTTCAGATAAACTTGGGTGGGCATGAATTGTTCTTTGTATATCCTCAGAGCTAGCTTCAAATTCCATAGCTAAAACCACCTCACCAATTAACTCTCCTGCCATAGGGCCTATTATATGGACACCTAGAATTTGGTCATTTTCTTTTGACGAAATCATCTTAACCATACCTGAGGCTTGCTCCATAGCTTTTGCACGACCACTTGCGGCAAACGGAAATACACCAACTTTATATTCGATACCTGCATCTCTTAATTCGAGCTCATTTTTGCCAGCCCAAGCAATTTCTGGTGAAGTATAGATAACTGAGGGTATAATATCGTAGTTTAATTCTGCGATATCACCCGCTATAAGCTCAGCAACCATAACTCCCTCTTCAGATCCTTTGTGAGCCAACATTGGCCCCCTAACACAATCACCGATCGCATATACATTTGGGATACTAGTCTGGCATTGATCATTCACATTAATACATCCTGAATCATTTAAAGTAACACCACTATCAATAGTAAATAAATTATCTGTGTGTGGTGTTCTACCCACAGCAATAACCACACGATCGAATTTCTTCTCAATTTTTTTGCTATCTTTTGTATAAGTTAAATTGATGCTCGATTTAGTTTTATTAACTGCAGTAACTTTTGCATCAAGATAGATATCTAAACCCAGATCAGTGAATTGTTTTTTTGCTTCTTTTGCAATATCTCGATCAACTAAAGATAAAAAATCTGATGAAGCTTCAAACATCTCGACACTGGAACCAAGCCTACCCCAAACACTTCCGAGCTCTAATCCAATTACGCCTGCACCAACAATAGCTAGCTTGGATGGCACTTCTGTAAAGTCCAAGGCGCCCCATGAATCCACTATTCGTTCGCCATCAAACGGAATTGATTTTAATTCTATTGGTGATGAGCCCGAGGCGAGAACAATATTTTTTCCATGGAGCTTGCTTACAGTCCCTTTTTTATCTGTATATTCAACTTGATTTGATCCAATAAATTTTCCATGGCCTACCAATGCTTCTATCTTATTTGCTTTCAAGAGCCCTGCAACACCGCCAGTTAGTTGGCTAACGATATCATTCTTACGTTTTTGCATTGCCTTAATATCCATAACAGGAGTATTAATATTAATACCATGTTCAGAAAACTCATGAGATGCACGATGAAATAGCTCAGAAGATTCTAGAAGGGCTTTAGATGGTATACAGCCTGCATTTAAACAGGTACCACCAAATGAATTGGATCCATCTCGATTCGTCCACTCATCAATACAGGCAACACTGAGACCGTATTGACTTGCACGAATAGCAGCAATATATCCAGCAGGTCCACCGCCAATAACAATTACATCAAAATTTATATTCACGTTAAATTCTCAAATTTCAAGCATTAAGCGTTCAGGATCCTCAAGTGACTCCTTGATGCTAACCAAGAAAAGCACCGCTTCTCTTCCATCTATGATTCGGTGATCATAAGTAAGAGCCACATACATCATTGGACGAATTACGATTTTGCCATCCACAACAACTGGCCGCTCTTTGATATTGTGCATTCCAAGAATTGCACTTTGCGGTGAGTTAAGTATCGGGGTAGAAATGAGCGAACCAAATGTTCCACCATTTGTGATAGTAAACGTTCCACCTGTTAGATCTTCCATTGTTATCGAACCATTCTTCGCTTTAGTGGCAAGATCTGCAATCGATCTCTCTATTTCAGCAAAACTCAATTCATCTAGATTCTTTATAACTGGAACCATAAGGCCTCGCTCAGAGGAGACAGCGATTCCTATATCATATCGATCATGATAGACAATATCTTGACCATCGACAGATGCATTTATTATTGGGAATTTCTTCAAAGCCTCAACTGAGGCCTTACTAAAAAACGACATAAAGCCAAGCTTAACTGAGTGCTCTTCAAGGAATGAGTCTTTGTATTTTTTCCTAAGCTCCATTACTTCAAACAAATCAATTTCGTTGAAGCTCGTAAGCATAGCTGAATTAGTTTGAGCCTCGACCATTCGTTCTGCAATTTTTGCTCTTAATCTAGTCATTGGAATACGTTGCCCATCGTTATCAGTGACCTCTTCTGTGGGCTGAGGTGATTGCTGGATAGGCGTATCAATATCATTTGATCTTACGTTTTCAGCCTCATCATCCCGCAAATAATCGAGGACGTCTGATTTTGTTATTCGGCCTTTTTTTCCACTTCCTTCTATCATCGATGCATCAAGGTCGTGCTCTTTTAACAATACTTTAACAGCAGGACTAACTTTTTTAGCCGTGCTATCTTTTTTCACAGCATCCGCAGCTAAGTCTGCCTTGTTGGGTTTTGAATCGGCTTTCGATGCATTCGCATCATTACCATCTTCAGGTGCAGCGGCCTCTGACGATTCTGTCAAAATTGCCAATAATTCTCCAGATTTAACAATCGTGCCATCTTGAACTTTTATTTCAGTCAAGATTCCTGATTTTGGAGATGGCACCTCTAAAACAACTTTATCTGTTTCCAAATCAACCAGATTTTCATCGCGTGAGACATGATCGCCTGCTTTTTTATGCCAATTAATCAAAGTAGCATCTGCAACTGACTCTGGGAGTGGTGGAACTTTTATTTCTATTGTCATTTTTTATTAAATCCTATTTTTTATAAAAATAAAATCAAAGTTATTAGATTAGTTTATAACCCTAAGGCATTGATAACTAGATTTTTTTGTTGCTCTAAATGTAACTTAGATAGACCAGTTGCTGGTGCTGCAGCACTTCGTCTTCCTGAATATATTAGCTCTTGCTTGTCAATGGAGCGTTGCAATCGATGACGAATCTGATACCAAGCACCTTGATTTTGAGGCTCTTCTTGACACCAAACAACCTCTTTCAGGTTAGGGTATTTCTTTATTACGGCAGCATACTCATCAATAGGAAAAGGATACAATTGCTCTAAACGGACAATCGCTACTGTATCTAGTTTTTCTTGGGCTCTCATTTGATCCAAATCATAGTAAATTTTTCCACTGCACAAGACCAATCGCTTAACTTTTTTATCAGATAGATTTTGCTGATCTTCAATGATTTGCTTAAAGTGACCGTTTGTTAGCTCCTCGATATTTGAGACCGATGCTTTATTTCTTAGCATGCTTTTTGGTGACATAACGATCAGTGGCTTTCTATACCCACCAACCATTTGCCTTCTGAGCATATGAAACATCTGTGCTGGAGTGGACGGAACACATACTTGCATATTATTTTCTGCACAAAGCTGCAGAAATCGCTCTAGTCTTGCAGATGAATGCTCAGGCCCTTGACCCTCAAACCCATGCGGAAGCAATAGAGTTAGACCGCATAATCTGCCCCATTTTGTCTCTCCAGAGCTAATAAACTGGTCAATTATAACTTGAGCACCATTAGCAAAATCACCAAATTGTGCTTCCCAAACCACAAGTGTATTCGGATGCGTAATAGCGTAGCCATACTCAAAACCAAGAACCGCCTCTTCGGATAAATAAGAATCTATAACACGAAATTTTCCAGGCGCTTTGAAACTATGAAGAGGGACATATTTATCTTTGTTACGTTGGTTATATAAGACAGCATGTCTATGAAAAAAAGTTCCACGCGAACTGTCTTGTCCTGTTACGCGGCAATTATACCCCTCATCAATCAGGCTTGCATAAGCCATACTTTCGGCAAAACCCCAGTCCATAGGTGTTTTATCTATAGCCATCTGTGATCGAAGTTCCATTATTTTTTGAACGCGCCCATGTAAAATCATTTCCTCAGGCACTTTTACTAGAGCTGTGGCTAACTTTTCTCTCGTTTTTTTAGATATCTTTGTTTTAATTTTTTTGGTCAAATCTTTTTCTTTAAAACGACTCCAATTAGCCGTGAAGTCATCGCCAACCATCCCCAGAGATAATTTTGGTACAGGTTTACCTTGATCCAAAAGATCTCGATAATCATCCTGCATAATCGCTGGTTTGTCCGCAGTAATAATATTACTCTCAACCAATTGGTCAGCATAAATTTGTCTTGGGGATTTGTGTTGCTTTATTTTTGCGTACATCAAAGGTTGGGTAGCGCTTGGCTCATCAGCCTCATTGTGCCCTTGGCGTCGATAACAAACTAAATCAATAACGACATCTTTTTTAAACTTGCGACGATAATCCATGGCCAGGCGTGTCACAAATATCACTGCCTCAGGATCATCCCCATTGACATGAAAAACAGGTGCTTCAATCATTTTTGCAATATCACTACAATAAGGCGTGGATCTCGCGTATGAGGGTTTGCTGGTAGTGAAACCAATTTGGTTGTTTATTACAATATGGAGAGTTCCTCCGGTTCTAAATCCATTTACTTGGGACATCTGGAATGTCTCAGTAACGACACCCTGCCCAGCAAATGCCGCGTCACCATGAATTAGTATTGGTAGAACCTGCTCAAGCTCAGAATCACCACGACGGTCTTGACGAGCTCTTACAGAGCCCTCTACAACAGGGTTAACAATCTCCAGATGCGAGGGATTAAAGGCCAATGATACATGGACATTCCCACCATCAGTTTTGATGTCTCCCGAAAACCCCAGGTGGTATTTAACATCACCAGTTCCAGTCATCTTTGGATCAATTTTTTCTTCAAACTTATCGTATAGGAGCTCGGGTGACTGACCAAGAACATTCACCAATACACTCAACCTACCACGATGAGCCATGCCAATAACAACTTCTCTTACCTCACCCTCACCTGATCGCTGGATAACGTCAGAAAGCATTGGAATTAAGCTTTCACCACCCTCAAGAGAAAATCTTTTTTGGCCAACAAATCTAGTGTGTAAATACCTTTCTATCCCCTCAGCAGCTGTCAATTGCTCCAAGATTGAGATTTTTTCTGGATCAGAAAAATCAAACGATGCAGCTTCTCTCTCATAGCGTGTTCTTAGCCAAATTCGTTCTTTCGCTCTAGACATATGTGCAAATTCAACACCAATTTTTTCACAATATAATTTTTTTAGTAAGGCCAGTAATTCTGACAGCTTCATTCTTGGTTTGTCAGTACCAGCAAAGCCACTTGTAGAAAATTCATCGTTCAAATCTTCTTCAGTCAACCCTAAATAATCTAATTTAAATACCCCAGGAGCTCTTCTTTCCATCATATCTAATGGGTCTATATCTGCAATTTGATGTCCTCTTAGTGTATAAACTTGTATCAGTCTTGATACTGCAGCTTGCTTGTCTGCACCAATTTCATTACTAAAATTTGTTTTCTTTGGTTTATTTGATCTAGGGCGAGCTTTATTTCTTAGGTTCTCTTTTACTGATGCATGAAGTGCATCACGTTCTTCTCGCGGGTAGGCTGAAAAGTATTTTTGCCATTCTGATGAAACTGATTTTTCGTCAGTGAGGTATTCCTCATACATAGCCTCGATAGCTGATGCATTAACACCGGATAGACCGCTAGTGCGATTTAGCTCTTTTAAAGATTTACTCATTAGATGCTGTCAGTGACGCTCATGCTATGTAAATATTTATTATTAACCGTGCTAAAAAAAAGTAGTGTATCGCATGATCACCACATTAAAAAGTAAAATTATCAATAAATTCCAAAGATTATATTTACATTAAAATTATAGGATGATTGGGATTACTTATAATATCAAGATTACCGGGAAAATTATTTTTTGATGGTGTAATAGTTGTATATACTAATAACTAGATTTTAATAAAAAAATCACATTTTATGACTACTTATAACAGTTACTTAAAAGACGGCACTAAGATATCTTACAAAGACAAGAAACGATGGTTTTGGCTTTTATCATCAGCCTTCCCTTTACAGGCAATTATTGGGATTTATTTTCATCACATTACTAATAATCAATTATGGTTACTTTTGCCGCTCACTTTTATATACATAATGGCTCCATTATTTGACCTTATTCTTAAAAATGACACTAATAACCCACCACAAGAGATCGTCCCTCAGCTTGATAATGATATTTATTATAGAGTTCTAACCTTTATAGCAGTGCCCATGCATGTCATTGGTCTATTCTTGGCAGCTTGGTGGATAGCTACTAATGAATTAGATTGGTGGGCATATCTTAGCCTTTCTATAGTAGCTGGCATAATCAGTGGTCTTGGTATTAATACAGGGCATGAATTAGGTCATAAAAGAGGTAAATTAGAAAAAAATCTTGCTAAGTTAGTTCTGGCTGTCCCATTTTATGGCCATTTTACGATTGAACATAATCAAGGGCATCACCGAGATGTCGCGACACCAATTGATAGTTCTAGCTCTAGAATGGGAGAGAATTTCTATAGCTTTGTATGCAGAGAAATTCCAACTGCTATTGCCAGAGCATGTAAAATAGAAAACCAAAGATTAAATCGAAGAAATCAAGATTTTCTCTGTATAGATAATCAAATTCTACAATCCTATGCAATCTCAAGCCTCCTTCAAGGATCTATTATTTTATTATTTGGATTGAAAATTCTTCCCTTCCTTTTTATTCATAATATTTTTGCATGGCTCCAACTAAGCAGTGCAAATTACATTGAACACTATGGTTTACTCAGACAAAAAGATGAATCAGGCCATTACGAGCGATGTAAACCACATCATTCCTGGAACAGTAATCATGTGTTTAGTAATTTGGTACTTTTTCACCTTCAACGTCACTCTGATCACCACACGCATCCAACTAGACGCTATCAATCCTTGAAGAGTTACGATGATTTGCCATCTCTTCCAAATGGTTATCTGGGTTGTTACTTAGTAGCTTATATTCCTTGGCTATGGTTTTATATAATGGACAAAAAACTACTCAAACTAAGCCATATTAACGGTGATCTCAGCAGAGTTAATTTAGATCCTAGAAAAAAAATGAGACTTATAAAAAAATATCAAGAACATAACTAAATCATGACTAAACACCAATGCCCAGAATGTGCTTATACCTATGATGCTAGTATTGGTGATGAATATGAAGGTTACCTTCCTGGCACTCTGTTTAAGGACCTTCCTGATGATTTTTTTTGCCCTGATTGCAGCGTCAGATTTAAAATAGACTTCATAGAGGTAGATTCAATATAATTACTTTTAATTACGCTTATCGCGTAACGCATCTTTGAATCGATATAACTGAATCATTCCTTGCAAATAATGTCTTCGTAGGGCGCTCAATGGAAACTTAGGCGATAAACCATGAACTATTCGAGGTAGATCACGTGGCTTTTTATTGCTTTTACCGTATTTTCCAAGCCACTTTGCGAGCTGCAATCCCGTCCAAGTTGATGTGTTGACCCCATTACCATGATACCCAAAACCAAAAAAAACACTTGGATCATCATCCAAACGTCCAATTGATGGTGTCAGTCTTCGCGTAAAACAAACAAAACCATGCCATTTATACTCTATTTCGACATCAGACCAATTTGGCCAGATAGAACGCATTACATCGATCAGATAATTATAATTTTTTTCAGCGCCCGCTCTATCTCCCGATGATGAGCCACGCCCACCAAATAAAAAACGATTATCTGGCAACAAACGATAATAATTAACAAGTTTCCTTGAATTGATAACTGGGTTCTGTGTTTTCCAATTATGCGAGGCAAGTTCATCTGAGGTGAGCGGCCTTGTGGTGATAATAGAACTAATGATCGGCAAACTTCGTGCTTTAAAATTACCAAGTAAATGTTCAGGCATAAAGCCATTTGTTGCGAATATCACGTACTTAGCTTTTAAAACTCCAGACCGTGTTGTTAGATAATGTGAGCTGCTATTTTTTTGCCAGTCAATAACTTCACTGTTAGAGAAAAGTCGTGCGCCATTTTTTTTAGCAGCAATTGCTAGGCCATTAGCATATCTGAGTGGATGTAATCCAAAGGTAGGTTTTATGGCAACGCCACCCCACTGTTGATTTGCATCGAAGTAGGACTCTTTGAGCTCTTCTTTCGAGATAATTGTTGCATCTAAACCGAGATATTTCCTCTGAAAACTAGCATATTCAGAGATTTCCTCTAAATTGCTTTGTGATCTGGCAACTTGTATTTCTGCCGAACCTTGAATTTTGATATCCATTTTTTCATCTATGATATTACTTCTTACTAGCTCAACAGCTTCAACCTGAGATTGATAATAACTTCGCACATCTTCAAGGCTATATTTTTTTATTAGATTCTCTGATGATTCAGCTACACCTCCGATCGAGCAAAAACCACCATTACGTCCAGATGCACCCCAGCCAAAATGACCAGCCTCAAGAACTGCCACATCAATATCATAATCTTTTGCCAGATGATAGGCGGCCGATAAACCTGTATAACCTCCCCCAATAACAGCAACATCACAAGAATGCTCTCCTATCATCTTTGTATTGGGAGCAATAGAACTTCCCTGCGTTGATTCCCACAAGGAGTCCTCGGGGGTATCAAACTGATACATATCTTGACTATACATAGGTGATTTCATAGGTTTATTTATCTGCAAAATATATTGTATTGTTGAATTTACTTAGCTAGGAGTAATGCTTTTGTTTCACTACTGGTCATTTTTAATCCAACACCAATCATGAGTAAAAATGGAATTGGAATCAATACCAAAGTGAGCCAACCATAAAAATACATAATTGTTCCTGCCAATAAAGAGCCTAGTGCTGACATCCCAAATACACAAAATTCATTAATGCCTTGAGCTTTAAATCTTTCGCTTGATTTATAAGTATAGGTAAGCATGGTTGTGCTACCCACATACAAAAAGTTCCAGCCTATTCCTAGCATGACAAGTGCTGTCCAGTAACTGAAGATTGATTGGCCTGACAAGCCAGCAAAGCAAGCTAGAAGCAGACCCATAACTCCAACCATCATAACTTTTGAGAGACCAAATCTTTCAATTAAAAATCCAGATACTAGAGACGGGACATACATTGCTAGAACATGACTACGGATAACATTCGCTGTAGCCTCTATGGAATAACCATCAATAACATGCATACTCAATGGAGTTGCTGTCATAATGAAAGTCATAGCCCCATAAGCAACAGTTCCACCAAGCATGGCCATTATAAAAACTCGTTGACGCATAATGATAGCCAGAGGCCTAGCACCATCTTCAGGGCCCTCTTCGCTTGTAACGCGAAAAGGCGAAAGCATTAATAGTAAAATAGACTGCACCCCAAAAAGAACTGACAAAGAAATTAAACTGCCCGCATAAGGAATATTCTCAATCCAATATTGGCCTCTTGTTACTAACTCAGGGCCAAGCAAAGCGCCACCTATTGCGCCTAATAAAATCATAGAAATAGCTCGTCCAACAAATTTTTGCTCAACACTTTCAGCGGCTGCATATCTATATTGCTGAGTAAACGCCGCATTTATGCCAAACATTGCAGCTGCAACAACAAACAGATTAAAACTTTGAGAATATAGAGCATAAGCAGCAATTAAAACCGCACTAGCAGCAGAGAGTGACGCAAAACTTGATCCAAATTTTCGACCTATCTTCTTCATCAACATGGTTGCTGGTATTGCTGATAAAGCAGTCACTACAACCATCAGTGAAACTGGAAGAGTTGCAATAGATTGGTTGTCCGTTAAAGATGATCCAATTATACCGCCCAGAGTTACTATAACAATTTGACCTGTCGCTGATATTAATTGACAAAAGAAAAGTATAATTAAATTACGAGAATTCATTTTTCAACTTTATTTAATTGGAGTATTTTAAATGATTGAGTGAAACCATATCTTACATAATTAACAGAGCAATGACCTTAATATTTATGGTAAAAAAATGATTGATCATTAATATACAATGAGTCGATAGAAAATTGGATAACTGAATGATTACCAGAGATAACTACTTTCAATATTTCAAATACAGTATTTATATACTCTTGACTCTCAACTTCTATTTCTTTTTTAAAGAAGATGTTGCCGCATTAACAATACGATTTCCAGATGGAGTTTCGTTCGATCAAATTATCAACGCCTATGCAACCTCAATTGATACAGTTGCATGGTTGATCTTGGTTTGGATATTAGAATTAGAGACATATATCCTAGAAGAGGACCAAATTACTCCGACTATGGAATATATATCAATAGCAATCAGAGCGGTTTGTTATGGTTTTATTGCTTACGCTTTCTTTGGTTATTGCTTCACCCTACTTTTTTACTATGATACAAGTGCAATCCAAGAAACAGACTTATGCTCTTTAGCTAATGGAGCCTGGACTTACTCACAAATGATAGGTGAATATACGCCCATCTCTGTTGAAAATTGCACAATTTTAAGCACATCAAATGAATTTTTACGATATGGAAGCACCTCCGCAATTGTTGATATTTCGGGTGCAAAAGATATTATCTGGCTCGGCTGGATTGATGTAATTAACTCAGGCGTTTGGATAATAGTAGTGGTTATTATTGAGTTAAATATTAAATTACAAGAAAAAAATATTAAGAAAAATCTATCGCAAAAACTAAGTCAATTTAATCAATATATTTTATATCCCATACTTTTCATTAATGCTTTTTATTGGGGTTTAGAAGGTGATTTTGTCGATTTTTGGGACGCCTTTTTATGGCTTGTGGCCTTTATTTTTATAGAATTAAATATCATTCAATGGCGAGATGAAAATATAGAACATTGATGTCTCCAAATTATTGATCACCTATCAAAAATTTCAGAACGAATCTAATTAAATGGTTTATTTTAATTATTTTGATATAGGCCTTCTGCAACTAAAACAAGTCAGATATGGCTTTATTATTTGTCGGAGAATAATATTGATGTAAAATTTTATTCTTGATCAATAAGAAAAGACTTTTATCCTGTCTTTTTAGCTCTTTTGCTAGTTATTCACATGAGATGCTAAATCATTTATATAATGTCAAAATCGACATTCATTAATATAATTTAATCAATCGATCTAATAGTTATCATTGAATTCTCAAGAACTTCTTTAGAAAACAAGTTAGAAGAATCTTGTATGCTTAATCCAGTAAGTGACTTATCTTTGTCCAAGTTCATCAGCCAAGGATGCCATTCATCGGAAGCATTGCGCCGATAATAGCCAGATACTTGCCACTCTTCGCCCTTTGGAGAAATATATGTTTTACCAACATCCTTATCCACATTAACAGGATCTATAATTTCCAGATTAGAAGGTAGCATAAGTGACTTGATTAATATTTCATTTGCTTTTTTTACAATACCTTCTTCAATTTGGCGTTGCGCCTCATAAGGTGGTTGTACTGTAGATTGGTAAACAAGCCATGAAAGCCCAAGGCCCGTAATTGTTGCAAAAATAATCTGATTGATCGTGTATTTCTTCATTATGGTAATCCCAATATTTTATGGCTTTGGATACTCAACCTCCATTGTGGATTCTTTAAACAATAATCAATGGAGAGCTCTGTGTTTAATTTAGCATTTTTATCATCTAATGGTTGTAAGAAAAAGAAATCAAAATTCATGTCTTGAAATAAGTGAGGCGAAGCTGATTTTTCAATTTGCGGATATACTAATTTTATCTCATTACCAGTAATTTGCTTAAGAGTAGAGTTAGCTTTCGGACTTACGCAAATCCAATCTATATTCTCTGGAGCAAGAATAGTTCCGTTAGTTTCAACGCCAATTTCAAAAGAATGTCGATGAAATTCATCTATCAGCTCTTTATCTAGTTGCAAAAGTGGCTCGCCACCAGTACATACCACATAAGGACTGATAGCATGTTTTGTTTTTGGCCAGTTAGCACTTACAGCTTTCACTAATTCTTGAGCCGTTGAATATTTTGCACCACCAATACCATCAACTCCTCGAAAATCAGTATCACAAAAACGACATATTGCTTTTTCCCGATCTTTTTCTCTTCCTGACCATAAGTTACAGCCAGAAAATCTCAGAAACACAGCCGGTCTCCCCATCTGCTGACCTTCGCCTTGAAGCGTATAATATATTTCTTTTACAGAATACATACTTAATTCAACAAAGGGTCCTCAAACCCAGCATCAATAAAGCCTTTTGCTCTTAACTTGCATGCTTCGCATTGCTGACAAGGCGGTTGCTCGCCTTTATAGCAAGTATGCGTATATGCCATGGCATCCATCGCACCAAGCTCAGCGGCCAGAACCACTGTTTCGCTTTTGCTAAGATGCATTAACGGAGCATGAATCTTGATAGCATAATCGAGCCCAAGATTTAATGTTTTTTCCATGGCCTCAATTGTATTCTCCCTGCAGTCTGGATAACCACTATAATCTGTCTGTGATGTACCAATCACTAAATGATTGATTTTTTTCTGCCATGCCAATGAAGCTGCAAATGTCAAGAAAATGAGGTTTCTTCCAGGTACAAATGTTTTTGGTAAATCCCTGTACTGACCATCATCAAACTCTGATTTGTTTCCAGTCAAGCTATTCTGACCTAAGCTCTCAAACGAATTGATAGGGATAATATGATGTGGAATATCATTACTTTCTGCAATTTGTTGAGCACATGATATTTCTATTTTATGACGTTGCCCATAATCAAACGTAACCGCTTCAATATTTTTTACATCAAAACGTTTTTTCGCCCAATACAAGCAAGTTGTAGAGTCTTGGCCTCCAGATAATATAACCAATGCTTGCTCTTGCATAAACTTTCTCTGCTAATGTTAATAATATACACTTTGAAATTACAAAGCACATTCATTCTTAATGTTAAATTATAGTAGACAACCAAGCTAAATTTAAGTCACAACATAAAAAATAATCAATGAACAACTTTCACAAAAAAAATATTGCGACTCTTCTTTTATTTTCATTGATCTTAATTAGTTGCTCATCCACGTTATTAAATAGTGAAATGATTGAAAAAAAATTTGGATCCTATGGTCTTGATGTAATTGAAAATAATAATGAGCACAGAATTTCATTTCTATTCAGTAATAAGGCTAATTATATCCCTCTTATTGAAAAAAATGCAGTCAAGAATGATTCAATATACAAAAAAAATTATCATACATTAGCCTTAGTGAGCTTCATAGATTCAAAACAAATATTAGACGCTCATGAAGAGATAACAAAAGGCGGATCCATTGGTGCCACTCTCAAAAAATATGGCTGGAACGTTCATAAAGATAATTTATTTGTTTTTAAGCTGCATAAACAGGTACTGAAAATCACTCAAAAGTGGCTAAATAATTCAAGCGCTGAATATATCTCTGTCCATGTCTATAACCTATCAGCTAAAAAAGAAAATCAAATAATCAAATACGCTGAGATTATTGAATTACATCATCCAGATTATCTTTCTCTGCATGAATTAGAAGTGATTTATGGAACCAAGCGCCTAATTGAAAGTAATAAGCAAGTATTAGGAATAAAAAAACTAATTATTAATAGGCTATCAAAAGAAAAAAATAATCAAATTATAATGGATTCACTTAATCGTCAGCTTTGATTTTAATGGACACCAGAACGTAAGTTAATCTTTTTGATTATTTTCTTTATCTTTTTTTAAGCCCGGTATTAATCGCCAAGCCAAAAGCATCATGCCAGCTGAAACAGCAATGGCAAAAAATATAATGATAAACATTAGTAGATTCATTTACACAGAATAGTATAATTTTAATAAATAATCATAATTTATGACTAAATCAACACGATAATAATAAATTAAGGCGCTATATATGAAAGATCAAAATAAGCATGAACAATCATTAGATCCAGAAAATTGGGATGAATTTCAAGACCTGGCTCATAAAGTTGTAGATGATTTAGTCGATTACCTCAAGACTGTAGGAGATAGACCAGTCTGGACCGCCTTGCCAGATGAATCAAAAAAGTTGTTTGAAGAAGTGTTGCCATTAAAAGGCTCCAAGGATTCAGATGTCTATGAGTCAGTTAAAAATCATATTTTACCCTACCCAACCAATAATATTCATCCAAGATTTTGGAGCTGGGTTGGTGGGACGGGAACGCCCAGTCAGCTAATCGCTGATATGGTAATCTCTGCAATGAATTCAGGCAGCCTTGGTATGGACGAAACTGCGTCAACTCATGTTGAACTCCAGTTGTTGTCTTGGCTAAAAACTCTTCTTAACTACCCGCAAGACTCAAATGGGCTTCTAGTAAGTGGAGGGTCAATGGCAAATCTAGTGGGTCTAGCTGTAGCAAGAACACATGCTTCAAATTATGATGTCAGGGACGAGGGAGTCAACCTAAAAGATAACTCAAGATTAATGTTTTATGGCTCGGTAGAAACTCATTCGTGCATTAGAAAAGCAATTGAGCTTCTAGGCCTTGGATCGAAGTCATTAAAATTAATACCAATCAACAATGATTACACAGTTAATATTGGTCTTTTACAAAAAGCCATAGATGAAGATCGTAAAAATGGATGTACACCAGCATGCATTATCGCAAACGTTGGCACAGTCAACACAGGTGCTATTGACCCTTTGATTGAATTATCCAATATTGCAAAAAAAGAGAATATCTGGCTACACGCAGATGGTGCGTTTGGTGCAATTACTAAATTTGCAAAAACCTCACATCACCTTGTTGATGGCCTCGAATTGGCAGACTCAATTGCATTTGATCTACATAAATGGATGTATATTCAATATGATTGTGGGTGTGTTCTCATTCGAGGAAATCACCCTCACAAAGAGACATTTTCAGTGATTCCACCATACATCAAGACTTTTGAGCGAGGTCTTGCATCAGGCCCAATCAATTTTTCAGAATATGGAGTTCAACTGTCGCGCTCATTTAAAGCTTTGCGAGCCTGGATGGCATTAAAAATTGAAGGTGCAGATAAATATAGCGCCCAAATTGAACAGAATATAGATCAAGCTAAATACCTTACTCAGCTAGTCGAAGATCATCATGACCTAGAGTTGCTAGCTCCTACATCACTGAATATCGTTAACTTTAGATATATTATACCTCCGATTAAAGGTGACCAACTAAATGACCTAAACAGAGAAATCTTGATGAGATTACATGAAAGCGGTAGTTCTGCCCCCTCTTCCACACTATTATTAAATGGACATTTCTCAATTAGAGTTGCAATTTGCAATCACAGAAGCCGGCAGGCTGATTTTGATAATCTAGTGTTAGATGTTGTTAAAATTGGAAAAGAGATAATGAAATAAATATATATATTTCAATAATTTATAATAAATAATTAATTTATATTATCGGTTCGAACGGCAAGGAAACAATTAAACATGCTCCCGCCTTATAACTTGCATCAAGGTCTAAAGAGCCGCCATGTGCTCTGGCGACAAGTTTTGCAATATATAACCCCAGTCCCGTTCCACCAGTATGCCTAGCCCTGGATGGATCGCCCCTGTAAAATGGCTCACCTAAAAACTTTGCCTCCTCCTCTGAAAATCCTGGTCCAGAATCACAAACCTTTATTAACGTTGCATCAGATGTAACTGAGAAATCAACCATTACGATAGCTTTTTTATCTAAATTGTACTTCAGTGCATTGTTTATAAGATTTTTAATCATCAATATCACTCTTGCCTTGTCGGCATTCAGGTACATATCATCTGGGAAATTAAATTTTATTAAGTATTTTTCTCTTGGAAAAAAATCAGTAATTAGCTTTTCAGTAATATCAGCTATTGAAGCTCGCTCAATATTAATACCTTCGTGGCGTCCATTAAGTCGCTCTGCTTCGATTAGTGTAGAGATCACTTTTTCCATTTCATCAAGATCACTGATAAGGTCACTTTGATCTTCACGGTTATTCTGCAGCTCAAGCGCAAGCCTTAATCTTGATAATGGCGATCTTAACTCGTGACTGATGCCTAATAACAACTGACGTTTCGCATCAAGCATCAATTCAACGTCTTCTGCCATTTTATTTACATCCAATGCCAAATCGCCTAACTCATCATTTCTAAATTTTCTGATGCGAAAACCAACGTTACCCCGTCCTATCTCTGCTGCACCACGTCTGACAATCTCAATGGGCATAAATAACCACCTAACAGGCAAATATGTTAGTAATACCAAGAGCAAAGTAAAAAGAATAATAATTAGATTATAGCCGCCCTGTTCAATCTTTATATAGCGTGGAAGGCTTTTCTGCTCTGCAATAGAGGTTATCTTAGGAGTAGATACTACTATTGCGTAGCCACTCTCTTCGATTTTCAAAAATCGATGGAAACCGTCATTCGCAAACTCAACACCTTCAAGCTCATTTAACCATTGACTCGAATCATCACTAAGTTGATCACTAGTTGCAAACTCTAGATCTTTTAAATGCGGAAAGGAAGGTGCTGATGCCCAGCTTATATCTGGACCTAAAATTCTTATGTCTACAGGTACTTGCTTGGTAATTGCAATTGCATTTTCTATTTTTGGCGGATTTCCAATATCTTGCTTTACATACTCAATATGCAAAGACAAATGACCATTAACAAGCTCTCTGAGCTCATCTGTTTGATATACCCAACGCAGTCCAAAAATTGAGGCATACGCGAAGACAGCACCTGATAATAGAAATATACCTAGAAGACGCAGAGACAATGAATGTCCAATACGTGTGAACATTTTAAATTAAGCTTTTAGCTCTTTTGCAACAAAGATGTAACCACTACCCCAAATAGTTTGAATAAAACGGGCAGGCTTGGCCTTATCTCCTATTTTATTCCTCACACGACTGACCATAATATCTATTGATCGAGTTAAAATAGTAGCATTTATTCCTCTTAATTTTGATAAAAGCTCATCTCTATGCATTTTTTTTCCAGTATTTTTTGCAAGAATAAATAATAACTCATATTCCATTGAAGTTAATTCAACAGCATTACCATCAACTTCTGCGGTCCGACTGTTTGTATCAAGCGTCAAACCGTCAAATTTAAGCACGCCATCACTAGATTTAACCTCTTTATCAACACGCCTAAGAACTGATTGGATTCTCGCCACCAATTCTCTTGGCTCAAAAGGCTTACCAATATAATCATCAGCGCCCAGTTCAAGACCAGATATACGATCAGTAACATCACCTCTTGCAGTTAACATAATGATAGGAACATTACTTTTCTTTCTAACTGAAGCGCAAACATCAAAACCGTTCATTCCTGGAAGCATAACATCAAGTAGTAATAAATCAGGATCAGATATCTCGAATCTTTTTAGGCCTTTTTCAGCATCACCCACACAATCAAGCTTCATACCATATCGGGATAAGTAATTTTTAAGTAACTCAGAATGCCTGAAGTCATCATCTATTAGAAGTACTTTTATCATTACCTTATTATACTTTCATTGTAAAACCCAAGTAAATCAATATGATAGTTGTTACGAATTGAAACAAATAATTACTCTTTAAAAATGCAATTTTTGTGATGCTAATCACTTGATTTTTACCTATACTTAGTTCAGAAATATAACACATCATAGCCTTACAAATAGGAGCTTAAAATGAAGATTCTTCGCCTTGCTACCGGATATTTTTTATCGTTAATTATAATAGCTTGCTCACCATCCACCGAAATTATGTCGGCTTCTGATCTCGCCAGAAACTCTATAATTATTGATGGCCATATTGATGTTCCGTATCGTGTCCTCCGTGAGTGGGAAGATGTTACTGGTGCAACTGATGGTGGGGATTTTGACTACCCAAGAGCCATACAGGGCGGTTTAAATGCGCCTTTTATGTCGATATACACACCAGCCTCATTAGCGTCTGAGGGTAAATCAAAAGAGCGTGCTGAAGAATTAATTACCTTGGTAGAAAACATTGTAGCAACTGCACCAGATAAATATGCAATTGCTACTTCACCATTACAAATTAGAGAGCAATTCGATCAAGGCTTGATCTCTCTCCCACTAGGCATGGAAAATGGATCACCGATCGAAGGTCAAATTGAAAATATTGAGTATTTTTTCGAAAAAGGAATTCGCTACATTACCCTCGCTCATTCCCTGTCAAATTTAATCTCTGACTCATCTTATGATTCAAATAAAGCCCATGGTGGTCTAAGTGCTTTTGGCGAAGATGTAGTTAAAGAAATGAACCGTCTTGGCATGATAATAGATATTAGTCATGTCTCTGATGGAGCATTTTGGGATGTAATGGCTATAACAAGTGTTCCAGTTATAGCCTCTCACTCTTCTGCGCGTCATTTCACTCCGGGATTCGAAAGAAATATGAGCGATGAAATGATCATTCGTTTGGCTGAAAATGACGGCGTTATTATGATTAATTATGGCTCTGCATTCGTTACAGAAGAAGCTAATCAATATAATTCAAAAAGAACTGTAGCCTGGGAAAAGTATTTATCATCTGACGATGACGCACCATTAGATCTGTATGGAAGTGAAGATGGTAATGATCGTGATGCCTTCAACGATGAATATGCCAAATTAAATCCTTATCCATTTGCCACATTAGAGCAGACCTTAGATCATTTTGATCACGTGGTTGAGTTAACTGGCAGCGTCAATCATGTAGGTATTGGCTCCGACTATGATGGGGTTGGAGATACCCTTCCCATTGGTCTTAAGGATGCTTCTAGCTACCCCAATCTTATTCAAGGCCTAATGGACCGAGATTACAGCAATGATGATATTAAAAAAATTCTTGGTGAGAATCTATTACGTGCATGGAGTGAAATAGAAAATGGTGCCCTATCCAACTAACTAATCAGTAACAGGACTCATGAAGATAAAATACTTACTCAAATATATATTCAGCGTTTTATTGCTAGTATTTCTAGCTGCATGTGATGGAGGCTCAAATAGCTCCAAGGATTTTGATGTAATTATCAGCAATGGAACTCTTTATGATGGGCTAGGCAATGATCCTGTTAATACTGATATAGGCATAATTGGTGATTCAATTTCTCAAATAGGAAATCTTAAGGATTTCTCATCAAGTAAATTTATAGATGCTACAGATATGGCGGTTGCTCCAGGATTCATTAATATGCTCTCTTGGGCTACACAGCCACTTCTTATAGATGGTCGAGCTCTCAGCGATATAAAGCAAGGTGTAACACTTGAAATAATGGGCGAAGGATCCTCAATGGGCCCATTGAATGACTCAATGAAGGTCAGAATGAAAGAACAGCAGAGTAATATTAAATATGATATTACATGGACTACGCTTAATGAATATCTTGAACGTATTGTCAGTCAGGGTGTTTCTGTAAATGTTGCTTCATATATTGGCGCCAGTACAGTTCGTGTACATGAAATAGGCTATGAGAATCGCAAACCTACAGCTGCCGAGCTCATCAGAATGCAAAATCTAGTTGAAGTGGCAATGCTTGATGGGGCGATGGGTGTTGGCTCATCTTTAATCTATACGCCAGGAACCTTCGCTGATACCGATGAATTAATAGCACTAGTAAAAATTGCAGCTAAGCATAATGGAGCATATATATCTCATCTAAGATCTGAGGCAAATCATCTAGAAGAGTCGGTACTCGAATTAATAAAGATTGCGAGTATAACTGGTGCACCTGCCGAGATATATCATTTGAAGGCAGCTGGTAAAAAAAATTGGCATAAACTGGAAAATGTATTTAATTTAATCGAATCGGCAAGGAACTCAGGGCTAAGAATAAGTGCTGATATGTATACTTATCCAGCTGCAGCAACGGGACTGGATGCCACAATGCCATCATGGGTTCAAGAAGGTGGTCATGACGAATGGGTTAAGCAATTACAAATACCGTCGGTTAGAGAAAGAGTCTCACAAGAAATGCTTGATGAAAATTCGGTCTGGGAGAATTTTTTCATGCAGGCGGGTCCAGATGGGATATTATTAACTGGTTTTCGAAACTCTAAATTAAAGAAATACACAGGGATGACATTGCAAGAAGTTAGTGAGCTTAGAGGTACATCACCACAGATTACTGCTATGGATCTAGTCATTGAGGATAATAGTCGCATTGACGCCGTATTTTTTCTGATGTCAGAAGAAAATGTAACAAAGCAGATAAAAAAACCATGGATGAGCTTTGGTTCTGATGCTGGAGCCATTGCAAATGAGGGGGTGTTTCTCGAAAAAAGTCTTCATCCTAGGGCTTACGGTAATTTTGCAAGGGTAATAGGTAAATATGTCAGAGATGAGCAAGCTATAACGATGAAAGAGGCCATCAGAAGATTAACTTCATTGCCAGCGAAAAATACTGGTATACAAGATCGAGGCTCGATCAAAATAGATAATTATGCAGATGTTATTATCTTTGATCCCAAAAAAGTTGCTGACAAAGCAACATTTGAAAAGCCCCACCAATATGCAGTAGGAATGAAGCATGTTTTTGTTAATGGCATCCAGGTACTCAATAATGGTGATCATACTGGCGCTATGCCGGGAAGAATTGTTCGTGGACCAGGCTGGCGTGGCTGGAATAACTAAATTTATAAAACTTAAATCATAAATGGAAATATAATGCAAAAAATTACTCTTCTAACGCTTTTATTTATATCTTCAATAGTTAATGCTCAATTAGTAAGCAGTCAAAATTACAATGCCAATCATCAGTTATTAGCGTTGGAAATCTACGAAAAAACCATAGCAATGAGAACTGCCGCTGGTCACAATCAAGTTAAAGTAATGGCTCACTATCTTGCCGATCGTTTTCGTGATGGCGGTTTTGAAGAAAGCGACATAAATTTAATTCCTTTTATCTCACCAAACGGTGAAGAAATCGCTTCATTAATAGTTCGATATAGAGGTGATAACAGTTCAAATAGAAAGCCTATTCTTTTTGTGGCACATATGGATGTTGTTGATGCATTGCGAAAAGACTGGGTAAAAGATCCATTTAAGCTAATAGAGGAAGATGGGTATTTTTTTGGAAGAGGAACTGCTGATGATAAATCTGGAACCACCCTACTCACGTCAGCTTTTATAAGATTAAAAGAAGAGGGTTTCTTGCCTAATAGAGACTTAATCATTGCATTTACTGGTGATGAGGAAACAGAAATGCTCACTATTGAGGATATGGTTGAGAACCATAGAAATCTTATAGATGCAGAATACGCAATAAATGCAGACTCAGGGGGCGGAAGATTAGATACAAATTACAAGCCAATCGCCTATCAACTTCAAGCTGCTGAAAAGACATATGCTGATTTCACAATCTCTATTACAAATCCAGGTGGACACAGCTCTCGACCAACAAGAGTGAATGCAATTTATGATCTTGCCCAA
The DNA here is from genome assembly GCA_964275745.1 of uncultured Woeseiaceae bacterium. Lineage (GTDB taxonomy): Bacteria > Pseudomonadota > Gammaproteobacteria > Steroidobacterales > Woeseiaceae > SP4260. The sequence goes on along the minus strand of CAXYCT010000003.1, from coordinate 46,400 downwards.
GCATTAAAAGAAATTGAATCTTATGAATTTCCCATTGAATCAAATGATATAACTGTTGAATATTTTAAAATGCGAGCAGCTGCCGAAAAAAATGAACTAGGCAAAGCAATGATGGATTTTTCTATAAATCCTAATGACTCAAGAGCAGCTGAAATAATATCTAAGGATCCCAATCAGATAGGAATAATAAAGACCACATGCGTCGCAACTATGCTTGATGCCGGTCATGCAGAAAATGCACTTCCACAGAGCGCCAGTGCCAACATAAATTGTCGTTTGTTTCCTGGCACAACAGTTAATGAAATTAATTCAAGACTTCGTCAAATTATTTCAAACCCAAACATAAAGATTAATGTCTCTGGAACACCCAAATCTGCTCCAGCTTCTCCACTCAAAGAGGAGGTAATGGACGCATTAAGAAAAGCCGTTCATGCTCAATATCCTGATCTTCCTGTTATTCCTTATATGACAACAGGTGCAACTGATGGAAGAGCCTTAAGAGCTGGAGGTATTCCTACATACGGCTCAATTGCTCTATTTAGTCGTGGAGAAGATAATTTTGCTCATGGTTTAAATGAACGAGTGTTAGTTAAATCATTCTTTGATGCATTAGAGCATTGGCAGATTCTCATTCATGAACTAAGTCAATAAAAAATACTATTGAGATAGGTATGGATATCGATAACGTTATAGAAGATTGACCATACTCTTTTAAGAAATTTTTATTGATAGTCCGCGGTTGTAAACTATTTTTAAACAGTAGGCCAATCCCTATCGAATGGAAATGGCTTTTCTTCTGAAAAATAAGTCAAAAAATCTGCAATCTCACTACAATAAAGTCCTATTGAGTGTCCAAAATTTTGTAGTTTTTTATTAGCGTTAGATGTGAATAGCACCGAAAAAAATTGTAATATTGCAATTCCAAATATGAGTGCCCGACATATGCTGAGTGCTATAGAGAAAATAATCATATACATCAATCTTTTCCAGATAGGGATAGATTTTATATTTGCCTCATAATCATAACCTTCTTTAACATCGTGATCTTCTGGCTTATTTTCAATATTGTCATTTTGCTGCATATAATGTTTCCAATTTTTTTCCGATTAATTCATCGCTTAGAAGTAAGATACATAATTATATCAGCTTGAACAACCTCGACTCCATTAGAATCTAACACTGATACTGGAACTATGATGTCAGCTATCTTTCCTTCCACTACCTCTGGCATAACTGCTGTAGCTATTAAGGTGGTATTCGCCTTTTTAATATAATTTATATTCATGCCTTTGGGTATCCAACGCATTGATGCCACTAAACCGGCTTCCATAAGAGTCCCAGCAGCGAGTTCACAGAGGTTCGCTATAGCAATAACATGTATGGTGCCAAGGTGATTTGTAACTCTCCTTTTTTTTTCCATACTCACTGCTACCGATGTTTTAGAATAAGTCAAAAATGTTGGCGATATAGATGAAAAATAAGGAACTCGCCAGCACACAAGCCTGGCAAAACACCAACGCCCTAAAGCGTTATGGCCAAATTTTTCCCAGTACTTTAAAGGTAATGATTTAGCTTCCATCATTACTTGGAGGGAGAGTAAGCCCAGATAAATCCTTCACTATTAGGCATTTTAGTTATAGGTAATGTCTTTGCAGTCATCAATTCGTCTTCACCAATGACGCCATTTAAATTAAGTATATAAGCGGTCAATGCATAGACTTCATTATTACTAAGTGTGCCTGGTGATTGGTAAGGCATTGCTCTTCTAATATAATCAAAAATAATTGTGGCATAGGGCCAATAACTTCCTACTGTTTTTTTCGGGATTGGACCACTTATTGTGCCATGACCACCAGCTAAATCTCCATTGATGCCACCTTTTGCATCAGGGCCATGGCAAGCCATGCAATGGATATTATATAAGACTTTACCAGCGAGAGCATCGCCTGAGCCTTTAGGCAAACCATCACCACTTGGCATGACTACAAAGTCAACCTGCTCTATATAATCATTTGAAATTACGACTCCAAGCTCAGGGCTAACCCCATCAAAAACATCATCAGCAAAAATATTTTGAGCAATTAGAACAACAATAATATGCACTGCGATTTTCATCATTTTAGAGATAAACATTGTTTATTTCTCCCGCGGTATTAACGCCCCAAGTTTGTATAGCATTGAAATGATAAAAGGTATTTTTGCTCGACCAACAAACCATTGCTCTCTTGTAGGCTGAACATTACCTTTCTCATCTATTGCTCGACTCATTATAGTCGCAGGTGCCCCATCCCATTTCCATGCGGATCGAAAACGTGTTAAAGCTTTGGGCAATATGTGCTCATCAAGTAAAGCTTCTGCCCATGTTTTTCCTCCATCAGCAGATAACTCAACATTTTTAATTCTTCCAGAACCCGACCAAGCAATACCTTTTATTTGATATATTCCTGGACCAGCAAGATTCAATGAAAATGATGGGCTAGTGATGACAGATTTTACACCCATAGGGAATGTAAATAATTCAGCAATTCCATCATCTCTTAAATCTGAATATTTAGACGTCTCATCTTTTGTCATAGAAGGCCCTGAGGTTACTTTGATGGTTCTCAACCATTTCACACAAGCATTGCCTTCCCATCCTGGCAAGAATAACCTCATAGGATAACCGTTAGAAGGCCTCAATGGCTCTCCATTTTGATGTGTTGCTATAATGGCATCATCCATAATTTTTTCTAATGGAACACTTCTGCTCATCATGGCTGCATCAGAACCTGATGCTACGATCCATTTACCTTTGGGTTTAATACCCGCCTCATCAAGTAGGATTTTCAGTGGAACACCACCCCACTCACTACAAGAAACCAAACCATGAAGATTGCTAGCTTTTCTTTGTAATGGTTTTGGGGAGATCATTGCACCACTATTCCCTGAACACTCTATAAATTGGATATTTGAAACATGCTCATAACGGGCTAAGCTCTCCATTGAGAAAGACAAAGGACGATCAACAAGGCCATGAATAAGGAGATTATGCTGAGCTGGGTCAATATCTGGTATTCCTGAATGATGTCGCTCAAAATGGAGCCTACTTGGCGTGATAATCCCATCAAGATGCTCAATTGGTGTTCTTGAGGCGCCCGACCCTGTCGTACCAGGCTGAGATCCTACGCCCTCTCTTTTAATATGTTCCTCATACCGAGATGGCCCTGACTGACCCATAGGCATTCCAGGTTGCTTCATCCACGGAAGCCTATCCTTACCTTCTGAGCTCAAGGCAGATGCAGACATCAGCCCACCTCCAATACCAAGTCCAGCTTTTAAAATAAATCTTCTATCTAAAAGGCCATTATTTGCTGCAAAATTAATATTATCTGATATTTTTTTCATAGTGGTTTAACCTTAAATAATTAAAACTAATTACATTAAAAATTTATAATAAATATATGATTTATATAGATTTATAAAATGAATTTTCTAAATCTTGTATCAAATCATCTGCGGATTCTATTCCGACTGATATTCTTATTAAGTCCTTAGGTATTGGGCTTCCCTCTCCCTCTATTGAGAAGCGATGCTCAATCAAGCTTTCAACACCACCAAGTGAAGTGGCACGAATAAAAATTTCACATGCTTTTACAATTCTCAAAGCAACTTGCTCACCACCTTTAATTCGCATAGATAGCATTCCACCAAAACCCAAACTCATCTGCTTTTTTGCAATACTGTGACCTGGGTGCTCAGGCAACCCAGGGTATAGCACTTGATGAACATCTTTATGACCATCAAAATGATGAGCGATTTTTAATGCTGTCTCACTAGCTCGAATCACACGAAGGTGTAACGTTCGCATTCCACGCTGCAATAGCCACGCCTCAAATGATCCTATTATAGCTCCATATTGAATACGATTTTGCCTAATTTTATTCCAAAATTCGTCTTTTTTCTTACAAACCAAGGCACCGGCAACAACATCACCATGGCCATTTAAATATTTTGTTGCAGAGTGCATGATAATATCTGCGCCATATTCAAATGGTCTAGTTAGTATTGGAGTTGATACAGTTGAATCAACTATCAATTTAGCTCCACATGATCTTGCAATACTAGCTGCTGACTCTATATCAATTATATCCCATGTCGGATTACAAGGTGTCTCTATCCATATAATTTTTGTTTGCCCATCAATAACGCAATCTTTCAAAGCATCGGGATCAGCGGCATCATAAAGATTTAATATTAATCCCCATTTTTTAGAAAAATCAACTAACCAGCCTCTTAAGCCCCAATACATAATTGTTGGTGCAATGACATGATCACCGGGGCTTAATGCTTGAAAAACACTTACAGCAGCTGCCATACCAGAGCTAAATAACAGAGCTTCCTCACCACCCTCAAGCTTCGCTAGCATATTCTCAGGTACTACATTACTTGGATTCTCATCCCGGGCATAACTATAATGCTCAGAAATTAACTTATATTGATCATCGCGTGCAAAAGTTGTTGAGGGCTCAATAGATGGCATAATCGCCCCAGTCTCTGCATTGTGATAACGACATGCTTGTGCAATATCTGTTTCAGGGCTTCTTTTTGATGTCATGATTGTTCCATTTACCAAAGATTGTTAAAAAAACCTATAATTAGCAGACTAAATACTTAATAACTCATAAATATATTATACTAAAATTATGGCATTTATCTTACTTGGTAGCATTATTATAGCACTAGTTTTTCTTCCGGGCGTCTGGGTGAAGCGAGTATTAGAAAAATATTCACTGCCAGAAGATCGTTACTCTGGAACGGGTTCAGAATTAGCACGTTTTTTGCTTGATAAAAAATCATTACAACATGTGACGGTAGAAGAAACTGAAGATGGTGATCACTATGATCCCACGCAAAAAGTAGTGAGATTAACCAAGGAGAAATACAATGGTCATTCACTAACAGCAATTACTGTTGCTGCACATGAAGTCGGTCATGCCATTCAAGATGGCGAGAATTATGGACCACTTAGACTTAGAACTAAATTAGTAAAAATGTCCAGAGGCATCGAAAAGATTGGTGCTGGTGTATTAATGATTTCACCATTCATAGGTATCATAACGAAAGTGCCAGGATTAAGTGTTATCGTATTTCTCTCGGGGTTTGTAACTCTACTATCTTCTACATTGATTCATTTTGTAACCTTACCAACTGAATTAGACGCAAGTTTCAAAAGAGCATTACCACTCTTAAATGATAGTAATATCCTTAAAGAGGGTGACCAAAAATATGCCTATAAAATCCTTACCGCTGCAGCTTTAACATATGTATCAGCCTCACTTATGAGCTTATTAAATATTGCTAGGTGGTGGGCGATGTTAAGACGCTGAATCCATAATACGATCACCAAATAATTGCTTAAAGGTCTGAACGTAATAGCGCATATGCTCTGGCTTATCCATACTGACCCTAGACCAATTAGTAAACGGTGGAAAAGGCCTTCCTGAGGCAATACCATGCTCTAACAAAGCAGTATTTATCTCCCTAACTGGTATCCCTGTTTCAAAGAAAGTAAAGTTAGCGTTCGACTTAATATAACGAACGTTCAGTTCATTAAGCATCTCTTCAACTATCTTTAATGATTCTTTATTTTGTCTTCGCGTATAATCTTGAAATTCCTGATCTTGGTAACTTGCATATGCCGCTTCAATACCAAGAGTATTATTTTTTCCTGTCCTTAGCTCTCTAATTTGCTTTATTTGATCAGGATGAGCGAACCCAAAACCGACGGCCAAGCCAGCCAAGCCATGAATTTTTGATGCGGTTCTCGCCACAATAATATTTCGATGACCTTCAGCTATTAGGTCAATCATTGAGCCATATTCAGGGTTTTCTACGAATTCATAATATGCCTCATCGACAAAAACTAACCTATCTTTCGAAACCTCTAATACAAAATCTCTTAATGCATCTTTATTAATTATATTTGGAATCGGGTTATTTGGATTAACAAGATAGACCATCTTGGTGTCGGGCCTTATAGCTGCTGCAACTGCCTCTAAGTCACAAGCTAGGTTCTCATCCACAGGTACTCTTATAATTTCAGTGCCTGCTCTAGAAGCATAACGGACCAAATCTTGATAGGTTGGGTCAACACAAACTACAGACCCTTTTTCCCAGCTTGCAATTAAGCCACCAGTTTTAAGTATCTCTCCTGAGCCTGTCCCCATAGCAACATGATCAGAAGTTACTCCATTTTGTTTGGCTATCAATTCAACTAATTTACGACGACTTCCACCACCATATTTATTCGTTAAATCCATGCCTTCATTAATTGCTTGTAATGCAACTCTTGAAGGACCATATGGGTTTTCATTTTTATCAGCGCGTACAAGCTCAAATGGTCTCGGTATAACCTCTGCAGCAAATAAAGGGTTAGATAACGGATTAAGCATTGAAAGTGCATTCGCCCCTAATAACGCGCCACCTGAGAGTAAAATCCTACGCCTACTAATATTTTCCATAATCCTTTACCTTTATTACAATAAAATTAATAATTATTTTTGAGCTTTATTATATTTCAAAAGTCCGTTGATTGGTTGAATTTACTACATTAATTGTATTTATTTAAGTGTAATTGAAAAAAATCTCCAAAAATAATTACTTCTTAAGAAAATACTTTTCTTATTTTTAGTATATTTCAGTGGTTTAGCTCTCTTAACGCTGATAATATGCGCCCGCAATATTGTTTTAAATAATAATTAATAACTCTATAAATCATATAAAAAGCGAACACAAGTCATGAAAGATCTAAATACATATAGAAATATTGGTATTTTCGCCCATGTAGATGCTGGCAAAACAACCACTACTGAACGGATCCTTAAATTAACCGGAAAAATTCACAAAATTGGTGAAGTTCATGATGGAGCTGCAACTACAGATTTCATGGATCAAGAACAAGAGCGAGGTATCACTATTCAATCAGCTGCTACTAGTTGTGAATGGGATAACCATCGCCTAAATATTATTGATACACCGGGTCACGTTGATTTCACTATAGAAGTCTACAGATCACTAAAAGTTCTTGATGGTGGTGTTGGGGTTTTTTGTGGCTCAGGTGGTGTAGAACCTCAATCTGAAACTAATTGGCGTTACGCCAATGAATCTGAAGTTGCGCGTATTATTCTAGTTAATAAACTAGACCGAGTAGGCGCTGACTTCCTTAGAGTGGTTAAGCAAGTCAAAGATATCTTGGGTGCCAATGCTTTAGTTATGGTTCTCCCAATAGGTATTGAAGATGACTTTAAAGGTGTTGTGGATTTATTGACAAGAAAAGCATGGATATGGGGTGGCGATGATGACCCGACAAATTTTGAAATAGTAGATCCGCCAGAGGAAATGGAAGCATCAATTGAAGAATGGCGAGAAAAGTTAATCGAGACTGCCGTTGAACAAGATGATGACCTACTAGAAAAATATCTCGACGGTGAAGAGCCTAGCATCGAAGAATTAAAAAAATGCATTCGTAAAGGAACCATTAACTTGGAATTCTTCCCCACTTATTGTGGCTCTGCATTTAAAAATAAAGGCGTACAAAATGTACTTAATGCTGTTGTAGATTATTTACCGAGCCCTACTGAAGTAAAACCTCAACCTGAAGTTGATATGGAAGGTAATGAGACAGGTGAGTTTGCTATAGTTGATCCTGCTAAGCCCCTACGTGCTTTAGCTTTTAAAATAATGGACGATCGCTATGGTGCACTAACTTTTACTCGAATCTATTCTGGAATGCTAAAAAAAGGCGATAACGTTCTCAATACTTTTACTGGAAAAACTGAGAGAATTGGACGAATCGTCGAAATGCATGCCGAAGATCGCAAAGAGCTCGACTTCGCTCAAGCGGGTGATATTGTAGCGTTATTAGGGATGAAGAATACTAAAACTGGACACACACTGGCTGATGAAAATAAGCCAGCAACACTCGAACCTATGGTTTTCCCTGACCCTGTTATATCTATTGCAATTTCACCTCTGGATAAAGCGGGCACTGAAAAATTAGGGATCGCTTTAAACAAAATGATACAAGAAGATCCATCCTTCCAAGTCGCTACTGATGAAGATTCAGGGGAGACTATTATCAAAGGGATGGGTGAACTTCATCTAGATATTAAAGTCGATATTCTTAGACGCACTCATAATGTTGATGTAGAAATGGGTAAACCACAAGTCGCTTACCGTGAAACAATCACAGAGACAGTTGAAGATACTTATATCCATAAGAAACAAACTGGTGGTTCTGGTCAATTTGCAAAAATTGATTACGAAATTGTGCCAGGTGAACAAAATAGTGGTTATACCTTTGAATCGCATGTAACAGGAGGAAATGTTCCCAGAGAATATTGGTCTGCTGTCGAGAAAGCCTTTAAAACAAGCATGGATGAAGGGACGCTTGCTGGATTCCCATTACTTGATGTTACCTTCAAATTAATGGATGGTGGGTTCCATGCCGTCGATTCTTCTGCAATGGCTTTCGAATTAGCCACCAAAGCTGCATACAGACAATCTATACCAAAAGCTGGCCCTCAACTCTTGGAGCCCATCATGAAAGTGGATGTTTACACGCCAGATGATCATGTAGGTGATGTTATTGGTGACCTCAATCGACGACGAGGTATGATTCAATCCCAGGATACTGGACCTACTGGAACGAGAGTAAGTGCTAGCGCCCCTTTGGCAGATATGTTTGGTTACATTGGTGATTTAAGGACTATGACTTCAGGTCGTGGGCAATTTGGGATGGAGTTCTCTCACTACGCAGCAACACCAAAGAATGTTGCTGATGAGGTGATCAAGGAAACCTTAGCTAGAAAAGCGGCGAAATAAATTAATTGTAGATTCTATAATCGAGTCATAATCATGACTCGATTATATCTCAAGAGTATGAAAACCAATTTCATGTAGCAGTGCTTTCAGTTAAGTCTTCAGTCCGTTTGAATTTACTTACCAAATCATCCTGAATAACATACAGGCATGGAATTAAGAATAATGTAATAACAGTGGCAAAGACTATACCAAATGAAATAGATATCGCCATTGGTATAACAAATTGTGCTTGGGTACTTGTCTCTAGCATTATCGGCATTAATCCAATCGCCGTGGTTAGGGAAGTCAGTGTAATTGCCCTAAACCTTTGAGTCCCTGACTTAACAACTGCATCAATAAGCTCAATGCCTTCCTCTCGTGCTTTGTTAATAAAATCAACCATGATAATACTGTCATTGACCACCACCCCGGCTAATGCAACTAGACCGAACAAAGAAAACATACTAATTGCCTCGTCAAATACAATATGCCCAATAACAGCCCCAATTAAACCAAACGGTATCACAGCCATGATTATAATTGGTTGAATGTAAGAGCGAAGCGGTATGGCAATGAGCACATAAATTAAAAATAAAGCCGCTATTGAGGCAGTTGTAAGTTCACTCAGTAACTTTACTGTCTCGCTACTACTGCCCTCTAAATCAAATTTAAGATCAGGAAATTCCTCTCTCAGTAGAGGGAGAAAGTTATTTGTAATATCAGCTGTTACGGCCCTAGGCTGAACGCTTGCAGCATCAACATCTGCCGAAACAGTAACAACACGCTCACCATCTTCACGTTGAATTTGAGAATAAGCTTTACCGAAACTTGCAGTTGCAACTGATGAAAATGGAACTTCATCCCCGATATTATTTCGTATTCTCATTGATTCAAGATTATCTATTGATTTCCTGTCTCCCTCTGGATAGCGCACCATTACTTTAATTTCATTCTTTCCTCTCTGAATACGTTGTGCTTCTTCACCATAAAAAGCTTGTCTAACCTGTCTACCAACAGATGCCATAGAGAACCCCAGCGTTTCAGCTTCAGGCTTGACATCAAGCTTAATTTCTTCACCGCCAACACTCAGTGAACTTCTGATGTCGAATACACCCTTGTATTCTTTTAATTTTCTTTCTAATGCTTTGGAAGATCTTTCTAGTTGATTGATATCTTGGCCAATAATATTAAATCCTAAGTCCGAACCCCCACCAATACTTCTACCAGAATCGAAGGTTAATTTTTTTACACCTGGCATTTCCTCTACTCGGTCACGCCACATATTCTCTACTTCTAGAACTGTGACCTCTCTATTGTCAAATGGCAATTCAGCAACAAGCAATCCAATTCCATCTCCACCAGTTGGTGTACCTAAATCAGTCATACCGCCTGTGTATGCGCCCAATTTATTTATTGGTGGCAATTCTCCAGGATTAGTAATAAGCCATTCTTCATTTAATTCCAGGGCATGCGCTTCAATTCTATTTATTACATTATCTCGCAACTGAGACGGTGAACCATCAATCATGGTTAGCTCCACAACAACATAATCTCCTGGAACTTCTGGGAAAATCATGAATCTTGTAAGGCCACTATTGAGCACGCCCATTATGACAATCAATGCAGCTAAAAAAGAAACTGCGGTAAGACCACGATTCTCAACTGCTTTTTTGATCAATGGTGCATATTTATTCTCAATCACATAATTCAGACTATTTTGAATATTGCGATTTGCTCTTTGGAATAATCTTGATGGTCTTTTGTACCATGGAATATTTGCATATGGAGAAAAAATAACATCCTCATCAATTTCGTCTATTCTTGCATGAGCAAGATGGGCAGGAAGTATGAGTTTAGATTCGATAATCGAGAAAAAGAGACATAAGATAACCACAACAGACATAGCTTTAAAGAAAGGCCCACCAAAACCTGTTACGAATAACATTGGTGCAAAGGCAGCGATGGTAGTTAACACACCAAAAGTTGCTGGTACCGCTACTTTTTGAGCGCCTTTAATTACATTTTCAATATTATGACCATCAGCTCGTATTTTTGTATAAATACTCTCACCAATGATAATGGCATCATCAACAACAATTCCTAACACCATAATAAAGCCAAACAAACTTATTAAATTTATTGTCACAGGAAATGGGCCCAATGGCATCAGCCATAAAGCACCAAAAAAAGCTATGGGAATACCTATTACAGCCCAAAATGCTACTTTCATACGCAGAAATAATGACAGTACTATAAAAACTAATAATGCACCCTGAGCCATGTTTTTTGTCATCATGTCAAGGCGATCTTGGAGATAAATAGATCTATCACCCCAAACCTCTAATTCAACACCATCTGGTAATGTTGCTGAACGTTCTTTTATATACTCTTTTACGCGATTGGCTGTTTCAATCTCATTTTCTGCGGCGGCTGCGAGAATCTCCATATCTAAAGAGGGCTTTCCATTGAACCGACCCCAAGAATTTGATTCCACAAAACCATCATCTATTACGGCGATATCAGAAAGTAATAGTCTAGAGCCATCTGGGTATGTCCTCAGAGCAAGCTCGCCAAATTCTTCACCGGTATAGACTTGTCCTTTAGTCCTCAGCAGGATATCTCCTCCCTCAGATCTTATTCTGCCACCTGGCAAATCGATTGACGACGCTCTAATTGCTTCAGAAATCTCACTCATTGTTAGATCATATTCACGTAATGTGTTTTCTGTAACTTCAACACTAATTTCGTAGTCACGATCACCCATCATATTTATGCTTTTTATTTCAGGGTAATTTAATAATTCATCTTTTATATCTTGAGCAATATTTTTTCGCTGATATTCATCTATATCACCAAATATAGAGACGAATAAAATACCTTGAGGGGCTTCAACTTTATATACAACTGGTTTTTCTGTTAACTCTGGAAATGTAGATATTGCATCTACTTTCGCTTTAATCTCATTAAGTACCTCATTGATATCAACTCCAATTTCAACCTCGGCCCTTACACTGCCAACTCCCTCTGAAGCTGTAGATTTGATTTTTATAATACCTTTCGTATCTTGTATGGCTTCCTCAATCTTTATAACAACGCCCTCCTCAACCTCTTCTGGCGCAGCACCAAGATAAGGAACTCTCACTGAAACATAATTGAGATTAAAATCTGGGGTCGTTTGTTTTCTCAGGTCAAAACTTGAATTCAATCCAAGACCAATGATGGAAACCATTAACAAGTTCGCAGCGACAGGGTTTCTAACAAACCATCCTATTATTCCTTCTTTTTGATTCTCTTTTTTCATGATTAAACTTTGATAAATTATTGTTGATCCATTCTGATGCTCATTCCATTTATGCCATCTTTTAGGTTGGTGGTACTAATCATTTGTCCATCACTGATTCCATCAATAACATATCCAAATTCTTTATCGGTCCTAATTAAGACTATATCTTGATAGTAAATTTTATTTTCGTCATCGATTAGGACGACCTGTCTGTTATTGATGATCGCTGAGCGTGGTATTTTAATAAATTCATAGTCCTTTTTCGGGTGAATCCTTGCAGAGACAAAAGTTCCTACTGGTAAAATAGGCGTATTAGCTTGATTCTTTAGATTGTATGGATCCTCTAATCTTGCTACCGCAAATGTCATTCTTGTTTTTTCATCAACAACACCCTCGCTTCTAACTATAAAGCCAGATCTAATTTTTTGCGTTACAGACTGACCAATAATAAGATCAACTTCTGGACCAATGAATTGACCTTCTCCTGATATCTCACTCGAAGTTGGAAGATCAGCAAAAACTAAATCTCTATCAGATAAAGGTAATCTTATTTCTGCATAATTAGTTGCAAATGTAATGCCAAGTTGTTTGCCTATATTTACATATTGACCCAGATCAGCTGATTTCACTTTCACCATTCCATCATAGGGTAATCTTATCTGCGTTTTATCGAGATTACGTTGTGCCACTACGAAACCAGACTCCGCAACCGCCAAGGCTGTGACAGCTGATAGATAATCAGATTCAGATAAGTAGCCTTGTTTTCTTATTTTTGTAGCATCTTCGAATTCATTTTGTCTTTGATCTTTGAGTGCAAGTGCTTGGTCAAGGGCGACTTGATAGGTGGTGGCATCAATTCGCATCAGGATCTCATCCTTACTAAAAATTCCACCTACTAAGAACTTTGGTGATATCTCAACTATAGTTCCAGAGATTTCTGCACTAAGGATCGTTTCAATTAACGGAGCCACCATGCCTTGACTATCGACTGAGATTTTAACTTCTTCTTTTTTTAGAATTAATGTTGATACTATTGGTGGCTTTGATTCTTGATCATTTTTTTCTGGTTCGGGCTTTAGTTTGCCAAGAAAAAAATAAAGGACAAGCGACAAAATTAAAATTAGAATCGCGATTCTAGTATTTTTTTTCTTAGTAGTCATTAGTGTTTCTCCCAGATTTATTTAAATATTATCCCCTAAAAGTCAATAAATTACAGTATTTCCTTCCTAGATTTTTGTAAGTATTTGTAAAGATAACTGAAATATTTCCGTACAGAAAAAAGACTTATTAGTTATAAAGTCAAAGTTTTTTAGCCAGTACTCCACCCAAGTATTAATAAGAATTAATATCTTTTTTAGTCACTGCATCATATATAAAGATTGATATAGCTAACCAAATACAAACAAAACACAACATACTTGGTATTGATAAAGTTTCTCCGTAAAAAAGAGCGACGATAAATTGCATTGTTGGCGATAAAAACTGCATCATTCCGATAGTAGTTAATCGCAATTTTCTGGCAGCAACGGCGAATAAAAGCAAAGGGATTACAGTAATCGGGCCCGCCAAAAGTAGCAATACAATCAATGAGGAATCATTGTTGGCAAAGATTGCAAAATCACCATGAGTTATGTGGTAAAAATAAGCTATTGCTAAAGGACATATAATTAGTGTCTCAATAAAGAGGCCAGGCATCGCACCAACGGCAACATTTTTTCTAATTACTCCGTAAACAGTAAATGATGCTGCTAAAGTTATAGCTATCCAGGGAAACTGCCCTGTACTTAACGTCAAAATTAAAACTCCTATTGCAGCAATTGAAATTGCGACAGCTTGAAGTGATCTAAGTCGCTCTTTGAGAAAAATTACTCCCACCAAAACATAAAACAAAGGGTTAATGTAGTAACCTAAACTTGCCTGCAATACTTGATTGCTTTGCACTGAATATATATAAATATACCAATTCATCCCAATCAACAAAGCTGTGACAAAGAGAAGGCCGATAATACGTATATCGGCAAAAGCGGCTTTAATCTCCGGAAGTTGTTTACGTCCAAGCACTATTAGCAGACCAAAAGGTACAGACCAAATAATACGATGCGCAAGAACTTCCATGGAAGGGACCATGTCAACAGATTTAATATAAATTGGTAGAAGCCCATAACAAACATAAGCAATTAAGGCGGCAATTAAGCCTTGCTTTGTTTTTTTTGCTTTTGTTATTTCTTCAGGATTAATTGTCATAGTTACTGTAAATACATCAATTTCAATTCAATAATTTCTTCATCCTGATCTAATTCAAAACAAAGTCAAACTAAATTTAAGTAATTTTTAGTAAGGATTTTTATACCAATCAATTGATAATTAATGCCATAATTGACAATTATAGCTAAATGCGTTACATTCAATATTATTTGTATAATGTATGTATAGTATTATGAAAACAGCCACTCTTAATCTTCGTATCTCCCCGCCACTAAAAGAAGGAATTAAAATAGCGGCTAACAAAGAACATCGAAGCATTGCCAATATGATCGAAATGCTGATAAGAAAACACTGCAATGATAGTGGTATAGACATAACTGAAATATATGGAACAAAAAGAGAGAGCTAAAAATGGATGAAAAAATGCTTAGAGCAATGGTATCGGCCGGCGCCATAAAAAAAATCAAAATAATTGGTCATGGCTCTCGCTTTCATATAGAAGCTAATACACCTAATGGTCACATCACTGCGGAGACTTACAAAGGAAAAGTCAAATCTTGGGTTACACTTGATGCTGCCGCTAAGTGGGTTAGGTCAATTGGTGTTGGATCAGCTCACATCAGTTTAACGCATTGGCAGCCAGAACAAAGAGATTTATTAAATTAATAAATTATAGTTTCTTTACTTACAATGGTGAATTGCTAAAATCGATTAATGCACCTCATTCCTAAAAAAACCATTGAAGAATTTCAAAATAATGGTGCCGTGCTAATTCCTGGTTTATTTTCTGATTGGATCCCAACAATTACCAAAGGAATAGAATTCAATTTAATAAATCCCAGTCAGTATGCTGCCGAAAATTCAAAAATAAATCAGCAAGGCAGGTTTTTTGATGACTATTGTAACTGGACAAAAATTGAAGAATTTGAACAGGTCATAAAAAAATCTCATGCATCTAGAGTTGCTGCTATGCTAATGAAGTCAAATAAGGTTCAATTTTTTCATGACCATGTTTTATATAAATCTGCTGGATCAAATACTGATACACCATGGCATCAGGATGACCCATACTATTTCACTCAAGGGGATATGAATGTAAGTTTTTGGATTCCTGTTGATCCAATTATCAATACCTCTCTTAGGGTAATTGCTGGCTCGCATAAATGGCCCAAACCTGTGTTGCCAACAAAATGGCTTTCTGGAGATAATTTTTACACATCAAATAATGATTTTATCCCCGTACCTGAACCAGACAAAAACCCTCAGAAATATCCAATTTTAGAATGGGACATGAATCCGGGTGATGCTATCGCCTTTCATTTCAAAGCCGTTCATGGTGCAAGAGGTAATAATTCAGAGCACAGGCGAAGAGTTCTCTCATTAAGATTTATAGGCGATGATATAAGATACGCCGAAAGACCTGGCAAAACTTCACCGCCCTTTCCAGGGCATAATATGATTCATGGTCAAAAATTGAGGGACGATTGGTTTCCTTTCATGGCAGTCTAAGATAAGAGCTGCTTATAAATCTCTAATGTTTTATCAGTCGTCACTTCACTAGAAAAATCATTTTTTATTCTCTCAATAGCATTGATGCCATATAACTCTCTTAGCTCATCATCATTAAATAATTTAATGATTGCCTTTGCAATAGACTTAGCATCCTTAATCGGAACCACCAGTCCACTTTTTTCATCCTCAACTAACTCAGGACTTCCGCCTGAATTAGTCACAATTGGTGGCGTGCCATAAGCCATTGCCTCGATAATTGATCTTGGCAATCCTTCGCGTTTGATAGACGGCAGACAAACTACATCGCAAGCAGCACTTATCGCAGGAGCATTATCACAAAAGCCTGGTGTAAAAATATATTGTTTTTTTTGACTTTTAAAAATTGCTTTTTCTATATTCCTGCCTTTCATTCTTCCCACCAATAAAAGATAGACAGGAATCTCTGGCGGAATGAAATCGAGAGCCTCAATTAAATATTCAACGCCCTTTCTTGGTCTTGAATTTGCTATACAACCGACAACAAAAGCTTCTTTTGGAATACCAAACTTACCAAGGTTAGCCGGTTCATCTTTATACCATTCCAGATCATGTCCTTTATAGATTGTTACAGGTCGCTCAATGGGCATTGCTAGAAAATGAGGACGCATTTCCAAAAAGTGATTTTTAATAGCATCACAAACACAGATTATACGATCTATTTTTGGATTTAAAAATCTAAGCCATGAGATTGGATCAAAAAAACTGACATTACCTACAATTCCTCGATACGCAATTAACTTTGTTTTTAGCCCTAGCAATGAAAAGCAAGCATTACTCAGAGCCTTACTGGTATAAGTATGAACAATATCAATGTTGTCATTCTTTATTATATCTCTGAGTTTGCTTATGACTGAAAAGTCAATATTTCGTTTTATAGTCAGATTTCGTATTTTAATGCCTTGTTCTCTCAGTAAATTTTCATTTGAAGCGTTTTTTTTGCAGATGACAGTAAGCTCAATATTCCTCTTATATAATCCAATAAAAGTCTCAATTGTTGGTCTATCAGGTGTTTCTGTAATGAATAAAATATGCATATTAATAGCGTTCCTGGGACAACAATTTTTTACTAACTTCCATTCCATGCTCGTCTGGTTGCTGCAGCCTTTAGTATATCTCTATTATCTTCAGTTGGAAGTGGTTCAGAATCACCAAATATAGCTCTAACCCAATGACCATCTGTTGGATTCGGTAATAGAATAAATTTATCACCAAACTCTTTTCGATCTCTTTCCATTAATTGATAACGAAGTTCAATACCATCAACATAATAATCTCGTTTGTAATCATTGAGATTATCGCCCAACATGACCACCAGCTCATGAGTTTTATTGACTGCATCTTTTGTTGGTGTTTTATCAGAAGAGTGCCTATTAACAGTCAAATGATCCTCATCAGCATATGGAAATCCCAGATAATCCAATTGATCCAATGCGTATTGATATGTTTTCTCTCCTTGATTTCGATTCGTCACATAAAATATCTCTACTTTATTGATATGACAGTAGTTCAGAAAATCTTTTGCCCCAGGTACCGCGGTAATCTTATTCTTTGGTAACCATTGATCCCAAATAGAATCATCAAAAAAATCCATACCGTTATTAATCAAATAACCCCAGTAGCTGGTTGCGCCAATAAGTGTATTATCCATGTCCGTAATTACAGCAAGTGGCTTTGATTGTGAATCTTTATTTCTGAGAGCTTGTTCAACTTTAAAACGAGCTAAATTATAAGCTTGATGACATAACGCTCCATATTCAGCGGCTGTCTCCTTCCAAGCAATTGCCCACAATAAAGAATTTTTATTACTATCATCCAAAGCTTGCAATTCATTGGCGCTAGCAATTGCAGGTAAACTCAATCCACTTATAAGCATTGAGGATAATAATTTTCTTCTGTCTAATTTTTCGGTATTATTTTTTGACATATTAAAACTCTCTTATTTTATTGGAATAGCACATAATCATATTATAATTTCTTAATCATTTCGGTAACAAGAAGATATCACAATCAACAATGATCGCCTTAAATAAAACTTTCAAAGTGATGTGCCTGGCATTAATTTTATCAAATTGTGGCGGTGGGAACGATTCAAGCGATGCAGAAACCATCATTCCTTTCAATCAGTGGCAACAGAATATCTTCTTACCATCAAGCACCTTTAAAGATAAATGTGTAGCTCCTAGAAATGGAATAAATCCAGCAACCAATTTAACTTTTCTTGATACAGAAGGCACAAAATTAGATGAAAATAATTTTCTTAGATCCTTCAGTAATAACACCTATCTCTGGTATGACGAAATCATTGACCAGGATCCTGCACCATTCGATACTCGAGATTATTTTATGCAGCTTAAAACTGCTAATGACAAATTCCACTTCACTATAAATTCTAATGAATGGTACCAACTCTCTCAATCAGGAGTAGCGGCTGGTTATGGTGCAGAATGGTTAATAAGAAATACCAGAGTATTTGTTGCCTATACAGAACCCAACTCTCCAGCTACCTCTTCTATCGTCAATCTTCAAAGAGGTGACGAGGTTATCAGAATAGATGGTACAGATATCAACAACCTAACTAGCACTCAATTAAATAACTTGTTATTTCCAAATTCTGGTCAAACGCATGTTTTTTCCATGAAAAAGAACTCTTCAGGAGATATCAAGAGCGTCACAATGACTTCAACAAATATAACAAAAACACCTGTTCAAAAAACTGGAGTGATCAATACGGACACGGGTAAAGTTGGTTATTTACTTTTTAATGACCATATTGCAACCGCCGAAAAAGGTCTGTTTGACGCCATAACACTGCTTCAATCAAAAGAAATAAATGATCTTATCCTTGATTTGAGATACAACGGTGGTGGATTTCTAGCAATAGCTAATCAGCTTTCGTATATGATCGCAGGACCATCTGCTTCTGCTGGAAAGATATTTGAAAAAATGGTCTTCAATGACAAGCATCCAGCTACCAACCCGATCACAGGGGCAGCAATTAATGGAATACCATTTTACTCTTCAACAATTGGGTTATCATCAATGAACAATAATACGCCTTTGCCCTCATTAAATTTAAATAATGGAAGCCTTGGTAATAATCGAGTATTTATCATTTCGGGTAACGATAGCTGCTCTGCAAGTGAGTCAATTATTAATAGCCTTATTGGTTTAGATGTAGAGGTAATTCTTATAGGAGCAAAAACATGCGGAAAACCTTATGGCTTTTATCCAGCTGATAACTGCGGTACAACCTACTTTACGGTACAATTTAAAGGTATTAATAATAAAGGATTTGGTGATTACGCAGACGGATTTTCGCCAAGAACCAATGCTAGTAATATGAATATGCCAAGAGGCTGCTTGATCGATGATGATTTACAACATGAATTAGGGGATATCAATGAAAACAGACTTGCAGCCGCACTCCATTTTCGAGATACAAATAACTGCCCTTCTGTTGCTTCTTCTCTATCAGAGCAGAGTATAGAGCGATATAGGGTTGATTCGATGAAGATAATGAAACCACAATGGCTTAGTAATAAAATTGCATTGGAGAAATACCAATGAAATCTCCTTTAATAATTTTTTTTACCTTAACAATTTTATCAAGTTGCTTTTTACTGGTAACCAAGCAGGATGTAAATGCTTTATTAACCAATATGGATCCTGAAGTTAAGTTGGAAATTGAACAGATTATTAGTGCATCATCCAATGGATCAAAAGTGAATATTTCAGAAACAGCTTTCTTGGCAAATAGCCTTTTAATTATAGAACAAAACTCAGCAATGAAAGAGAAATACAAAAATGATCGAACTTCACCCAAACCAATACATTATCGACTAACAATCAGTGACAATGGCCAATGCTTTATCCAAGATAACAATACTAAACTTCAATGGTTTTTATTCAAAGGTCAGTGTATAGCTGAATCTAAATGACATCTTATTTTTATCTATTCGTTTTATCAATCATGCTTACAAGCACAGTTATTGCTGATAGTCGATCAGCAAACTTTGAAGCAAAAGAAAACTCCCTACTCTCTAAATTAAATTTTCCTGAAATAAAAGGTAATACATCAGTTCTAATTAGTTGTTCAGGCATTATTAAGAAAAACAAAAAACTTGATCAAGCTCTCTGCTATAAAAATCAAGCTGGTGATGAGGTTTATATACAAGAAATTTATAAGGCGATAAAAAAATCCAGATTCAATCCAGCAATAATCAATAAAAAAGTAGTTGAAGTATTTCTCCAATTTAGAAGTTTCCTTTAAACAAGATGAAAATGATAAGATCATACAATTAATCTCAAATGCTGGCTATGAGGAGAATGTTGAAGCCTATGGGATGAATTATACAGCTGCACAGAGAGTCCTAGGCGAGGAGGAATGGCAAAAACATTGCCCTAAATACAACCGCTATAGGCTTCTTAGTAAAGCTCATTTAAGTCAGAATGGAATTGCAAGTAATGCCAATGTTACCCCGTTAAATGGAATAAATATTAATCAAAAGTGTAATCTTTTAATAAACTTCACCATTAATAATAGTCAATATATTCCTGCTCATGCAAATAATGAACCTATACCGTCCACTTATATTGAGTTATTTGGGAATTAAAAAAAATCCTTTTTTTGGGTTAATAAAATTCCAAAAATGACTACCAAGTACATTCGTCGCAAGCAGGATTTATGTTATTCATCTCAAGTATTTGAAAAATAAACTTCGTCCATGTCTCATTTGGTCTCCAGATAATGTCCATATCTGACTTAGCTTTTTTTATATCAACCTCCAAATAAATTACACGATACAAAAAACTAAAGACGCTAGCACGAAAATTTACTTGGCAATGCAACAATGTAGGCATTGAAGGATTTTGCTGCATCACAGCTGCAAATAAGAGAAAATCATCAGTCTCCGGATTACTCCATTCGACTGGTATATGTATATATTGCATACCAAGATTTTTAACCAGTCGATCTTCATTAAGCAAGGATCTATCTTGATCGCTATAAGCAAGATAAATTATCCGCTTAACACCTGATTTCATAATATTATTCAGGTCATCTGAAGAGACTTGTCCAGAGCTCGAAAATATAGATGAGTATTCTATATAATTATTTATTCTACTCAGGGGATTGTCATCAAAACTCTCGCCATTTGTAATCGAGAAACCAAAAAGTGCCCACAAAATAAATAACCAATAAAAGCATTTCTTCGGTATAGTCAAATTTAAACACATAGTATTCACCATATTTTAAGTCACATAAATATTAAAATTTTCAACATTTATGTGCTTAAACGCGAATGTTATTTTAATATGAATAAGGAAATTTAGCTTTGAATAATATCACCAATGAGACTAAGAAAAAAAGTTACTTACTAAGAGCAGTTGGTGCAGTTGGTATAGCTCTAATTGCTCTTAACTCAACAATTGGTTCTGGTATATTCACATTACCTTCTATCGTCATAGAGCAAGCCGGTGCCGCAAGTCCTTGGTTGTTTCTAATTGTTGGTATTTCTATCATAACGATCGTACTCACATTTGGACAGTTAGCTAGCTACTTTAAAGATTCAGGTGGTCCAGTACTCTATACCACAACAGCTTTTGGCCCTGCTGTTGGTTTTAGTACCGGCTGGATACTATACATAAGTCGTGCAACCGCCTTTGCGGCAAACTCAAATGCTCTTGCCCTCTATCTTGGCACTATATGGCCTTGGTTTGGGAGTGGCCCGGACGAGTCATTCTCATAACCAGCGTTTGTAGTTTACTCACATGGATCAACTATACGGGCATCAAAGATGGCATAAAAATGCTCGTATTTTTTACTTTTGTAAAATTAACACCAATCCTCATAGTGATTCTTCTTGGGTTTCAATATATTCCCATTGATTTTGTTAGTAATGCGACACTCCCACCAATGGAGGGGCTTGGCCCAACCGTCCTAATAATCATTTATGCTTTTGTAGGATTCGAAGGTGCAACGTTTATTTCGGGTGAAACTAAAAATCCTCGTTCCTCACTGCCAAAAGCTATGGCAAAGACGAGTTTATTTGTATGCTTATTCTACTTTATGATTATGGTCGTTTATGTTTCGGTCGTTCCAGAGAACTCAAGCAATGTGGGCGCTCTTGTGGCTCTAGGTGACACCCTTTTGGGACAAACGGGAATAATCATGATGACCTTGGCTGCGGTATTTTCAATTGGAGGAAATCTTGGTGCTATATGCTTGCTGTTCCAAGATTGACCCTCGCTCTAGCTGAACAGAATTTATTGCCCAAGTGGTTTGGAATTATCCATAAAGATTATGCCACGCCGGGTAACTCAATTTTATTTTTAGGGGCATTGAGTCTGGTGTTTGCGCTGTCAGGATCGTTCGTTTATCTAGTAATTGCAAGTTCTCTTACACGATTATTAGCATACATAGTCAGTATTTCGGCCCTTCCTATAATAAAAAATAAAGCCGATAAAGAAACTGAGGCTGGAGCCTATAAGCTAATTGGAGGCTATACCATACCAACAATGGCGCTAATTATATGCTTGTGGATAACTGCGCAATCTAATTTAGATGCTTGGATACTGACTATTAGCTTATTGGCTTTTGGGTTAATTCTATATGGGATAGCTAGAAAAGCTTTAAGAAAAAACAATCAAACTTAATCACTTAAGAAAAAATCTCTGTTAAAAACAAACGCATTGAATTCCAGGATCGTTGATCAGATATTTCGTCATAGAGCATCCCATGATCTGGATCATTGGTGCCAGTTTTTGCAAACCCATGCACAGCATCTCCAAAAGCATGCAATTGCCAGTCCGCCGACATTGCCGACATCTCTTTTGCAAAACTTACCACATCCTCTGGCAGCACCGTCGGATCCTTCCAGCCATGCAGTACCAAAATTTTTGCATTAATTTTGTTTCCATTAGTATTACTTGGTGAAGATAAATTACCATGTAAGCTCACAGCTCCAAGAATATCAGCCCCACATCTTGCCATATCGAGTGAGGCTAATCCGCCAAAACAATACCCAATCGTTGCCATTTTATTGCTATCAACCAGAGCTTGTGAACTCAAGACATCTAGAGCCAGCATTACTCTCCTTTGTAATAATTCACGATTAATAAGAAAAGGTTTCATTAAAGCTGCATTTTCGGTTCTATTCTTGCCTCTAGTGCCCTTACCATAGATATCGAAAGCAAAACCTACATAGCCTATAGCTGCTAATTCTATGGCTTTTTTGCATTCAAACTCTGAACGGCCTGCCCATGCATGGCCAACCAGTATTCCTGGTTTTTTTATTTTCACGGTATCATCCCACGCCATAAAGCCTTCTAAGAGATGATTTCCATCCATATATTCAATATATTTTGTCAATATAGTCAATTTATTCACTCACAATGAGAAGCATTCAATAGTTAAAATTTTAAATAAATATTATCTCTATTTTTTGGTTTTATTGCAGTAATCTGAACATCACCAATCACACGCTCAATAAATGCCCCTTCGCAGTAACATAAATAATAGTGCCACATTCTAATGAATTGATCTGTGTACCCCATAGTGTTTATACTCTCTATATTTTCATACATACGATCACGCCAACACTTCAATGTTGTAGCATAATGAGGACCAATATCCTCAATATTAATCATTCTTAAATTAGTATTTTCAGTAATAACATCTGCCATATTGGTAACTGATGGCAAGCATCCGCCAGGAAATATATATTTTTGTATGAAATCAACAGATTTAATTGTTCTTTTGTAATGTTGATCAGCAATTGTAATTGCCTGTAGCACCATCAAACCATCTTCTTTAAGCAGAGCCGAACACTTCTTAAAAAAATCTCTGTAATACTTGTGACCAACTGCCTCAATCATTTCTATCGATACTAATTTATCATATTGACCTTCAAGATCGCGGTAATCATCCAAGCATAAAGTAATTTTTTCAGAGAGCCCCGCTTGTGCTATTCTCTTTTTCGCCATCTCAAACTGTTCTTGAGATATTGTCGTTGTTGTTATCTTGCAACCATAATTTTGAGCTGCGTAGATTGCAAAACCTCCCCACCCAGAACCAATTTCAACAACATGATCACTTTCTTTTAGTTGTAATTTTTCACAAATACGCTTTAACTTCATGGTTGAGGCTTCCTCTAAAGTACTTTCAGAGTCCTCGAATACAGCACATGAATACATCATTTTTTTATCAAGCCAGATTTGAAAAAAATCATTGCCAAGATCATAGTGAGCCGCAATATTCTTTCGGCTACCAGAATGCGAATTTCTATTAAACCAATGAAGTAACTTCTGAACAGGCTTAACCAGTTTAGCTATACCACTCTCAAATCCGTCAAGAACAGAACGATTTTTCAATAGTATTCTTATAATCATAGTGAGATCATTAGTTGACCAATAATCCAATATATAAGCTTCAGCTGCTCCAATAGAACCACCAAAAGCAACTTCGGAAAAAAACTTACCATCTTGTAGATAAATTTCAGCAGTTAATGAAGAGCCGTCAGGACCAAACTGATGTTTTTGTTGATTTTCATAGACCACTAGCTGACCGACAGTAATATTAGCTAATTTGGTATAAATTAAACGCTTTGCTAATTTATCTAATTTGGATAAATGGAAATTTTTTTTAATAATCTTAGTTTTCATTTTATAGGTCTTTTTTAGGGTTATTCTAGTATTTATGTCTTTGATGGATGGACGTAAACAGGGCATTTTTTTAGCCATAATCTAAGTGCTTGCCAGTGAATGCCAAATATTATTTTCAGTGTAATTACTGGATAAACCAAAAGGATGCGAGCTAGAGAAGACGAAGAAATGCAATTTTTTTTCATACTTAGGCCAACATTAAAAAATTTATTTCCCTCTTTACTGTTACCCATACTGACATTTATTTTTTGTTCTGGCTTTGTAAACGTCCACTCATAATCTACCTCCATAGGCATAAAAGGTGATACATGCATTTTTTTTATAGGACGATATTTTTTTATCGAGCTCCCGGTATTATTCAGATTATCACTCAATACGTAACAACACCGCTCACCCCAAGGGGTATTGGTGACTTCAGCAATAATATATTGCAATTCCTCAAATTCATCGAAGCAATAATAAAAACTAACAGGGTTAAAACAATACCCAAAATAACTCAGGTTAGTCAGCAAGCGAATTGGTCCTGTAATCGTTGTACCAGTTTCTTTTTTAATGAGTTTACGTATAACAAGATCCAATGATTTTTGGCTATCCCCGTAATGATCCGCCCTTCTGTAACGAGCCAAGGAAAATCGAGAGACACCCCAAAACATATAATCATTAAATAAAGTTGGTAATTCTGCTAGATCAAGATAGAGCATAAAGACACGATACGAGAAAATATGCCGAATTGGGCTAACTCTTGAATGAATTACAGAGCCTTCATAAATAGCACTCTTCATCGTAATAACTGTTCTTTGAAGTGTGTTAAGGCATTTTTAGCGCTTACAACCCCATCTTCATGAAAACCATTACGCCAATAAGCTCCACAATAAAAAGTTCGAGGACTAAAGTTTATTTCTTTATGTCTTGCTTGAGCCTTAATGGTCTCATTATTAAATATTGGATGAGAATAGTTAAATTTACTTATAATGCTCTTAGGCTCAATATTTTCGTTATTATTTAGTGTTACAAAATATTGTGTTTTACTATTAAGATTTTGCAATATATTCATACTATAAGTTACATTGACGCGCTTATTGTCTGTATCATTAATTCTGTAATTCCATGCAGCCCAAGCTCTTTTGTTAGATGGCATCTGAGATACATCAGTATGCAATATTGCTTCGTTATTCTGATATTTTATTGCTGATAATACATCATGCTCACAATCTGAGGGGTCGTTAATCATACTCAATGCTTGATCGCTATGAGTAGCGATAAAAACATAATCAAAATCTTCTGATGCTTTATTTTTTTCCTTAACTGTAACAAAATCTTTATGCCTTGTAACAGAGTCAATTTTTGCATTTAAGATAATTTTATCTTTGTACCCTGAAGATAATTTTTTAATATATTCTCGAGAACCACCAGGAATAACCATCCATTGTGGACGGTTTTTTATCTGCAACAAACCATGGTTATTAAAAAAATTAAGCAAAAAATTGATTGGCATATCTAATATTTCTTTTTGCTCAGCAGACCAAATAGAAGCTGCCATTGGAAGCAAATAATTTTCTGAAAATTGAACCGAATAAACGTTCTCTTTTAAGAAATCTCCTACAGACAATGATTGATTTAATTGTGTTTGGTTATGTTTATTTTTATTAAACCTGAGTATATCTTTTATCATCTTGAGAAAAGAAAAAGAAAATATATTAGACCGTTGTGTAAAAAGACCATTAAGTGATGATCCATTATATTCAATTTTTTTAAGTTTGTTTGTAACACTAAAACTCATCACACTATCCTGATGAGGCTGATCAATGTCATTCATTAAAGATATAAAATTTGGATAAGTCTTATCATTGAAAACAATAAACCCTGTATCGATAGCCAAGTCACCATCTTCATCTGAGACATCGATGGTATTTACGTGACCACCAATATAATTATTCGATTCAAATATTTTTATATCATTTTCTTTATTAAGATAATAAGCAGCTACATTTCCAGCTACACCAGCACCAATGATTGCAATCTTATGTTTTTTGCCACTCATTCTTTTAAACCCAAATCAATCAAGATAATCAAATATTTCAGAAGAAAACTTTAGTTATTCAGAAGGCCAATCTTGAGGAACAGGCACTAGTTTTGTTGAATCATAACCAACACTTTCGATAAAATTAAATGCGAGTCTTAAGTTATCATCACTCATAAATGGTTTACGGGCCATAATCCATAAATAATCACGCTTATTTCTGCCAATAATGGTGTATGAGTAATCTGACGCTACATAAATCACTCTATAATCAGCTTTTATGGGCCATATAAACTGCATTCCCCAGATTGCATTAGAGCCATCCTCAGCTATGAACCCCTTGGGTGAAAATTTTTTTCGCTTACCATCAAATCCACCGGCATTATATGTGAATGTAGTTTGTATAGTTCCATCTGGGTTAAGCTTATAATTCTCAATCGCGTTGAATATATTTTTCTCTAGTAGAGTTGGGATACTTTGTATGACATACCAATCTCCCATGAATTTTTCAACATCGATGTATTTGACAGTCTTTAAGTCATTATTCTGCGTACTGCATCCTCCCATTAGAATTAACAGGACTGATAGGGCTACTCGTCTTATGGACTCATTCAATGCTTGATACTCTCTATGTTAAAGGGGTTTTTATAGTTGATGAATTATTAAACTTATCTGCTAAAAATAATAAAGGTGGAATAATAGCACCCCACCCAAAAGCTAAAGCAATCATTGCTGAATTAAAATCGAGAAAATATATGCCGCCAAGATTATAACCGGCATAGTATGTTAATGGTCCACCTATAAAGCCAAATAGTATGGATAAAAATTTATATTTCTTAAGCCACGCCATGGAGACATTCAATGTTGTAGCAAAAGACATCCACATTGCAATAATCCAATAAGCAGTGAGATTTTCATGTATGTGTCCAGAGGGATAAGATATCCATTCAAAGAAAACAAAAAAACTGTCCAGCATTCCACCTAATAATCCTACGAATAAAATTAAAAATAACTCATTTATAGGATTCAATGATCTAAATAAATGCAAGGCAATAATCAAAGCGATAATCAAAACGCCAGTCCATGGTGAATTATTTGCAGCGCTTAGCACAGCTGCAAACCAACCTATCTGAAAACAAACAAAATTTATAACATTATTCAAACTATTCTCTTTTCGCTGATTTACTGAATAAATAATGGGCAACATACCACTCTTGGCCATTATTAAAAGCAAATAATTCAGCACAAGACATGAAGAAGATTCGCCATCTTTGCCACCATTTTTGTGCAGAATCATGGCCATAAACATCAGCAATTATTGGCATTAACTCATTTTTCTTTTGATCCATATTTTTCAACCACGCATTACTCGTATTGGCATAATGTGATCCATTCCAACGCCACCTTTTCTGGATAGTTAATGAATCTTGAAAAAACAAAGGTAGGTCATCACTTGGCATAATTCCGCCAGTAAAAAAATAACGAGTCATCCAATCATTCACCCCTTTGTCCAAGAATTCATATGGAGATGATTTGTGACAAAATATGTGCATAAAAAATAACCCATCTTCTACTAGCCACCCAGATAGCTTTTTATATAATATTTGATAATTTTTCATGTGCTCAAACATTTCTAAAGACACAATTCGGTCAAATTTATCTTCGATATCAAAATCATTCATATCAGCTACAATGACTCTGACATTAGAAAGATTATTTGTAATAGCCTGATTCACAATAAAATCACGCTGAGTTGATGAATTAGAGACAGATGTAACTGAGCAATTAGGATAGTTTTCTGCTATCCATAGTGATAATGAGCCCCAACCGCAGCCAAGATCGAGTATTTTGAATCCATCTCTTATTTCAGCACGTTCACATGATTTTTTAAGTGCCGCTATTTCAGCAGAATCAAGATTGTTAGTCTCGTCATCCCAAAGACAGCAGCTGTATTTATATCTTTCACCAAGGATACGACTGTAAAAATTGACAGGAACCTCATAATGCTGATCATTCGCAGAATCAGTATTAACAGCAATTGGAGATCCCAGCATCATTGATACCATTGATGACTGAAGCTCATCTGCCTTTTCACAGTTTGAGCTACTGATTTCTTTTAATCTCTTTTTTAGTAATAGACGAATCCCAGATCTTACTAAAAAATCTGGAATATAGCCTAGTTCTACAAACTTAATGAGAATTTTATTTAGTTTTTTATACATATTTATCTTCCATAACAATAACTATAAAACAGAAACAATTTTAGCAGGAATGGGCGAGTATGTTTGTTACAACATCATACACTTTCAATACTGTTTTTATTTAATACAAAAATTTATGATAATACTCATTTGAATTATCAATTAAGTAGTATAAATATATAATAGATATAAATTTTTTTATTTTTTATATTTTTTGTAAATGAGCTATTTTATTTGTCTCACCGATGATATACCTTTGTACATTGCTACCGCCATAAATCGCATTAAAAGGCTCAATTTTTTCTAAATAACGGATTGAATCAGAGTAATTACCATCAAAAAAAGCTATAAAACCCTGGGTCAACTCTGTAAGTGTTGATCTAGCATTATTATCTTCTGTTTCAATCCACTTTAAATAAGCTTCTCTTTCCTCGGATGAGCCTGTTGCTGCCAACATTGAACGATGCAAATCTACAAATTTAAAGCCAATATCGGGAAAGTATTTATCGATGTATTTGTGCATTTCGTTATTCCAAGTACGAGGAATAATTATATCCTCAATAATGCAATACCACAGTAATGAAATATTATCAGCTAAGTACTCTAGAGGAGCTACACCATCTTTATTCGAAATTAATTTTTCAAAGATAGGAAATATCTCATCTTTTTTGTTTAACTTCAAAGATAACAAGGCATTATGCCATTCGATATGATGCAACATGTTAGAGCTATCCTTGAAAGACAGCCTCCATTCTTTTATAAATTGACGCCCCTCTTTATATTTTGATGACTCATAATGGATATGAGTCAAAGTATGTGCACAATTACCTGTATTTTTTATATCCCAAGCTATTTGGCCATACGTTGAAGCTTTTTTAATTTCACCATTTTCGACAAACATAAAAGCTTGTGTTGTTTTGAACCACCAATCATCGCTAAAAAAAGATGACTCTACCCCCTTAAGAATTTTTAAATTTCTCTCGCGCCAATACAAAGAACCTGAAAATGCCAGTAGCCCAAATGGACCAACTATTAAAGGAAGTATGATAGTGTCATTTGGATAATCGTGAATATGCTCAAGCGCTGCATCCAAGCAAGAGGTCTTATTCTCTATGAGCATAGAGATAATATTGATAGCACTTTGCTCTCGCAAAGAGGACTTATGTTTATGATGTAGTGCTAAATCTAAATACTGCTTAGCTTTAATTGGAGACCCATATATTGCTAATTGCTTAGCTAATAAGGCATAGGCAAGTGCAAAATCAGGTTCAAAACTTAGGCTTTTTATAAAACTCTCTATACCTGAACTATCTAAACCTAGAGATTCATCAAGACCAATTATGAAATAACGATACGCATCTGCACTATCTACTGTAATTCCCAGATCATAATTATCTTTTTGCAACATTTTTCCCAATCGATTTGATCGCTAATCCTAAAATTAATATTATGATTATTTCTTTTTATTTTGTCTTAAGGTTAGATATTTTTGTTTTTGCTGGACTACGTTCTGTAATTTTTTATTATCAATAAATGTTGGTTGTCCAGATTGCATTGAAATTAAATATAATGACGCTATCCATTCGAGTAAAATTGATCTCTGTAATGCTACTTCGAGACTACCCCCAATAGTAACAGCACCATGATTTTGCATTAAAACTGCATTCATACCTGCTATTTTATCGACTACTGCAGCTGCTAATTCAGGAGAGCCAAAAGTCTCATAAGGTGCTACTGGTACTGGTCCACCTAAATCAGTTATTTGATAATGAATCGCGGGAAGCTCATCAGTTATAGTTGAGACTGCTGTGGCATAAAGTGAGTGCGTGTGCACAATTGCTTTGATATCACTTCGATTCTCGTATAGAGAATAATGAAGGTCTGTTTCAGATGAGGGCAATAACTCTCCTTCAATAATTTGCTTATTATGATCCATTACTAATATATCAGCTGGCAATAGAGCATTATAACTTGCCCCACTTGGAGTGATTAAAAAATGATTATTGATCTTGATACTAACGTTGCCTGAAGTATTGATTACCAGACCTACTTCCACCATTTTTTTCAATGTAGTGATAATAAGTTTTCGTTCAGACTGGTATAACATAATAAATAATCTCTTTAGGAAAGCATCAACATGGCTTCTAGTGAGCTTTCTATAGCACTTTCAATTCCTCGATTGCATGCACTAGAGTCGGGTTTAACATCACCATCGGAAATATTTTTTACAAAACCATCGATACTAAATATACAGCCCGCTCTAATCTTATAGAGAGCACCTAACATCAGAATTGCCGCCGCCTCCATCTCAAAAGCTAATATTCCCGCCGTTTGTGCCAACTGGATATCTTTCTCAAGCTTCGGACTACTGAAAGCATCAGATGTATGCACCACACCAGTATGCGTTTTAATGTTTTGTTTCTTGGTCGCTAGTTTCAGTGCATTGATGACCTTTAGATCTGCAACTGCTGGATAAATTGCTGGTAGAAACTTCTCCGTAAGACCCTCATCTCTGACTGCGGCGATACCAATAACATTATCTCCTGGTTTAACATCTATATGGCAAGAGCCTGCTGTGCCTACCCGAATTACATTTCTACATTCATGCTTACCAAGGTCCTGCATCACCATTGCAGCACTAGGACAACCAATACCGGTAGAAATCACTGAAACTGGCATACCCTTATACTCACCTGTGTAAGAGTGGAACTCTCTTTGTACCATCATTAATTTTGCCCCAGTAAGCCACTCAGAAGCGATTTTAGCTGCTCTTCCAGGGTCACCAGGAACTAATACATTAGGTGCTATTTCACCAGGAATACATCGGAGAGCACGATACTGTGAACGAGTCGGATCATTTGCGTCTGGTAAATCTTTAGTTTCTGGCCATACTTTTGTCATAAAATTTTACTCAATTGAGATCACCTTATATCTGGCTGTCTAAAAATGCCTTACTTGTTTTATATGTGCTAATTTTATGAGGCTCAAATATACCTCTGTCTGTAATTATAGCGCTAACCAACTCAGGGGGGGTAATATCAAAGCACGGATATAAGCCTTGGACACCCTCAGGTGCTATTCTATCACCTTTCATAAATAGCAAATCATCCCCAGATCGTTCTTCGATAACGACACTATCGCCATTGTTATATTCCATATCCGGGCCAGATTGGCGCAATACATAATATGGCACATTATTTGAATTTGCTGCTAATGCATATTGGTATGTCCCTACTTTATTCGCAATAGATCCATCCATACAGACAGTATCAGCAGCCGTAATAAAAGCATTAATTTTTTTTTGCTTCATTAGTGCACCTCCCATTCCATCGGAGATCACGTAGGTATTGAAGCCCAATTCAGAGGCGCACCAAGAAGATAACTTTGTACCTTGTAAATAAGGTCTTGTCTCACTACAAATAACATTCAGCATAATATTATTGTATTTGGCTTCCATCAGAAGATACACATATGATCGATCAGGAAAGCAATGAGTTAGCAATGTATCGCCACTATTGAGTTTTGTAAGAGCAAATTGGGCAGTCTTTCGTGCTTGCATAGCCAAATTAGATGCCACTGTATCCGTGGTTTTGATTATCTCATCTGCCACAGATAAATTATTTTTAATGGCATTTTCTGCTTTGATAATGCATAAATCAAGAATTCTAGATAGGGCCAACCCTGTCGGCCTTGTTTTTTTTAACCTGAGCGCAGCATGGCAAATTTCATCCATGGATATAATGGAATTTTGAGCAGATAATGCCAAACCATAACCAGCAGCAATAGAAATAGAAAAAGCTCCCTGAATAACCATCTCCTCTATTGCGGTTGCTACCTCTTCAGTATTATGACAATTAATGTATATTTGCGAGTGGGGCAATTTCCTTCGATCAAGTATCTCTACAACACCATCATTCCATATCGCCATGCCCTTGCGTTTGATGAGTAATGGGAGTTCAGATTCCTTATAAAAACCATCTAGCCCAAGAGACTCATCTTTAGATGTCACAATCATGCTAGATAATTTTTATGTAAATTTAATTCATCTCTCATGAAGCACTTGCTTTAATGGGTTATCTTTTTTCAACACAACAAGGCCAGTGAAAAGAGTATTTAACCCTACATAAAGTACAAAAAACTGAGTAGCCAGAAGATTAAGATTCATGAATGGTGAGAGCATTATTAAACACAAAAGTGTAATCGAGAACACAAAAAAAGATTTAAACGTAAACCATCCATTTTGGATCAACATTCCAGTAAAGGTTGAGCAAATAACAGTGATAATGGCATAAAAAAGCGTATCTATTCTTTGCTGTTGAGCTAGAGTTAATAGAACGACCGCAGAAGCCCCGATTAACATGATCAATTGGAATATTGTAAAATACCTCATTGATAGCGTCATGACTGGATTGTATTTTTTAGGAGTCATAATAGTCGAATCACCAAGTGCTTTAGCTGCAAGATCATCTGGTTTCCAATTAGTTTTTGCGTACCAGATTTTAAATTTATCAGATGTTTTTTTGGTCTCAAATGTATCTTTTATCATTTGATAAAAAACTTGCATATTTGCCCAGATAGGATTCCAACTTTTTAGCTCTGACACTGTTCCATAGATTGGCTTGATCGAATCAACTTCTGCGATATAAGTGCCAAAGAATCTATCCCATAGAATAAATACACCACCATAATTTGCATCAATATATTCTTTATTTTTTGCATGATGTACGCCATGATTCATTGGAGTGACAAATATTTTTTCCATCCAACCAAGGTGACCAATATGCCTAGTATGGACCCAGAATTGATAAACTAAATTAACTCCAGCCACGGAAACAAAAACCTCACCAGGTATACCTATCATGATCATTGGAAGGAAGAAAATCCATTTCCAGATAAAACCGGTGCTCGTTTGTCTTAATGCTGTTGCCAAATTAAAATCTTCGCCATGATGATGGACAACATGAGTCGCCCAAAGAACTCTTATTTCGTGATGCAAACGATGCATCCAGTAGTAACAGAGATCATATAAAACAAAAGCTATCAACCAAGTAATTACTTCATTTTTTGGCATTAAATCAATATTGAATTGCTCTGCAAAATAAATAAATATGGCGCCTTGAAAACCCAGATTAAGTACGACTGGAAAACGGCTAATTAAACCGATTGAAATACTCGTAAATGCATCATTAATTCGATACGTATTTTTCTTTTTCACTATTCCATAGACAAGCTCAATCAATATCATTATAAAAAATACTGGAATTGCTAAAAATATTATTATTGATTTATCCATTTAATTATTCACAAAGGTGAAGTCGAAAGGTTATCATGCAAAAACGTCTTTAGGCGCTTCCATGCATCAATAGCAGGCGAAGTATTTGTTTCTGGATCTCGGTCAACATGCAGCCAGAAACCATGATTCACTTCATCATAAATATGAACATCATTATTAATACCAATGGCATCAAGAGTTTCGACAAACTGTTCTACTTCCGCGACTGGTATACCACGATCATTGCGAGCAAATGTCCCATAGAAATCATGCTCAACATGCCTTAGACGCTCAGGGTCATTCACCAATCTTCCATAGAAAATTGCCGTACCCTCATGATCATCACCGCCCATTGCAAAAGATAAAGCGACCCCTCCACCATAGCACCATCCTATTGTTGCCAATTTGCCATTACTATCATCTCTAGATTTCAGCATTTGAACTGCTGCATTCAAATTATCTATAATAATGCTCGGTTGTGCCAGTGTCTCTTGAACTAAGCGCATATTTTCATTGCGATTTTGGCCAATTCTTCCACTATACAAATCTACTGCCATCGCCAAGTAACCTTCTTTTGCAAACGAATCCGCAACCTCTTTAACCCTTTTCGATAAACCATTCCATTCATGGATTAGTATTACTGAAGGATGGGGGCCCAGACCTTGTGGCATGGAAAGATAACCCTCAGTCAAGACATCAGATGGATAGTAATTAATCATCTTACCGTGAAGTGGTTCTCCTGCCCCAATGATTGAGGACGGTAAAATATCATTCTTATTTTCATCAGAAAAAGTAGTTTCAACGAAAGTGAACAAAAATAAAGCTAGGTAAAATATCCTCATTGTCTAATTTGACCATGAATATAAATAAATATCATTATATTATCCTCTCACGCTTTTTTACTTTAAATCAGCTTAAGTATAAAAAATATTGCTTGTTAATGAGAATAATTATCATTAACATTGGTAGAGTATTATTTTTAACAAAAAAAAGGCCAATCAAAAATAATGTTTAATCGTTCCAGATACATTAAATTAACCCCTGATGAGGTAACGTTAATCTCGGATTATCGGGCCGATAAAAAAGTGGCTGATTGTAATGTTAAGCACCTTGAAACTCTAATAGAAAATAGTGGCAGAAAACCGAATAATTTCTTATTTTCAAGCACAAATCTTTATGATTTTTTTAATAAGATATTTTTAACCTATTATCAATGGTGCAGTAAAAATGGAGTTTGTTTCACCTGCTCATTAAACCAAATGATTGATTTAGTAATTGAAAGAAAATCATCTACTAAATACACCAATCAATTAGATGGCTCAGGCCAAACACATCAAAGTTCAAGTAGTTTGCACTAACTGAGCTGATCTAATATTTGGTGTCCCGAAGAGGATTCGAACCTCTGACCCCAAGGTTAGGAACCTTGTGCTCTATCCAACTGAGCTACCGAGACATAATATTATTTTAATAGGGCTAAATTATACTGTTTATTAGATTAATTTCGCTTATTATATTAATTCGAATCTAATAATGAATATGAATCTATGTCTCACATCATAAGAATGGGTGAACCAAAAGACATTGCAACTCTCGCTGAGAATAATATCTCTATGGCAATGGAAACTGAAAATAAAATCCTCGATAAAAACACCATAACAAAAGGTGTATCGTCAATAATCAATGATCGCACAAAAGGCATCTATTGGGTCATGGAGATTGGTGGTAATTTAGTGGGGCAACTCATGATTACTTATGAATGGAGTGACTGGCGAAATGGAACTATGTGGTGGATACAGAGCGTATATGTTCCTGAGATTTACCGCAGACAGGGTATTTATTCATCACTTTATGAAAATCTAGTTAATTTGGCCAATTCTGATCGTGATTGTTGTGGTATAAGGCTTTATGTAGAAAAAAATAATTTACGCGCTGCAGAAACATATTCGAAATTAGGGATGGTAAATGCGGGTTATGAAATCATGGAATTTAGTAAAAATTAAAATATCACTTTACCCGCCCTTCTCTTTATTTGACTGATCTTACTGATTCGTCTGGATCATATGGTGCCCCATAGCGCAGTCTAATTGTTTTTGTTTTTCCAAACCAAGGAATCGAAACGATATACAAATTATCGTACTCAGTATCCTCAATTTTTGGCACTGATTTACTTGCACCAAGCTCAGCCATTAAATCTGCAAGGGTGTCACTATGTCCTACCACTAGAATAATCTTGCCTTTGTGATTGCTTAATATTCTTTCTAATACTTGCTCGTGTTCATTTTTATTATATTCAAATATAGGCAACCCAAGGACTTCAGCCAAGGGCCTTACTGTTTCCATGTTTCTTTTATAAGAAGTTGAATATATCGCATCGATACCAGCCACAACATCTGCATCTCGCATTTGCCTTGTTAATTCAAAGACACGACGTTCTCCAGCTTTAGTGAGGCCAGGATCCTCAGTGACTGTAAGATCTTTCTCAGCATGACGTACAAAAATAATGGTTGTGGTAGCTTGTGATTCAAAAAACCAAGCTAATCCAATGGCGGCTGCGACATACAAGATAGCTATCTGAAGTCGTCTTTGCCGACGTTTCTTTCTTTTCAAGTCTTGCAATTGGCTATTCACCATGACAGATAACTTTTCCTCAACATATAAATCTAATTATTAAGATTCTTTATTTTTAACTTCACTATATTCGCCCTCAAGAATATCAGACTCATTTTCTCTTTGATTTTTATTTCTTGGGGAATGTTCATTGAATTTACCAATTTTTCTTTTTAACCACCAAAAGCGAACGGCTATAACTGATGAGGCAAGTAAAACAAAACCACCCACAATAAAGAATGCGACGACACCAACAAAAGCTAAAATACTAAGAGTAATAATACCAACAACCGCCATGGCAACTTTTGTAAATGGACTCTGGTTGTAAGTTTTTCCATTTATTTTAATCATTATTTATTTTAGTTTAATCTGGCCTAAGACACTAGAGATATAATGCAATAACCTTTGTCGTATATTTTATCGTAATGTATATTTAAAAGTATGTTTGACACGGTTTAGTGTTTATTTTTCAATGAAAGAATAAATATTAAAATAATTACCTTGATAATTCCGAGCATTCATTTCTTATAGTCACTAAAAAAAGATAGATATTGATATGAAAAAATTAACAGAGCTGTCATTAATAATTTTAATTTTACTCTACAGTAATCATAATTACGCAAATGAAATTGAAAAGTTAGGCTTTAAATCAAGCGATATATATAGAATACAAGATACTCATTCTCTTGATCTATCTTCATCTGCGAAATTATTACTCTATGTGACCACTTCCGCAAACGAGGATAAAGATAATTACAGCTCTTCATTATGGTTGCATAATACTTTAAAAAAACAACTAAAAGCAGTTATAAAAGACTCTGTTTCTCTGGAGCAGCCCAGATTTTCACCAAGTGAAAAATATATTGCTTATTTAGCTGCTGGGAAAGGGCGAACTTCTGATTTTCAGCAATTATGGCTATTAAATATAAAAAGCAAAGTTAAGCGACAGCTCACGAAAATTG
Organism: uncultured Woeseiaceae bacterium; assembly: GCA_964275745.1. GTDB lineage: Bacteria > Pseudomonadota > Gammaproteobacteria > Steroidobacterales > Woeseiaceae > SP4260. The sequence goes on along the minus strand of CAXYCT010000003.1, from coordinate 8,797 downwards.
AGAGTAATATTACTGATTTTCAGTGGTCCCCAGATAGCCAGAAAATTGCATTAGTTATCAGTACAAAAGCGAAAATGAAAGCAAAAGAAGGGACGCCTTTACCTTATGTAATTGATCGCTTTCAATTTAAAAAAGATGGCTATGAATATCTTGGTAATGAACAACATCATATCCATGTCATATCTATTAAAACAAAAAAAATCAACCAAATAACGAATGGTTTATATGATGAAAAGCTTCCAGCTTGGTCTCCGGATGGCACTAAAATAGCTTACACGTCAAAAAAAGGAGATTTTGATAGGCATAATAATTGGGATATCTATATTACTGATTTAGAATCAAACGCATCTCAATTGACGACACATATTGGTGCTGACGCAGATCCAGATTGGGGCTCAAGACCACAATGGAGTCCAGATGGTACTAAAATTGCTTACATGAGAAACGGGGATCCTGATTTACTTTGGTATTCAATAATTCAAATAGCTATCATTGATATCGATACGAGGAAAACAGAATTAATAACTCAAAATCTAGATAGAAATACTACTTTTCCAGCATGGGGCAAGGACGGTAATGAGATATTTTTTGTTTTAGAGGATGACACAAACAGTCAGCTAGTCCGATATACAAATAATATTTCTGACTTTTGTAAACAAACCTCACCTATGGACATCGATAGTTATTCAACCGAGCAATTATGTGATTATTGGCAACCATCAATCGAACTAGTCACTTCCAAAAAATACTTTATTTCGAATTATTCAAAGGATTTTATTGTTAAAAATGGAACCATAGCACTAAATTTAGCAACATCTGAAGCGCCAAAAGAAATATTCTTAGTCACTGATAATGGTCTAGAGCAGATTTCCAGTCATAACAATAAATTCTTGGATACTAGAATTTTTAACCCGATAGAGTATATCTCCTACAAAAGCTTTGATGGGACCAAGATCAATGGAATGATGGTTAAACCGATTGATTTCAATCCAGATAAAAAATATCCACTAATAATCCGAATACACGGAGGTCCAGTCTCCCAATATGATCTTCAGTTTTACCTTCAATGGCAAATATTTGCTAGCAATGACTATGTTGTATTAGCGGTAAACCCAAGAGGTAGCTCGGGTCGAGGTGAAAGTTTCCAAAAAGCCATCTATGGAGATTGGGGCAATATAGATGGTCAAGATATTATGGCAGCTGCAGATTATGCTATATCAACTGGATTTATTGACGAAGAAAAGCTTGGGATTGGTGGTTGGAGTTATGGATCAATGCTAACCAATTATGTCATCGCGCAGGACAATCGTTTTAAAGCTGCGACATCTGGAGCTGGTATTAGTAATATATTGAGTGGATTTGGTGATGACCAATATATTAGAGATTATATAATAGAGCTCGGACTCCCATGGGAAGATACCAAAAAATGGCTAACTGTTTCAGCCCCTTTCTTTAATGCCAATAAAATAACTACACCAACACTGTTTTTGGTAGGAGAAAAAGATTATAACGTACCATTAATTGGCTCAGAACAAATGTATCAGGCATTAAAATACCTATCAATACCAACTCAACTTATTATTTATCCGGATGAGCACCACTCATTCAGTACGCCTAGTTACGAGCAAGATGTGCTGAATAGATACCTAGAATGGTATAAAAAATTCCTTAATTAACAAATAATTATAATTAATTCCTAAGGTAAAGGTTTATATGCGATTACCTTAATTTCAATTAAAATCAATGGATGAGGTAATTGATGAACAGCAACCGTTGTTCTTGTTGGGCCGTTCTGATCAAAGTAATTTCCATAGGCCTCATTATAGCCCTTGAAGTCATTCATATTTACCAAAAAACTCGTTAAATCTACGACGTCCTTCAAGCTTGCGCCTTCAGAAGACAGTATATCGTCAATATTTTCAAGGACAGCTTTTGTTTGCTCACCGATATCAAGCTCTGTATTCCCCATATCATCTACTGTTGCACCACGAAAACTACCCTCCACCCTTCTAGAGGAAACACCAGAAACAAATAACAAGTCTCCTACCCTCTTGATATGCGGATATCTTCCCCTGGGCTTTGCTTTATCACTTAACGTTGTTGCTGTTGTTGTCATACCTGCCCTCAATGAATATAAAAAAATGAATTATAACTTGCCTATTATTGAAATATCACTACCGTCATGATAACTACCACCAACCCAACCATTTTCATCGTAATCACTCATACAAGCTTCTGCTAACGCCTCCATTTCTGTTAAAGCGCCCGTTCCTTTTGCATTCATGAGCGCCGAAATTCTAATTAACTCATGGTTTCCAGCGTAATTCCTTTCATATAGTTCATGGCGACCACCAAATTCAGTTCCAATTGCATCCCACAATAACTTCATAATCTTTATTCGCTCAACATGTCCCATTCCTTTGGATCCACGAACATATTTCTCCAGGTACTTGTTAATTTCTGGATTTTTAAAATCTTGGCTACTCGATGGCAAATAAATGAGGCCAGAGGCGACAATTTTTTCAATGATAGCTTTTATTTGCGGGTAGGCTTCAGTTGAAAAAATACGGTAGGCTGCTGCTGCTTTTGCACTTGGAAGAACTGCATCACCTACCCAAGGCTCTGGTGCTCCTGCCATAGCATCGGTCAAGGACCAAAATAGATTACGCCAACCCACGACTTCGCCTAACAAAACTTGTACTCCTCGGAAAGATTCTGTGCCAGTAGCCTTCAATGCTTTACTTAAAAGACCTGTAATAAAATCAAGTTTTACGGACATCCTGGTGGCACTCTGGAATGTATACCCGTTAACAAACCCAGAGCGCGGGTAAAATGCTTTTAACATCTCTATGTCACGATGAACGAAAACATTCTCCCAAGGTATAAAAGCATTATCAAAAATAAAAATAGCATCATTTTCATCAAAGCGACTAGATAAAGGATAATCAAATGGAGAACCTGTTGCAGCTGCATTTAACTCATAAGACGGTCGACAAATTAATTTAATTCCTGGTGTCCTCATATCTGCGATAAACATAATCGCCATTGAATCATCATTAATTTCAGCTGCCATGTTTTGGCCAAGAAAATTATAATGTGTCAATGCTGATGAGGTCGCCACCACTTTTGCACCTGAAACATAAATCCCAGCATCTGTTTCTTTATCTATAGATATATAAACATCCTTAACATCATCTGCAATTTTATCTCTATCAATTGGTGGGTTTACTAACGCATGATTAATAAAAGGAACTGCCTCTTGGGAGCGTTTGTACCAGGCCTTAGCATTACCAGAAAATTTTCCATAAAAATCTGAATTAGCGCCAAGTGTATTGGTAAAACTAGCTTTATAGTCAGGGGTTCTTCCCATCCAACCATATGTCATCTTTGCCCATTCAGCCATCGCATCACGCTGCAAAAATAACTCCTCACTGTTGTGAGCATACTTGAAAAAACGATGGGTATAACCTCCTGATCCAGTATCAGTTTCGCATGTTAAAATACCTTTAGTACTTTTCGCATGCATTGCATCATATAGCTTTGCGATAGATTGAACTGAGTTTCTGAATGCGGGATGCGTTGTCACGTCCTTGACGCGTTCACCATAAATATATACTTCTCGATCATCACGTAGAGACTCAATATATTCTTTACCATTAAACGGACGATTCTTTCCTTCTAGTACTTTTTCAGGTGCGTCAAAGCTCAAGATTCAATCTCCTAAATTATGCAAGTGAGTTTCTTTCTTTCTATATAGTGAGTTTTACGTTATTGATATTTGTAATATTCTAACAAATAGCTTACTAATACAATTATAAACTAGAATACATGCTGACTATTTTAATATAAGGTTAATTATGCCACTAAATCCATCAAAAGAAGTGTTTATCACCTGTGCAATAACTGGATCAGGTGCATCACATAATAAATCCTCATTAGTTCCTAGAAGCCCAAAAGAAATTGCTGAAAGTGCAATATTGGCGGCAAAAGCAGGTGCTGCAATTGTTCATTGTCATGTAAGAGACCCAAAAACAGGAGAACCTGCAAGATCTCCTGCATTATACAAAGAAGTGACAGATAGAATTCGAGATTCAAAAATTGATGTAATTATTAATCTTACCGCTGGAATGGGAGGTGACGTTGTGTTTGGTTCTGCCGAATCCCCTCTCCCCCTGAGCTCAACATCAGATGTGGTTGGAGCATCAGAACGTATGGAACATATAATAGAATGTCGTCCCGAAATTTGTACTTTAGATTGCGGTACTATGAATTTTTCTGATGATGTTATGGTCAACACACCAAGTATCCTCAGAGCTATGGCTAAAATTGCCAAAGATCACGATGTGAAAGTAGAAATTGAAGCCTTTGATACAGGTCACCTTTGGTTTGCAAAAGAACTGGTAGCTGAAAAACTTATCTTATCACCAGTATTAATACAGCTATGTATGGGGATTCCTTGGGGAGCACCGAACGATCTTAATACATTAATGGCCATGGTAAATAATATTCCTGATGAATGGATATTCTCAGCGTTTTCTATAGGCAAGGATCAAATGCCATATGTTTCAGCCGCAATACTTAGTGGGGGAAATGTTAGGGTAGGCCTAGAAGATAATATCTACTTAAAGAAAGGGGTATTAGCTACGAATGAGCAGCTCGTAGAACAGGCAATCACTATATCAAAAAATATAGGATCTTCAATCTTAGGTCCAGCCGAAGTTAGAGAGAAATTAAATCTCAAAAAATACTGCTAACATTCTGCATCAAGATGCTCACGCATTAATAACAAAAGCTCATCTTTGGGCTTAAAACCAAGAAGATTGATTTTAGCTTCCCCGTGATGATTAAAAATCATTAATCGAGGAACCGTAGGGTCGCCAATAGCATTTAAAAGATTATTATTGATTTTAAATGCAGGAAATTTATTTTTATCTCTGCGTAATTCAATTTGTAACTTACGCTTACTGGCACCCACCCCCATCATAATAATTGCTGTGTTCGAGCAATCAGTGCCAATACTTTTCAATACACGATGCTGTTTTCTGCACCATGAACAATCTGGACCAAACAATGAAATAATCATATTTTTACCAAGATAACTGGCAAGATTTGATTGTTTTGACTCATCAAGATGCTCGAATTTCTCCGCGAATAAAGGAGGTAATATTGCTGCTCTTTCTAGTACCAGGGGCTCAGAGGTGAAGCCATGTGAAGAGACAAGTGACAAAAATATTAATGAAAAAATAGATGATAATCGTATTGTCATTCTTATAAGTCCAAATCTAAATCAAAACCTAAATAGGCTGTTCTTCCTCGCATTGGAGCAAAAATATAAGTGACATCATAGCCTCCATCTGCATCATATAATAGAGGTGAAGTCTCATTTTCAGCCTGATTATAGCCAAGCAAATTAAATGCCCCAAGATATAACTGAAGATCACTACTCAATTGATAAGCTATTTTTAGGTCAATATTTATAAATTGAGGGGCTTCAGGAGATTTAAGCTCACTTGCATCATTTTTATCAAAACCACTATACCCATAATCAATTAAATTTCGAGCACCAATCCAGTCAATATTTCCACTTAAACGCCATTTCTTATTAATCCAAAGTCCATTTAAAGATAATTTTTTTTCAATCGGTGCAATTGCAAACGATTTTTTAAATATGGGATTATAATTAAATATTTCTGCTGAGAAGCCAATATTCATAGCCTCATTCCATTGGTAGTTTGTAACCCAATCCACTGCATTCACACTGGCTTTATCCAGGAGTTGCATCAATACAGGCACGCCATCGTTCGAACTGGATAATGCCGCTAAATTCTCAACTTCCGTATAGGCAAAAGAGAAAGTAGAAATAATCTTATCAACACTATAATTTATTGAATAATTATAGCTTATAGATCGCTCTACCTCAGAGACATCGACCTTGTAACCTTTATTGGCATCCAGTAATTCCATGATCACTCTCAAAAAAAGAAAGCGGGGCTCTATAACCATTTCCTATGGATAGTCTGGACCGCCAGTCATCATTATGACTTAAACGCATATCAATTCTAGGTGAAAGCAACGATTGTTTAATCTCAGTATCTTGATCAATGCTATCTATAAAGTCAGCAGTCACACGATCAAAACGAAGAGCCAAATCCAAGCTAAAATCTTCTGTCGGAGTCCAGCTGTCCTGAAGATACAATCCCTTAACATCATAATCAAAACTATCTGACATGTAGTTAATATTTGCAATCAAAGCCTCAGAACGTGATCTCATATCCTCAAATCGTCCATCAAAACCAAAGGTAAAGAAATGCTCATCGGAGGCATCATAATTAAAACGTATGTCCATGTATGTCATTTGATCATCGGCATAATAATCGATTCCCTCATAAAATGAATTCTGCTTATGAGTAGCACTAGCAAGGCTAAAATTCACATTCAAAGGTGACTGAAAATCATGCAATAAACTCATCAAGGCTTCACTACGTTTTGTACTTACCCATTCCAAAGTTTGCCAAGGAGATCCAATGTATCGATTTTTTACATTACCTTCTATAAATAGCTCCTCGTTATCACTTGAATCAAAACTATCTAGAGAGTGCTTGATGCTTTTAGCTGTATCGCCAAGAACTGGCCCACCAAATACTTCTGACTCACTATTACTCATTCTGACCCGAACATTAGTAGCGTAATTAAAATCATGAGAGCCAGTTATAGTTAGGGAATTATTACTGAGAAATGGGGACTCACTGACGCCATTCTTATCGCCATCAAATTGATCACGCTCATCAAACTGATAGACTAAACTAATCTGACTCTCGCCAGAATCAGTTACCCCAGTCAGCATCATTGCTGATTTTTTATATCCATATTCCCCCAAACCAATATCAAGCTCTAATTGATTTTTAGTGGGTACTTGAGACACCAAATTGACAACGCCTCCAATGGCTTCAGGGGCTGTCAATGAAGCTCCTGCACCACGGGCAATTTCAATTGTACCTACGCCCGCCATCGCGACAGCATCCAAACCATAAAATCCTGATATCATAGTGTGAAGCGGAATACCATCAATCAAAACATTAGTGTGCTCACCTTTAAGCCCATTAATCATGACTCTTTTCGCACCACATAATGAGCACTCATTTGAAACACGAATCCCGATAGCCGCTTTTAAAGCATCAGTCAATGAAGAGGCTTGGTTATCTTTAAAATTTTGAGAATTAAGTAGTTCTGTTTTAGCTATAGTGTCTTTAAGTTCACCTTTTTTGTAAAGACGATCACGGACACCAAATACAGTAATTGATTCAATCACTTCCACTTCTTGTGTGGTTTTTTTTAAAATAAGATCTTGAGCTGAAACGGGGTTCAAAAAATAAAAAAAATAAAAAAAATAATGAATTTTAAGTCAGCATTTCGCATGAATTACTAATTCTTTTTAGTTAATAATAATTATTCTCATTCTAATATAGGTACATTACAAAAACACCGTATTAATTTAAATAAAATATCTCTAGTTACTATTGACGTTATGAATTACCTCTATGCTACAATACTGACTTAATGCTTCGCATTAGCAAAAAAACAGCTTAAAATATAAAAAAATATGACTTTCTATAGCGTAATTATTCACGGAGAGGTGGCAGAGTGGTCGAATGCACTGGTCTTGAAAACCAGCAAGGGTTTGTAGCCCTTCGAGGGTTCGAATCCCTCCCTCTCCGCCATTAATTTTTTAAAAATAATTATATATTATCACTCTATATTCAATTAGAATGAGTCTTATTATCATTCTATCAATTGAGATAAAAATCTATGTTTTTCAGTAATCTTTTAAAGAATATACGAAAGAATAAAGGCACACTCCTAAGGACAGTAATTTATACAATTGGCATTTCTTTATAGCAGCTGCTTGCGTTATGTATTTCACTGGCGCCTCATTTGACGCAGCGATCACTGACGCCATCGTTGAGCCCTTAATTAACGGTGTTTGGTATTTTTTGCTTATAAATTCTGGGCAAGTAAAATTGCTAATAACAAAGAAAATCTAGCCACATAATTCATTTTTATTGCATATCAGAGACACTTTTAAACTATTGTTGCTGGGCTTATTTACAAACTCACTTACAGAGTGATATTTAACTTCATCAGAAAGTTCAGATTTAAAAAGATCTCCCCATTCAACCAATCGCGAGCTTGATTGTATTTAAGTAAAACTGGCATTCTGTGATGCACTCTTTGTAGATGATTATTAGCTTTTTTCGTAATAAGAGCACAACCATTCTCATCATTATATTCCCCGTATATACCAGCAAAAAGAAATAACTTGTCATCATTATGAAAATAAAACGGCTTTTTTTTATGTCTTTTCGATGCCACTCATACCCACCCATCTGCTGGAATAACGCAACGCTTCGCACTCTTGAAACTTGTTTTTCGTGGAGAGTTTCTGACCTTGCATTAATCAAATTCATTTGTTTACTAGCCCAAGAAGGACTAAAAGACCACTTCATCATTTCAATTTTCGACTGACAACAAGAATTTTTTGTCCAGGTGCTAAGTTATAATTTGGTTCAAGCTTCACACCATATTCATCTTGCACTCTTTGGTATCTCTGAGCGTGAATCTACCGCACATAATATAATTTAATATTCACCAAAGATTAGGTTGCTCATCGAGAGTTATCCAATTTCTGCCAATGATAATAGTAAAATAGCTTCATGCATTAATCTTTTTATTATCAATTACTTTTAATAATTGCTGGCTGCACATATATCCGGGTGTTCCAGCAACGGATCCACAAGGG
>CAXYCT010000002.1:0-107358 GCA_964275745.1 uncultured Woeseiaceae bacterium | reverse complement strand
ATCATTAAAATTAATATTAATCAAAAATATGCATTAAAAGATACTGCCCAAGCACATAGAGATTTAGAGTCCAGAAAAACAACTGGATCAACAATACTTATACCTTAGTAAAATAAATGACTGCGTATAAGCCAATAAATTCTGGTGCATCAAGCTTCCTGACTATTAGAGATAAGAAATATCATATAAAAAGTTGGGGTGAGGCGGATGCACCTTTATTAATTTATTTGCATGGATGGGCTGATACCGGGTCAACTTTCCAATTTGTTATAGATAAACTGCAATCAAATTGGCAAATTATTGCTCCTGATTGGCGCGGCTTTGGTAAGTCCGAAAAATCTAATTCTAATTATTGGTTTCCAGACTATTTGGCTGATCTTGATGAAATTTTGCGATCATATTCACCAGGTCAATCGGTGATTCTAATTGGCCATAGTATGGGAGCAAATATTGCCTCTCTTTATGCCGGTATTATGCCAGAACGAGTTAGTCATTTGATTAATATTGAAGGATTTGGCTTGAGTGATTCGGATCCTAAAAATGCACCTAGTAATTATCGTCAATGGCTGGAGCAGCAGAAATCAAACCCTAATTTTAAGCCCTATGAATCTCTAGATGACCTTATTCCAAAAATCTTAAAAAGAAGTCCTAATATGAGGTTTGATCGAGCAGAATTCGTAGCAAGAGAATGGTCAAAAAAAAATCTGAAAGGAAAGATTATTTTACGTGCAGATCCTTTTCATAAGTTACCTAATGCAGTTCAATATAGAAGACAGGAAGCTGAAGCATGTTGGAATCAAATTACAGCGAAAACCCTATTCATCTGGGGCGAAAATACGAATTTCAAAAAACATATGCAGCTACTGAAAGAAGCTAATTTTGATGGCCATCCGTTTTTTTCTGCAAGCACTGAATGCATTTCAGATGCAGGACACATGGTTCATTTTGAAGCACCAAAATCACTAGCAATAGCTATAGAAAATTTTTTATTGAATAATATTTGAGGTTTAATTCAAGAAAGAAACATTGCATAAGCAGGATTATTACTTTCTTCCCAATAACGATAACCCAATTTAGAGAGATGTTCTTCTAGTTGATTGGTCTCATTTTTAGAGGCCTGAATGCCAGTAAGAATTCGTCCAAAATCAGAGCCATGATTACGGTAGTGAAATAAAGTAATATTTCTTTCTGTTCCAATGGCATCCAAGAACTCCATGAGTGCTCCAGGTCTTTCTGGAAACTCAAATCTAAATAAACGTTCATTTTCAATGGATGCCCTTCCTCCAACCATATGACGAATATGAGTCTTTGCCATTTCATTTTGACTTAAATCTACGACTGAATAACCAAGATCATTTATTTCATCTACTACTTCTTGTTGAGCATTAGAACTATTTTCCAATGCAATTCCAACAAAAATTCTTGCACTGCCATTATCACGATAACGATAGTTGAACTCTGTGATATTTCTTTTTCCTATAGTCTTACAAAAATTTTTAAAACTTCCTGGTTTTTCCTCGATTTCTACTGCCAGTAATATCTCACTCTTTTTCCCAACAGCCGCTCTTTCTGCAATGTGCCTTAAACGATCAAAATTCACATTTGCCCCACAATTAATTCCAACAAAGGTTTTATCTGTGCTTAAATTCAATTCGACATATTTTGTAATGCCAGCCAGAGATAATGCACCTGAAGGCTCAACAATCGATCTTGTTTCTTCGTATATTGCTTGGATTGCGGCACATGTTTCATCTGTGTTAACAGTGATAATTTCATCTATATATTTTTTGCACAAGAGAAATGGAATATCGCCCACTCTCTTAACAGCTACCCCATCAGCAAAGATTCCCACATGATCGAGGGTAATTTGTTTATTAGCCACAAGCGACATTTTCATGCTAGCCGAATCTTCAGGTTCAACACCAATTATTTTAATATTAGGTCGAGTTTCTTTGATGTAAGTAGCAATTCCTGAGATAAGGCCACCACCACCAATAGGTATAAATATTGCATCAATAGTTTCATTGAGCTGTTCTATAATTTCGATTCCTATAGTGCCTTGTCCAGCAATTACATGAGGATCATCAAAGGCATGTATAAAAGTCAATGATTCTGATTGCTCTATTTCCTTTGCTTTACTAAAAGCTTCGTCATAGTTATCCCCAAACAAAATAACTTCAGCACCCAGTGCTTTTACTGCCTCAATTTTTATGCTTGGTGTAGTTTGTGGCATAACAATGACAGCTCGATTATTATTAAGTTTAGACGCAAGTGCCACACCCTGGGCATGATTACCTGCGGAGCTACATATAACACCTTTTTTTAAAGTTTCTTTATCAAGATTTTTTATTTTATTGACAGCACCTCTTATTTTAAAAGAAAAAGTGGTTTGTAGGTCCTCTCTTTTTAAAAAAATTCTATTACTTAATTTTGTTGAGATTAGTTTTGCATAATCCAGGGAAGATACCTTAGCTACAGAATAAACATCGGCTGCTTTTATTAATTCTAAATAATTTATTTTATTCAATGGCTATAACTCTTAAAGGATCAAATCAGTATACTCCGAAAACTAAGGGAGAGTAATTTCTTCCCCATTTCTATCTAGAATTTTTATATCTTGTGAAGACAGCGCACTAATTTTATCTTCTATTTTGCTGCGATCACCCACGATAACCCATATGAGATTTTCTGGTTTAATGGTAGATGCTGCCGCATCAATGAGGCGTTTGCGAGTTAGATTACGAACATTATTTGAATATTTATCCCAATAATCATCAGCTAGCCCATAGGTAATTATTTCACTAAGATCATTGGATATAGCTCTTATCGTCTCCCAACGGCCAGGAAGACTCAGTGTATTATTATCCTTAACTTTATTGAGCTCTTCTTCGGTTACTGGATTATTAGCAAGATACTCCAAAAGCTCTCTTTTTATTTCGGTGATAGACTCAGCTGTTTTGTCAGTTTGGACAGGTGCATAGGCTATGAATGGCCTTTGCTCTTTTGTTTGAAGAATAAGTGTTCTCGCTCCATATGCCCATCCTTTATCTTCTCGAAGATTCATATTAATGCGGGAAGTGAATGATCCACCAATTACCTCATTCATTGACTCAACGGCAAGCTCATCTGAGTTAGCAGGGCTAGGAGCAATATTGGCCGCTAAAACAATCGATTGTTGTGCACCAGGACGATCAATTAAGTAGATGATTTCTTCTTTTTGAATTTCTACAGGAAGAATATTTTTTTTCTGTAGGGAACCAGAACTCCAATTTTTAAAATACTTCTCTAATTTTGGCTTTATCTCTTCCATAGTGGTGTCGCCGACGACAACCATAGATCCATTGTTTGGCTTGAACCAGTCTTGGTGAAATTTTATCAAAGATTCTTGGGTAATTTTTTGTACAGAAATTTCTGTACCTGAGCCTGTTAACGGCAGAGAGTAAGCATGATCTTCACCATATAATAACTTGGGAAGAATTCTCAATGCTATACCAAAAGGCTGATTTTTTTCTTGTTGAATTTGTGCCAATCTTTGTTTTCTTAAGCGCTCTAATTCATTTTGGGGGAAACTTGGATTTAGGATAATATCAGCATAGAGCTTGAGTGAAGCATCTATACTCTCTTTGAGAGCACTTAGCGAGACTGATGAACTGTCTATGCCAGCATTGGCACTAATGATTGCACCAATATTTGCTGCTGCGTCACTTATTTCAAGAGCACTCAATTTTATAGTGCCCTCATCCAGCATAGCCATTGCGAGGCTTGAGGTTCCAGGCTCAGAAAATTGATCTGCGGCATAACCTGCATCCAATAATAAATTAAAATTTACAACTGGTACGCTCGGTTGATGTGCAACCGTTAGTTTTAATCCGTTTGATAATGTGGTCTGTTCAAAATCTATAAATTTAGCTTTGGGGAATTCCGTTGTTTCAGGAATTTTAGATCGATCAGCACCAGCAGAGATCACATCATAAGATTTAATTGGATGAATCTCTAAATTATATGATCCTTTTTTCAGCCAAATTTTTGCAATTTCTAGTACTTTCTTTGGGGTAGCTTCATCTAACGCATTTAATGATTTTTTATAGTGTCCTGGGTTTCCTGTATACACTGTATTTTGGGCTAAAATATCTGATTTACCTCCAAATCCACCTACTTTTTCGAGCCCTCTTACGAAGCTAGATTTTAATTTCATTTTAGCACGTCTTAATTCCGCCTTTGTTGGGCCGTCCTTGAGAAAACGTGATAATTCCTCTTCTATTGCAATTTTAATTGCTTCTGGATCTCCATTAGGTTGCACGGTAGTTTCTAGGTAATAGAATCCTCCAATGTCTCCAGCAAATTGATAAGAGCTCACATTTGTTGCAATTTGATCCTTGTAAACAAGTCGATTATAGAGACGCGAAGTTTTACCAGAAGTCAGAATAATATCAGCAAGCTGTAAGTAGTCTGAATCAAGATTACGAAATGCTGGCCCACCCCATGCTTTATATAAACGAATCTGAGGAACATTATCCCTTATGATTTCTCTTTTATCCGTATCCAATCTAATTGACCAATCCAGCATTTTTTCAGTCGGTGGAGAGGCTGGTATATCACCAAAATATTTTTTTACTTTTTCAAATACATCAGAAGGTTTTACATCACCTGCAATAGTAATGACTGCATTATTAGGGCCATAATATTTTTTAAACCAAGCATGTACATCCTCCAGACTCGCTGCGTCTAGGTCCTCCATTGACCCAATAGTGCTCCATGAGTATGGGTGCGAGCTGGGAAATATACCTTCTAAGATATGATATTCCGCCATCCCATAAGGCTGGTTGTCTCCTTGTCTTTTTTCATTTTGAACCACACCTCGTTGCTCATCCAATCGTTCTTGGGTAATAGCACCTAACATATGCCCCATACGATCAGATTCCATCCATAACGCCATATCTAATGCAGTATTTGGAACATTTTCAAAATAATTTGTACGATCAAAGTAAGTTGTACCGTTCATATTAGTTGCACCAACTCGTTCAAATGGTTTGAAATATTCATCATTATAATTTTCGCTTCCATTGAACATAAGATGTTCGAATAAATGAGCGAACCCCGTCTTACCCTTGACTTCATTCTTTGATCCAACGTGATACCAAAGATTAATTGCCACTATTGGTGCTTTATTGTCTTCATGAACAATGATTCTTAGTCCATTATCTAGGGTAAATTCTTCATAATTAATTTCAATTTGAGAATCTGCATAAGCAGGTAATGAAATTAATATAGAAGCAAGTAAAATATTGAGAGATTGTTTTATCATAATTATGGACCTTAGTATTTGATCTATATTTTTTGTTGACTATATAATGGGATCATACAAACTAATCCTATTGTAGTAAAAATAATGGCATTTTAATCGCATTATTATAAAATAGTTAATACACTAATTTTTAGATAAATACAGAGAAAAATACCGTGAATAAGATAATAATCCGAAATGCAAAAATAATAAATGAAATAACCGATCTAGGTAAAAGGAATTTAGTTTGCTTCGCATAACAGTAGTTATTTTTTTTATAATAAGTTTATTAGCTGCTTGTGATCTTAATGTCAGTAAATTTTCCCAAAAGGATGTAACCTTTTTTGGTACAGGAAAAGTCTCTCGATATCAGCAAACTGAAAATTCATCGTTAGAACTATTAGAGCCTCTTTTTTTTGCAGAAATATTTATAACAGACGGTGGCACAGTCAAAAATGCCATGATTAAATTTCCTGGGATTAATGATGTGACTGAAGAGCTTAAATATCGTTATTCTGAATCAGATGAGATTGGTGATGTTATGTATTTGAGTGGATTTGCTGAAAACTATGAAGATCTAGAGAAAAAATATCCAATGGGTGACTATGCTTTTAGTTTTGTGACCTCTGAGGGCGAGGTTAAAAACAGTATAGTGAGCTATAAAGATAGAACATTTCCTGTTCATCCAATAATCAGCTTAAAGCAAGACAATAATAAAATAGCTATTGATGAAGTTAATCCAGCGAAAGAATTGATTATTTCTTGGCCAAAATTTAATGAGGGCAGAGCTGATAAAAATGGGTTGCTTGACGATCCTATTTTTGTGGCAATTGATAGCTGTAATATAGAAGATATTATCCATAGTGGACGCCCGTTTGAAAAAAAAGGGTATTTAACTTACCGAACGTCTCAATTTATTGTCCCAAAAGATACTTTCGAGGTGGGTCAGAAATACAGCATGTATGTTGAGCATGCAATATTTACTGACACACATGATAATTCTGGAATGCCCGCTTTTGCAACGTTAGCTTCATCGACTTATATGGACTTTATGACGCTTGGAATTACGGATACAGATTACTGTAAAGAGTAATTATTCTTTAATTATAAGATAAATTTTATATTTAAATAATATCTGTTGTTTCGTTTCTCTCCCTACTATAAATTGTGCTGATGACATTACGTGAACAAGTTGAAGTAATTTTACCTAAATGGGAAAGTTGGTATGCAAATCCATTTGATGCAGCTGTTGATCTTGGACTCCTGAGAGCTGAGGTATGTGATCCAGATTCATTGAATTTAAACAAAAGACATTCACGCATTCGACAACAAGCGGATAATTTTCAAAATGAATTATGGGGTGGCAGTAATGACTGAGTGGTTTTGTTTCAAATTCAAATTAATTCAAAGGTAAAATCATGAATTATAATCTCGATGATATTCGTAATAATTTTCCTGCACTAGCTATTAAAGATAATGGTAAAAGGAGAATATATTTCGATAATCCAGCAGGAACTCAAGTCAGTCAAAAAGTTGTAAAAGCAATGAGTGATTGTTTAATTTACTCTAATGCAAATATATTGGGAGGTTTCGAAACTTCAAATCGTGCAGACCAAGTTCTAGCAGATGCACGTAATGCTATGAGCGATTTTTTAAATGCTTCCTCTAGCGATGAAATTATTTTTGGTCAAAATATGACTACGCTGACATTACATATGTCACGATCTGTGGGAAAAATGTTATCTTCTGGAGATGAAATTATCTTATCTAGAATGTGCCATGATGCAAATATATCACCATGGCTATTGTTAGCCGAAGATTTAAATTTAAAAATCAAATGGCTATCATTTAACAAACAAACATATGAGTTTGATCTGAGTGAACTAGATACTTTGATAACGGAGAAGACTAAGCTTATTTGTGTGGGTGGTGCAAGTAACTTACTCGGGACTATTAATGATATAAAATTGATCTGTCAAAAAGCATCCAGTATGGGAGTTCTTACCTATATAGATGCGGTCCAGCTTGCGCCTCATGTAGCTATAGATGTTCAAGAAATTGGATGTGATTTTCTTATATGTTCTGCCTATAAATTTTTTGGTCCACATCAAGGAATTCTATGGGGGAAAAAAGAACTATTAAAAACTTTAAAGCCATATAAAGTTAGACCAGCAACTATTGAGATTCCTAGTTGTTTTGAAACAGGCACTCAGAGTCATGAAGGAATGGCAGGAATATCTGCTGCTGTAGACTATTTTTCATGGATTGGTGATAAATATGCCAAAGAGTATATAGATAAGAATCAAAATCTCAGACCACAGACTAAACTCATTCACGCCGCCTTAAATTATTTATTTGAATATGAAACTATCTTGACAGATTGTCTTGTAGATGGATTGCAAACGATTAAAAATTTAACGATCCAAGGGATTACTGAAAAAAAATCTCTGGAAAGAAGATTACCCACAGTAGCATTTACCGTCAAAGGAAAAAAATCACCAGATATTGCAGCAGCTTTAGCTAGAGAAAATATTTTTGTATGGAGTGGTCATAGTTATGCGATAGAGATTATGAAAACGTTAGACTTATATGAAATGGGTGGAGTAGTGAGAATTGGTCCAGTCCACTATAATGGTAAGGAAGAAATTGAAGATTTTATAAAGACATTAGAAAAAGTACTTGGTGCAAAATAATTAAGGATGTAATTATGGATAATCTTTTTTCATTAAATGGTAAAACGGCAGTCATTACAGGGGGTAGCTCTGGAATTGGTGCGATGATTGCAAAGTCATTTGTCGAGAATGGTGTTAAAACCTACATCACATCAAGAAAACAAAAAGCTTTGGAAGAGAAGGCTAAAGAGTTTTCGAATTATGGTGAATGTATTGCCTTGCAGTCTGATTTATCAACTAATGAAGGTATTATCGAGTTTGTTAATACCATTGGTAATCTTGAGGATGGCATGGATATCCTTATAAATAATGCTGGCACCAGTTGGAGTGCTCCTATTGAAGGTTTCCCTGAATATGGTTGGGACAAAGTAATGGATATTAATCTTAAATCTATATTTTTTTTAACACAGAAATTATTACCTTTGCTTAAATCAGCAGGAAACAAAGAAGATCCATCCAGAGTCATTAATATTGCTTCAATCAATGGCATTACACATCCAAACATGCCGACCTATTCTTACTCATCGAGTAAGGCTGGAGTCATACATTTAACAAAACACATGGGTGCTGATCTTGCCAGAGAAAATATAAATATAAATGGAATAGCCCCTGGATATTTCCCCAGTAAAATGACTTCATTTATTGAACAAGATGAAGAGATGACTAGAATGGTATTGAATAAAATACCCATAAGACGAATGGGTAAGCCTGATGATATTGCTGGTGCTGCAATTTATCTAAGCTCAAAAGCTTCATCTTGGATATGTGGACAAACCATCGTATTAGATGGGGGAATGGTTGCAGCAGCCGGATAATATTTGAGTATTCGCTATTAATCTAACACTATAATTATTATATTTAGAGATTATTAAATAATAATAATAGCCACTATATTAGGTGCGGAATGTTAACTAAAATAATTTATATTATCTATATAAATCAATAATTTAAAATGTAGTAAATTTACTACATAAAATTTAATATGCGGTATTTTTATAGTATAATAATAGTATATTGCCCACTATTAAGTATAGAAAATATACTTATATAATGTATGATCAGATATTAGTTTATTGATAATTTAAATATGCAGGCAGCGTCTAAGATTTTATTGAAAGAGATCATATTATTTTGCAGTAAAAATAATATGGCTGAATCTACATTTGGTAGATTGGCAATCAATGATGGAAAACTCTGTTCTCGGTTAAAAGATGGAAAGGATGTTACGTTATCCACGAGTACTAGAATTAGAGAATTTATAAATCAGCAGAAAAAAATTAAGACGCCAAATTTGCTTAATGATAATTCTGATTTAAGAGATCAAATTAATCCTGTTTCAGCGACAAGCTCTAATTCAAATAAAAATGAAAATTCTCCAAAAAAAGGAGCACTTCGTTTTTATGATAATCGACAAAACTACCTATCATTCATCAATACCACAAATGAAAAATGGAAAGTAGCAGAACGTGCCGCAAGGGAATTGACTCATCTAAAGCCAAACCCTCCGGCCTTAAAGTTATTTGATGCTGGTATGGGTGACGCCACGATATTGACGCATTTGATGAGATCCCTTCATAGACGTAATCCAATTATGCCTTTTTTTGTGGTAGCAAAAGAAATTAGTCTTGAGGATGTGAGATTATCTTTAAAAAAATTATCCGATCGTTTTATGGAGCACCCAGCAACTGTAATGGTGGTGACTAATATGCATTATGCTGAAGCTCCTTGGCTAAGACCAAATAATATTGATTTGGCTGCTGCTCTGAATTGGCATGAGGTTGCCTTAGAGGGCAATTGTTCACACCAATACGGAGAGCAATTAAGAGAATTAGATCCGTTATTGGTGGATGGCTGGCAAGTAAAATCGAGTGAAATAACTGGTAATCCAGTATATACAAGACCCTCAGTTCTTGTCTTATATAGAAAAGATCATTCGTTTTTATTAAATGATGTTATCCCAAAACCAGGGCAGGTATTTGGTTGTTATGATTTTATTATCGCCTCTCAACCATGGCGGGCAAAAACAAGTGCTAAATTTAAAGCTAAGAGGGTATTAGCGCCTTTAGTTAAAGCGCTAGCTCCTCATGGCAGATTATTAGCGGTTCAATCATCTGGCGCAGATCCAGCATTAGAGCTAATTAATGAGATTTGGCCTGATGAAAGACCTTTTGGGGTTGATAGGCATGATCTTGTCAAGGCTTTAAAAAATGAGCTAGGAAGGGAGAGTCGAAACTATAATTTCCTAACAGGCTCAGATACTAAATCTTTGATTCGATATAATATGCATGTAATGCCCGATGAATTGGAGCATGGTATCGGAACATCAACTTTATTCGCTGCATGGAATGCAGCTGTTTATGTGAATCAAATTGAAGACCAACGGATAGAACCGATTATTCAATCAGCAGGATATCTAGAGGCAACTGCAAAAATTCTAAAGAAATATAATGGTCTTTGGTTTAATGATGAGAGTTTTGTGGTTTCCAAGAAAGGCATATAATTTGCTGTATACTATTTCTCAGTAAAAACTCTATATTGAAAATAAAAAGCGCCCGTAGCTCAGCTGGATAGAGTACCTGGCTTCGAACCAGGTGGTCGGGAGTTCGAATCTCTCCGGGCGCGCCAATTTATATTGAACAAAGTAAAGGAAATTTTAAATGAAGAATGTCAAGACAGAATTTGATAGTTGGCAATCTATTTCTTTATCTTTATATATGTCTATTGTTGGGTATGGGGTCATGGTTGGCATACCAGTAATTAGTACTGCATGGGCAGGAAAATTAGGTTTTACTGCTGAGCAAGTAGGTCGAGTTGCGGGTGCTGATCTGGGTGGTTTATCAGTTGGTGCCATAATAACTGCCCTAATTATTTCAAAAATGAATCGAAGGCATCTGGTATTGATAGGAATCTTTCTTACGATTGTCGCCAACTATTTATGCACAATTTATGATCATTATGACACTGTATTATGGCTTAGGGCTCTCTCTGGAATTGGTAATGGTATATATACTGCGGTAGCGGTGGCAGCACTTGGTGCTACCATTAAACCAACACGCGCTTATAACTTTATGTTATTTGCCTTTGCTTTCTCTCAAGCAATGGAGGTTAGGGTTCTACCTCAATTGTCCATGGATGGAATTTATTGGTTTTTTATTGGTTGTTTTTTGATCACCTTGTTATTTATTCAATGGGTGGTGCCTTATAAAGTTGACGATAACGTCGCTAAAGTCTCAACTAAGTCTGAAAAAGAAACGCACATTCCTGTTTATATTTTATGGTTATGCATGGCGGCTATTTTTATTAGTTATATTAATATTGGTGCCTACTGGGTGTATATTGAGTTAGCCAGTTTGAGTTATGGTATTCCAGAAGCTTGGACGGGTGGCGTACTTTTTTGGGCTTCGTTATTAACCTTGATTGGCTGTGTGTTTGCGGCGTTTTTCAGCAAAAAATATGGCCTAGTCAAACCATTGATTGGTGCTCAGTTAATAATGATTATAATCGTTGGGATGCTCGTAAATGGAATAACTAGTACCAATCTTTTAATAAGCGTATTTATGTTTAATTTTTTGTGGATATTTAATGATGTATTTCAGATGTCAACGGTTGCCACAATTGATAACAAAGGATCATTTGCAGCATTAATTGTCGGCGCACAAGGTTTTGGGCAGATTGTAGGCCCGAACATAGCAGCTTCGATATTGGGCGCTGATTATGGATACAGTGGCGTATTTTTGATGTGTGCATTCGCAACAGCATTAAGTGTTGCTGTGTATATTTTTATGTACAAAAAATTAAGTTTATATGCACCTAGAATACTAACTAATTCAGCATAGATTTGTTCTGCAAGTTCATTTTGAAATTAATTTTTTAAATCGATTAAATGATTTCTTTATTTGATTGTGGCGTGAAAGCGATCCATTAAATATTGACCAGCCTCAATAGATGAGTATTTTGCTCTGACGCCCCTATCTAAGCAGGTTGGGAGACAATTAATATTTGCGTCAAAATTTGGATTCTGAAAGAAAGCAATTGATTGTCTTCTAGTTGTGATTTTTTGTTTTGGAGCACTGGGCGTAACTACTCGATGAAGTGTTGATACCCATCGATCATTTGTCCATCTGGCCATCATATCGCCAATATTAATTATGAAAGTATCTTCCTCTGCTTCTATTGGTATCCATTCTTCATTTGGATGTTTGACTTCAAGTCCACCTACATTATGATCAGGAAGTAGAATAGTTAAACTACCATAATCTGTATGTGCTCCAGCACGCTGTTGATCTGGCAAAAGAATATTTTTTGTAGGTGGGTAATTTAATGCTCTTAATGCACTGATATGATTAGTATAAAATTCATTAAAATAATCGGATTCAAGCTCCAGTGCTACAGCAAATAAACTCATAATGTTCAGGCTGAGTTTCTCCATAGCTTGGTAATATTGCTGCCAGGCATCTTTAAAGTTTTTTGGCTCATTTGGCCAAATATTTTTACCATAAAAAAAATCTAAATTGTCTTGCTGGCTTTGTTGACTTAATTGTGAGCCACAACTGAATGCTTCCTTAAGATCTGGAGGTGTTTGAATTCCTCTGGATTTTGTTAAAGTTTCTGATTGCATAGGGAAATAGCCCCTGGGAGAACTAGCAACCTTTGGTTTGTATTTATTTTTCTCTTTCTCAGGAAGAGAAAAGAAACTTTCAGCAGCATTCCACGCATTACCGATGACCGTTTTAGGTACATCATGATTTATTATTTTTAGAAACCCTATGTGACGACAGATATTATCGACTAATTGGCCTGTTTCAATTCTGGATGTCATAGAACCAGAATTAAATAAACCAAGGTCAATTGAAGGAATATTTTTATTTTCCATAGTTTTGATAATCATTTAATTTGAGTAAAACTTACAGCAATTTTTGCAGCAAGCGCAGCGTTATTAAAAATAAGCTGAATATTTGATGCTAAGCTTTTTCCTTCAGTCTTTTCAGCAATCTTAGAAAGAAGAAAAGGCGTGGTTTTTTTGCCAATAATTTTTCTTTTTTTCATTTCATCTAGGGCGAGATTAATTACGCTGCTTATTTCTTCTGCTGGAAGTGAATATTTTTCCGGGATAGGATTTGCTATGACCATGCCTCCATTAAAATTCATATCCCATTTCATTTTCATGGCTTTTGCAATTTCTCTGCTCGATCCAATATTATAATCTACTGATGATCCACTATCGGTTGTATAGAACGCTGGCATATTATTGGTTCTATAGCCAATGACTGGAACACCATGAGTCTCTAGATATTCGAGAGTACGTGGAATATCCAAAATAGATTTAACTCCTGAACAGACGACCGCAACATTGGTCTTTGCAAGTTCCTGAAGGTCCGCTGAAATATCCAGCGATTCATTAATATCTCTATGAACACCACCTATGCCACCTGTTGCAAAAATGTTAATTTTCGCCATAGCTGCAATGATCATTGTGGCAGCTACAGTGGTAGCACCATCTTTCTCTTGAGAAAGTATGAATGGGAGATCACGTCGACTTACTTTTTGAATTTCCCCCCCATTAATCGCAAGATATTCCATTTCATCTGAAGTTAATCCTACTTTTAGACGGCCATTTATTATGGCAATAGTGGCTGGTATTGCACCATTATCAGTGACAATTTTCTCAACCTCTTTTGCAGTCTCAATATTCTGCGGATATGGCATTCCATGACAAATAATAGTAGATTCTAAAGCAACGACTGGCATATTATTTATGAGCGCTGATTGTATATCTGGATTTATAACTAAGTTTTTCAAGATTAAATTATTATGCATATTTTTCATTATATCTTTCTTCAAGATGTTTGAGTGACATAGAGGGATTAATTGTATCGGTATTCGTAAGTGCTATTTGTGCGGCAATCAAGGCATTTTTTGCTGATTCTTTAGCGCTATATTGCTCTTTCCAAGCATGAACTAGACCTGCCATCGAAGCATCTCCGGCACCCGAAACATTAACAATTTTGTTTTTTTTCAAAGGTAAGGTTTCAATACCATATGCTTCTGATGTGCTATAGAAAATACCCTTTTCTCCAAGTGTAATAAATAATCTTTTTAATCCTTTTTTATGAAACCATTTTGCTATTAATGGCAGTTTTTTTAGATCTTTAATTTTTATTCCTGATATTGACTCTGCCTCCATAAGATTTGGTTTCAAGGTATGAATTTTATCCAAAAAAGGCAGTATTTTTTTTGCTTTTGTTGTTGAGACTGTATCTATGAAAATTGGTATGTGATTAAAATTTTTCATTATGTATTTTAGAGTCGAAATTTCAAGATTTGTGTCTAAAATTATTAGTTCAGATCGAATCAGTATTTTCTCAATTGATTTAATATAGGAGGGTGTAATAGCTGTCATAATTTTCATATCAGAAATTGCATTAAGCATTTCGCCCGAACTATCAATAATTGATAGATAAGTTGAAGTCTGCATCTCTTCATGTCTGATAATAGAGCGAGTGTCTATTCCTAGCTCTTTGCAGTTATTGATTAGTATATCCCCGTGATGATCTTGCCCAAGAGCAGTGATCAATCTGCAAGGGAGCTCTAAACGAGAAATATTTTCAGCAATATTTCTAGCCACTCCTCCAGGAGAGCTGAAAAGATTTCCTGGATTAGAATCCTTTGGCTTTATTTTTTGCAAAGATATTCCATGTATATCAATATTTGCACCACCAATTATTGAGATTAAGGGTTGTGCGCTCAAAATATAGCCTCGACCTTTGATTAAGCCTTTAGCACTTAGATTCATTATATGAACTGCGATTGCAGATCTAGTAATGCCTAATTTTTTGGATAAATGTTTCTGAGATACTTGAGGATTCGATTCAATTTCTGTCAGTATCTCTTGCTCTCGATTAGTAATATTCATAACTTATGTTTATTTTATTAACATATGTTTGTAAAATACACTACTATTCAAAAAAATTATAATTATTTTTTTATTTTTTTTAAGTATTTTTAAAATTCTCTTTATAAAAAAAATATAAAGAGCTACATTATATTTGCCTTTGTTAGGGTGTCATCTAAATCATTTAAAAAGGAATTCTAGTGAAAGAAGAAAAAAGAAAAAATTTAAGTTTCGATAGTAGGGCAGTTTATTACGCACCCGATGAAGGCTCAAGCTCGATTGGTGCTCCAATATTTATGTCATCAAGTTTTCACTATGGTGCTGAGGTCTATAAAAAAGTGGTAGATGGGGAGAGAAAGTCTGTCAATATTTATGGTCGATGTGGTAACCCAAACGAATATCAGTTCGAAGAACAGATGATGATGATCGAAGGTGCAGATGCTTGTTTAGCTACTGCTTCTGGAATGGCTGCAATATCAGTAACTTTATTTGGCCTCTTGAAAAGTGGTGATCACATCGTTTGTGATTGGACTACATATAGCTCAACTCATGAGATGTTGGATCATCGTTTAACTGATTATGGTATTACTACAACTTTTGTAGATACCGCAGACCTAGACGCTGTTCGAAATGCCATTCAAGAAAATACAAAAGTTCTTTATTTTGAATCTATTGCCAATCCATCAATGAAGGTGCCTAATTTTGATGCTTTAGTTGCCATCGCTCATGAGAGAAATATTGTTGTAGTTTGTGATAATACTTTTGCAAGCCCATATGTAGTTAGGCCACTTGAGTGGGGTGTTGATATTGTGATTGAAAGCGCTACTAAATTTATTGGTGGTCATAATGATGCTCTCGGGGGTGTTATTGCGATGAAATCAAGCATATTGCCAGCCGACTTCATGGAGCAAATACGCTGGAATACGATGGTTAAATGGGGGTCACCACTTTCACCTTTTAATGCTTGGGTTTTACTTCGAGGCATTCAAACATTATCAGTGAGATTGGAGCGACAATGTCAAACGGCTATGAAATTAGCAAAATATTTTTCTAGCCATCCTAAGGTTAAAAGTGTCTGGTACCCTGGTTTAGAAAACCATCCTCAGCATGCATTAGCAAAAAAACAAATGCCTAAATATGGTGGCATGTTAACCTTTGAGGTAAGTGATGGAGATAAAGCTTTGACTGTACTTGATAGTTTGGAATTAGCATGTTTTGCGGCTAGTCTAGGTGGCGTCAGAACAACCACGCAAATTCCAGCTACAATGGCTTTTTTGGATATACCTGAAGAAGAGCGACAAGAGATGGGTATCTATAGAGGGATGATTAGAGTCTCGACTGGC
The DNA here is from genome assembly GCA_964275745.1 of uncultured Woeseiaceae bacterium. Taxonomy (GTDB): domain Bacteria; phylum Pseudomonadota; class Gammaproteobacteria; order Steroidobacterales; family Woeseiaceae; genus SP4260. The sequence continues at coordinate 91,167 of CAXYCT010000002.1, read as the reverse complement.
CTCGAGGATGCGGATGATTTGATTGCTGATTTTGAGTCAGCTTTAGCATTAGTTTAATTTTGAGTTTTTAGGTAAGTAAATAATGGAGCTTAAAAGATCATTAACATTTTGGGATGTTTTTGCCATTGCAATGGGTCAGGTTGTGGGTTCTGGTATTATGGTGCTGATTGGTATTGGTATAGGCTTCACTGCTTATGCGATACCTTTTGCATTTATACTATCAGCTATATTATCCATAATTAAACAATTACCGATTGCGTTTATGGGCTCCGCCATGCCTGCTACAGGTGGTTTGTATGTATACTGTAAGCGTATACTTGGCCCAAAAGTTGGCTTCTTTTATCTAGCCATATTAACTTTTACGCATATTTTAATAGCACTATTTGCCTTGGGTTTTTCGCAATATGCTATAGCTTTAGTGCCGCAACTCAATGCAAATATAACTGCGATTGGCATTATGCTTTTATTTTATATAATAAATTTATTTGGAGTAAAGCAAGCAGCATTCATTCAAAAAATCATGATTGTTTTTTTACTGTGTGGATTATCTTCATTGATATTTTTTGGCATATTGGAAGTTGACTATACAAATTTTAAAGATACAGAAAAATTATTTCCTCAAGGTTGGTATGGCTTTGGTTTAGCTTGTGTAGTGCTTTCATTTTCGACTGGTGGTGCTCAATATATTTCAGAACTAGGTGGGGAGATGAAAAATCCTCAGCATGATTTACCAAGAGCTATCATATATAGCACTATTATTGCCGCAGTATTTTTCGCACTGGTATCTATTGTTGCAGTTGGAATTCTTCCCATAGAGCAAACTGCTGGAAAACCTTTAGCGGAAGTTGCTAAATCTATTCTGCCGCCGTCTGTGTATGTCGCATTTATTGTTGGTGCGGGATTATTTGCCTTGGCGACCAGTATAAACTCAACTTTTTCTTGGGCCACAAAATCATTATTGATTGCATGTCAGGATGGTTGGTTGCCTCAAAGCCTTGCGAAAGTAAACCAGCGATTTAATACCCCCCATATTCTATTGACAGTTATTTTATTATTTGGCTTGACTCCAATTTTGGCTGGAAAGGATTTACGTTATATTATTATGTTGGGTGGTGGTCTCGTTTTTATTTATGATCTGATTCCTTTGGTGGCTGCTTATCATTTTGCAAAGAAATTACCGGATCTATTTAATAAAGCAACCATGCGATTGTCTGAAACAAAAGTTAAAATCATCAGTGTGGTTGGTGTATGTATCTTATTAGGTCAAGGTGCTTTGTCTTTCTCTGATATAGACAGAAGTGGCTGGATATTGGTACTTGCATATATATTGTTGGTCTTGATTTATATTAAGTATCGGTCTCCTTATAATGAGCGAGTGACACGTCAGGCAGTAATAGACTAATAAAGTTAATAATTTGAGGTTTTTGATATGAGAATAACTACGCAAAATTTATTTTTTAGGACAGTGCTTTTAACTGCCATTTTTTTTCTATCATCTTGTTCTATTCAGGATGAATCTGGTGCTGAGCTCAAGAGGTTGTCTAATATAGCTGAAAGGATAACTATCATCCGCGATGATTATGGTGTTCCACATATCTATGGTAAAACTGATGCAGATGCAGTTTTTGGCTTATTGTATGCTCAAGCTGAAGATGACTTTCCAAGGGTTGAGAGAAACTATATATGGGCAATTGGTAGGCTTGCAGAAATAGAGGGTGAGAAAGCTATATATAGTGATTTGCGTGCACGACTTTTTATGACTACAGAAGAAGCTAAAATTGCCTATGCTTCGGCTCCCGAATGGCTGCAGTTATTATGTCAATCATTTGCAGATGGTCTTAATTATTATCTTGCCTCAAACCCCAAAGTAACTCCAAAATTAATTACACACTTTGAGCCATGGATGCCTATGTTCTTCTTTGAGGGTTCTATTGGAGGAGATATTGAGCAAATTCCTTTAGGTGGTATCGAATCCTTCTATGGTGACGATGAAAATTTTGTGGTTAATAATAACTTGGAAACAAATGTTTCTGAGTTTATTGAGCCTAAAGGATCTAATGGCTTTGCTATCTCAGGAGAGCATACTGCTTCTGGGAACTCCATGTTATTAATTAATCCTCATACCTCATTTTATTTTCGAGGTGAAGTTCATGTTGTAAGTGAGGAAGGATTGAATGCATATGGAGCGGTGACTTGGGGTCAATTTTTTGTTTATCAGGGTTTTAATGAGAATACTGGTTGGATGCATACTTCGACGCGATTAGATTTTATGGATGAGTTTATTGAGGATATCGATAAAATTGATGGAAACCTAGTCTATCGTTATGGCTCTGATTATCGTCCTGTTACGACCAAAGAAGTAACACTTAGATATAAAGATGGTGAAAATATGGCGGAACGGACTTTTCCCATGTATCGCACTCATCACGGGCCAGTAACACATAAAATCGATGGTAAGTGGGTTGCAACAAAAATTAACTGGGATCCTGTTAATGCATTGAAGCAATCTTTTATAAGGACAAAAAATAAAGGACATAAAGGCTTTAGAGAAATGATGGATATTCGTACCAACTCATCAAACAACACGGTATACGCTGATTCAGATGGAAATATAGCCTATTATCATGGTAATTTTGTGCCCAAAAGAAATACAAAATTTGATTTCACTCAACCTGTTGATGGCAGTAATCCTGAAACTGATTGGCAAGGCATTCATGAGGTGGATGAGATAGTTACTCTTTTGAATCCTGAAAATGGGTGGTTACAAAACTGTAACTCAACTCCATTCACAGCAGCTGGAGAATATAGCCCCAATCCTGAGGATTATGCAATATACATGGCACCAGATTTAGAAAATTTCAGAGGTCTGCATGCTGTCGATTTGTTGAGCAATATGTCTGATCTAACTTTAGATGGCTTAATCACGATGGCATACGATCCCTATCTTCCTGCATTTGAAGCTTTACTACCTGGATTAATTAGCGCTTTTGACCAGCTAAATTCTGACAATAAAAGTCATAGTGCAGCGATCAATGTTCTAAGAGAATGGGATTATAAAACAGCGAGTGATTCTATTGCCATGACCATCGCTCATTTTTATGGATTGCATTATTTAGCCCAGGGAAAAAATCCAGAATTACTTAGAGGTAATGATCGAATAATCTATTTTGGTTCTGATTCACCCAATAGTGAAAAGATAGCTATTTTTGAAAAAACGATTGCTGCTCTTGAGGACGACTTTGGTGGATGGAATATTCCATGGGGAGAAGTAAATAGATTACAAAGAATTACTGGAGATATTGACCAGCCTCATGATGATGATGCACCGAGCCTTCCTATTGGTATGGCTTCTGGAAAATGGGGGGCATTAGCAGCATTTGGAGCAACGCAATATCCAAACACAAAACGAATTTATGGTTATCGTGGAAACAGCTTCGTGGCTGTGGTTGAATTTGGCGATAAGGTGAAAGCAAAAAGTATTTTGGCAGGTGGGCAAAGTGGCGATCCTGATTCACCTCATTTTTATGACCAAGCAGTCAGCTACAAAGATGTAAAATTTAAAGATGTCGCCTATTACAATGAAGACGTTATGAGTCGAGCTATTCGTCAATATAATCCAGGCCAATAATTTAATAGGATTAATAAAAGGGGCTCTCATACATTACGAGCCCCTGATTATTATCAGTAGTCATCACCGCTTTCTGCATCCTCGTCATAGAGAGCCATGGCAGTTAATTTTGGTCCCGTCTGTAAAATTATGTATTGCTTGCCTTTGTGAACATAATTCATCAAACCATAATTAGTACGATCTTCCATCTCCACTCCACCGAGTTGTTCGCCTGAAACTTTATCCACAAAATAGAGCATATTTGTTCCATCACTAGCCATTGCTGTATACATGAAAATTGTTTCAGTGACTCCCATTGCAGCATTTCTTCCAGTTCCAGTAGTAGGGATATCCATATCTTGAAGATCTGGATGATTGAGAACTCTTTCGGGAGTTTCACCAATAGGAAGTTGCCATAAATGATCGCCCGTATTCATATCAATTGCAGTGATATGACTGTAAGGAGGTTTGAATAATGGCAGGTCGTCTGGGCCTTTTACATTATCATATCTCAGTGATGCAAAGTCAGAAAATTCAGCACCAGTAGGAAGTTTTATATTCTTATCCCGCTCTTCTCCTGAAACAATAATTCTTCCTGTACAAGCCTTCTTAGTTGATACGTATAGAATTCCAGTAGTTGGATCTGCAACACTTGGGCCATCAATATTTGTGCCTCCTCCATCTCCAGGGCACCAATATGCAGCACGATAACCTTGATCATTATCTCTGTGTAACGGTGGATTGAATAAAGGGCCAATTTTATGATTTTTTAGAGCATCAATAGCTCTTGCGCGTAGGTCTGGAGTGAAATCAATAAGATCATCGTGAACTAATCCCTGCATACCGTATGCTAATGGTTTAGTTGGGAAGGGTTGAGTCTCAGAGAGCTTTTCTCCAGGGATATCAGAAGCAGGAACAGGAGTGTCTACAAAAGGCCAAATTGGTTCACCAGTTTCCCTATTAAAAGTGTAGACAAATTTTGTTTTGTTGTCTGGGCCACTATTGGGACTTCCACACCATCAATGGTGACATCTAAAAGGATTGGTGCTGTGGGCGTATCGTAGTTCCAAATGTCGTGTTTCACTAATTGCGCATGCCAGACTCGCTCACCTGTCTTAGCATCCAAGGCAATTAAGCTGGTTGAAAATAAATTATCACCCGGACTAAATCCACCATAATAATCGATTGTTACTCCATTCGTAGGTATATAAACAATGCCTCTTTCTAGGTCTGCAGATATTGGTGCCCATGAGGATATATCACCAGTGTATTTCCACGCATCATTTTCCCAAGTTTCGTGACCTACTTCACCTGGTTGAGGGATTACATTGAATTTCCAGAGAAATTCTCCCGTTCTGGCGTCATAACCCAAAATATCACCAGGTACATTTTCTATTCTTGATTGGTAATAACCCTGTTCATGAGAGTTGCCTACGATAATGACACCATTTACTACAATGGGTGGAGAGGATGTAGTTATATAACCTGTTTCTAGTGGTAATCCATCATAAGGATCATAATCATGACCTAGGTCAGCAAGCATATCTACAACTCCACTCTCAGGGAAACCTTCAATTGGTACAGGTTTTCCCCAGTTTTCTAATGGCTGACCAGTTTTAGCATCTAAAGCCGTTAAAAAAAATGCTGGAGAACTAATATAGATGACACCTCTACCATCAATTTCAGCGTAAGCGACACCTTTACCGTAGTCTTTTCTCATGGAGTATTCATAACGGCCTGTTTTTGGCTCTCCATATGACCAGATTAGCTCACCTGTTTCAGGGTTAATTGCCGTAACATATCTACGCGCACCTGCGACTGTATATAACGTACCATTTATATAACTTGGTGTGGATCTTCCGCTTTGTGCATTGAAGCTTGCTCCATCCCATGTCCAGGCTTCTTCTAGATCTTCAAAGTTATCTGCGGTTATTTGATTTGCTGGTGAGTAACGTGTGTGAGCTGCATCTCCACCAAGATACTCCCATTGACCCTCTAATGTACCTTGTCCTGAACTGACCGTGACATTAGATTGATTTATTTCAGAGTTTTCAGAGCAAGCGATGATACCGAGGGTAATAAAACAATAGGTAAGAATTCGAGTAAGCAAAGTTAACGTTCTATTTTTCATGATAAGTTTCATATTATTTTCCCTATTACAATTTCAAAAATCCATTTTGGAGAGGTTGATAAATTATTCTAAACATATTTATATAATATTGAGTCTACCCCAACTGGGTAAAAATTAAACCTTAAGTAATATATTTTCAATTGGTAGAGTATATTTGTCTCTATATTTATTAAATTGTATTATTTTTATGCACTCTATTTATTTGGATTGTATTAGTTATTAACTTAAGGTATTAAAGATAACTATCTAAGGAAAAAATCCATGTTTGATTATTTTTTACAGGTTATTGGACAACTAAGTGAGTGGTTATGGGGCCCATGGACCATGGCTTTTATTGCTTTTGTATCAATTTATTTAACAGTAAAAACACGTTTTTTTCAAATTCGTTATTTTAAGTTAATTTTTAGTCATACATTAGGTCAAATATTTCGAGAACAGAAACAGACTTCAAAAAAGAGTATCTCACCTTTTCAAGCTACAACAGCTTCCTTGGCTGGTACTGTTGGTATGGGAAATATGGCAGGTGTAGCTACCGCATTATCAATAGGTGGCCCAGGCGCTATTTTTTGGATGTGGGTGATGGCTTTTTTTGGCATGATTACAAAAGCAGCAGAAATCACTCTTGCTGTTCATTATAGAGAGGTTGATGGCAGTGGAAATATTCGTGGTGGGCCTATGTATTATATTAAAAAAGCGCTGGGCTGGAAGGTTTTGGCAGCTTTTTTTAGTATAGGAATTATTATTAATTGTATTTTTACTTCATCATTGTTGCAAGCTCACACAGTCGGTCGTGCCTTAGAAGCAAGTTATGATATTAATCCGTATCTGGCTACATCTTTAATGGGTTTAATTACAATGACTGTTGCAGTTGGCGGTATCCAAAGAATTGGGAAAGTGTGTGAAACTTTAGTGCCATTAATGACGATAATTTATTTATGCAGTGGTTTTTTTATTGTACTAGCAAATTATTCTTCTATACCAGGGGCATTTTCTCAAATATTCCACTTTGCATTTGCTCCAGCCCCAGCTGTGGGCGGTTTTGCGGGAGCAGCAGTCATGTCAGCTATTCAAATGGGAATGGCTAGAGGAATGTTATCCAATGAGGCAGGATTGGGAACGGCGCCTATGGTGCATGCAAATGCCGAAACTGAGCATCCATTTTTACAGGGATTATGGGGGTCTGCAGAGGTATTTCTTGACACCACTGTTGTCTGCACTATTACAGCTTTAATAATTCTTTGTTCTGGGGTGCTCGCAAATGGCAGCTCTGGTATTGAATTATTATTAGAAGGGTTTGCCACGTATTATTCTCCTGAGATTGCAAATGCGATTATTTCAATCGCCATCGTGACTTTTTGTTTATCAACACAAATTGGTTTTTTTATATATTTTGAAACCGCATTGGTCGATTTATTTAACAAAAAAATATTCAATATTATTAAGTGGCTTTATTTTTTACCTGGCATTGTATTTGCTGGTATCAGCAATGTTGATCAGTTATGGATGCTGGCAAATATTTCGGTTGCATTAAGTGCATTACCTAATCTAATAGCATTATTATTTTTGATTGGTGTATTTCTTAAGTTAATGCGTGACTATATGTCTGGTGAGAATAGATATGCGACCAAATTGACCGATAAAAATAAGCAATATATAAAGATTGCTGAATAACTTAACTTATAAATATTAAGGACAATTTTAAATGTTATATAACAAACTGGATGAAACGGCCGCAGGTGTATTTATTATTTCAGCTACACCTTTTCAAGAATCTGGACAACTTGATACAGAGAGTACAAAAAAACTCATTGATTTTTATATAGAGAAAGGAGTTCATGGAATTACTATCTTGGGTGTAATGGGTGAAGCACCTAAGCTTTCCCCGGGTGAGTCTGAGTTATTTATTAGCACTGTTTTAAAACAAGTAAATCGACAGGTACCAGTAATTGTCGGAGTTTCCAATGCAGGGCTTGATAATTTAAAGAAATTGTCCAATATGAGTATGGAGATGGGAGCTGCGGGTGTGATGGTGGCACCATCCATGGGTCTAGGCACTGAAACGAAGATATATAACTATTTTTCAAATATATTTAATGCCATAGGTGATGACATCCCAGTGTGTTATCAGGATTATCCATTTCTAACAAAATCAGAAATTTCGCTAGAAACATTTAATCGATTAGTTAATGATTTTAATCAATTGGTTATGTTAAAGCATGAAGAGTGGCCTGGTTTAGACAAACTATCTAAAGTTAAAGCATCGATTCAAGATGGAGATATTCGTCCAATTTCTGTATTAACGGGAAATGGCGGTTTGTATCTTCCTCAGGAATTACAACGAGGTGCAGATGGCGCGATGACAGGCTTTGCTTATCCAGAAATGTTGGTAGAAGTATATAATTTACACAAACAAGGGGAAATCGATGCCGCAGAAGATTTGTTTGATACATATTTACCTTTAGTACGATATGAGCAACAACCTGGTTTTGGCTTAGCTATTAGAAAAGAGATATTATTTCGCCGAGGCGCTATTGGTTGTCCGAAAGTAAGAGATCCAGGACCTCGAATGAGCGATAAAGATCTTGCTGAATTAACTCGAATAATTGAACGTGTTGAGAGAAATATAAGCACTAGTTGAATAGTAAGATTAGGCAATAATTATAAAGAATTGAGGATAATACTCGTTATGGAATTATTTGATTTAAAGATAACAAATGGCACAGTGGCAAATGCTACTGAAACATTTCATGCAGATATAGGCATTAAAGATGGCTTAATTACAACAATAGGAAAAAATATTGGCGATGCCAGAAAAGAAATTGATGCAACTGGACAATTAGTGTTGCCAGGTGGGATAGAAGCGCATTGTCATATAGAACAGGAATCTTCAGGTGGAGTTATGACCTCAGATGATTATTATTCAGGTAGCGTCTCTGCTGCATTTGGAGGCAATACCTGCCTGATTCCTTTTGCGGCTCAACATCGTGGTCAAAAATTACAGGATGTGTTGGAGCTTTATCATTCAAGAGCAAAACCAAAATCAGTCATTGATTATTCATTTCATTTGATTATATCGGACCCTACAGATGAGGTAATTAATCAGGAGCTACCTCGTGTTATTGAGCAAGGCATCACCTCATTTAAGATCTATATGACTTACGATAAGTTGATAGTAGATGATCAGCAAATGTTAAATATTATGGCAGCGGCTAAAAGATTAGGTGCACTTACTATGATCCATGCAGAAAACAATGCCATGATTAACTGGATGAGTGAAAAACTCATTGATGCATCGCACCAAGAGCCAAAATATCACGCATTAAGTCATCCGCGTACCGCTGAGTCGGAAGCTATTAATCGAGCGATAGCATTATCGAGTTTTATTGATACACCAATTTTAATTGTGCATGTATCCACCGAGGCTGGAGCTAGGATAATAGCTAAAGCTAGATATGATGGCCAAAAAGTTTTTGGTGAAACTTGTCCTCAATATATGTTTCTAAATGCCCAAACTATGGACCTTCCTGATATGCAGGGAGCACAATTTTGCTGCAGTCCACCCCTTAGAGATAGAGCTTCACAAGAAGAGATATGGCGTTGTTTGCAAAATGGAACATTTCAAGTTTATTCGTCAGATCATGCCCCCTATCGTTTTGATGAGACGGGTAAATTACATGCTGGCGAAAAGCCACCATTCACTAAAATTGCAAATGGCTTACCAGGTATTGAAACTAGACTGCCTTTATTATTTTCAGAGGGGTATATAAAGAAACGGATTACTCTTAATCATTTTGTTGCTCTTGCAGCTACCAATGTCTCTAAAATTTATGGCTTGGATCATTGCAAAGGATCTATCACTGAAGGTAAGGATGCAGACATCGCAATTTGGAATCCTGAGATTAAAAAAACAATCACAGCAGAGGATATACATGACAATATGGACTTTACTCCTTATGAGGGCATGCAAATTACCGGCTGGCCTGAAACGATTATTCAAAGAGGAAATATCATTATTGAGGATAACAAATTAAAAGCAGACCGTGGTGATGGACAATTTATACATCGAAAGAAAATTGATTGTACGGGTATGCCAGGAAGGCTGGCACCTGAGTTAAATACAGCAGAAAATTTTGGCACAAAGATTGAGCTTTAATGTATAAAATTTTAGTAATCAATCCAAACTCTAATGTTGTAGTTACTGAAAAGATGCAAGATTCATTCGATAATCATAGTTCCACAAGAAGTGTTGAGGTAGATTGTATTACATTGAGTAGAGCGCCTTTTGGTATAGAGACTGATGCGGATATTAAATTTGTTGAGCCCTTGGTTATTAATAAAATTTCAGATGAGCTTAAAAATTACGATGCTTTTATTATTGCTTGTTACTCTGACCCAGGTCTAAATAAGGCAACACAAATATTTAAAAAACCCATATATGGCATTCATGAAACATCGATTAAATTCTGTACTAAATTGAGGCAAAACTTTGGTGTCATAGCACTCGGTGATGAATCAATACAAAGACATATAAATTATATTAAAGCACTTAATTTAGAATCGTATTATATTGGGGAGAACGCATTAAATATAAGCGTTAATGAAGCAGTAAGTGACGAAAGTACGTTTAGAAAGATTATAATGTCGGGACGTGATTTAATAGTAAAAAAAGGGGTAGAAATGATAATCCTTGGCTGTGCAGGACTGGTAAAACATCGAGTTGCTGTTGAAAGAGAATTGGGAGTCAAAGTAATTGATCCTGTTCAAACCACGGTTGAGGTTGCGGTTGATAATTTAATTAATTAATAGATAGCAAGGAAGATAAATGAATCAAGATGAACCATCGAATGACAACAAAACTTCCCGTCGGAATTTCGTGATAGGGACCAGCGCGACACTTGGCTTCGCTGCCTTAAATCAAACCAATGCATTTTCTGCAACCCCAGCCGCATTAACTTTTGCAGAAGCAAAACGATCAGAATTAATTGAATTAATGAGTCAATTAGTAAGTATTAGGAGTCAAACTGGCGAATCAGCTGAAATGGCACAAAAATTGGTTAAAAATTATTTAGGTAAGCTTCCCTATAGAGTTGAACAATCTGAAGACAGACCAAGTAAATATCAGCACCATGATGAATACATGACTCCGAATCCACCGAGCGACGGCCCATTTGTGAATATTGTAGGCTGGCCAGAGCAGAAAAAGTCTAATGATTGCGCTATTTTTTCGCATATAGATACCCATACAGTGGAAGATGGATGGGATACTGATCCATATAAGCCAGTGGTTAAAAATAATCGAATGTACGGTTTAGGCACAGCAGATGATAAAGGTGGTGTGGCAGCTATGCTTATAGCTGCAAAAGTATTAAGTGAAAATAATGGTCCACTGCCAGTAGTGATGAGTTTGCATGGAAAAGGGGGTGGCAGTCGAGGTAGTCTCCCGATTTTCGAAAGGATTAGGAAATCTGACCATAATATAAAAGCAGTACTTTATGCACATCCAGCAGAAACAGGAAGAGGCTTAGAAGATATTAAAAATGCAGTTCAAGGGGTATTCGATCTTGAAATTATAGTGGAAGGGTGGCGAGGCAGTTCCATGGAAATTGGATCTATTGATTCGGCTGCTTGGGATGAAGGAGGTAATGCGATTAATGCTTGTGTAGAACTTTTAAACCATTTGAAGTCGAACATTTTAGCTGATACTGAAGTTAATCTTGGAAGAATATCTGGTGGAGATCGTATTGGTTCGGTAGCAGATAAAGCGATAGCAAATGTGAGATTGAAATTTACAGGTAAAAATAATTGGTCAGCATTATTAAAACAGATAAAAGTTGAAGCGGAAAATTTTATTGAAGAAATTTCTCCTGATTCGGATAAATACGAGGTGAGCGTAATAGCCAAGGGTTATCGGACGAATCCTGGTGAAGCTGAATGGCATGGGTCTGAGAGTATTATATTGAGAGATTCAATAGCAAACATTACAGGTCAAGAGCCAAAATCTTATCCAAATCATTATGCAGGAGATATTCGTTATCCAATTCGGTTACTTAATGTTCCTGCTTATGGTATTGGTTCATTGGCAGGTAATTTCTATGGTCCTAATGAATGGGTTGATATAGACGACTTGGTTAAATTGACGGCGGTTCTTATAGACACCGTACAAGGATGGTCCAAATAAAAAAGCACCTGCCAAAGGCAAGTGCTTTTTGGTTATAACGATTAAATTTTTCTAAACGTTACTTAGTGCCTCAGCAAGGTTATCAATTGCCTGTTTGATCAATGGTCTTGGTGTCCCAAGGTTCATTCTCATATGGCCATTGCCTCCAGCTCCATAACCTACGCCTGGATTAAGTTGTACTTTAGCATTATCAACAAACCATTTTTCGAGATAGTGGGTATCACTTTTCATTCCCTCATCATGGGCACGTTTTTCAGCATCAATAGCTTCTCCGACAGCACTTACATCAAGCCAAGCAAGATAGGTGCCTTGTGCTTTCTTGTATTTTACATGCGGTAATTTTTCTTTAATATACGCTTCTGCGAAATTGTGATTTTCATCAATATACGGTAAAAGCTGATCAAACCATTCTGCACCATTTCGATAAGCTGCTTCATTTGCCACGATGCCAAGAGAATTTATATCAGCGCGATGCATATAATTTACTCTATCTAGAAGCACTGGATTAGTTGAAAAGTAATAAGCACTTTTCATTGAGGCAAGGCTGAAGGTTTTGCTGATTGCTTTCATGGTAACACTGTTATTCACAATTGCTTTATCCGGTAAGCTTGCAAATGGTATGTATTTTTGACCTTTCATAACAAAATCACAATGGATCTCATCAGCAAGGACAACAACACCTTTTTTAAGGCAGAGTTCACCCATCCTTAATAAATCTTCTTCCGACCACATGTTGCCAGTTGGATTTTGAGGGTTACACAATATAAAAGCGTAGGTATCAGGTGTCATTCTCGCTTCAAAATCATCCCAATCAATATGATAGACACCATCGTCATCTTTATACATTTCACTGTCATTAATTTGGGTTCTACTCCAGCGAAGATCACCATAAAATCCGTTATAGGTAGGTGTATTTAATAGAACTTTTGTATTTGGTTTGGTAATGGCATTTAAGGCTGCAATTAATGGAGTATGCACACCTGATGATATTTTTACTGTAGCTGGATCTAATTTATAACCATGTCTCTCGCTGTTCCATTGAACAATAGATTCGATATAGGATTTTCTAAGATCTTCATAACCCCAATTATTATGTTGAATCCTTTTATCAAGAGCTTCTTTGATTGCAGGAGAGCCACGAAAATCCATGTCAGCAATACCCATTCCAACATCAATGTTTTCAGCACCAAATCTTGCGTATTGCGAATCCCATTTAATATTTCCAGTGCCATCACGATCATAAATTTCATCGAAATTAAATTTACCATTTTTGATGCCACCACTACCCACTTCAGCAGCAGATCCAATGCTAGTCACGCTCGCTAATGATCCACCAACAGCAGTCAAGCTCGCGCTTTTTAGAAAAGATCTTCTGTCCAATTGAATTAATTTACTCATTTCTACCCCACATTTATAATTTTTTTGAATGTTTAATAAATAAATAGCTATATGATGACCTTAACATTTCTTTGCAAGACTTAACAAATCTTTTGCTGATAATTCATAGCAGATCTAATTTTATTCTGTATTTTGTTACAGCTACCGAGATGATTGGATGCTTAAGTGGTGATATTTATTTTTTTCTTGGTCGTATGGTAATTAAATTAAGGTCATCGACGGAATTAGATAATTTTTCTTTGCCTGAAGAATATCGATTAAGTGATAATATATAAGCCAATACATCAATATATTCTTGGTGAGTTAGAGAGCCTGGATTATCCTGAGGCATGGATGAGCTCATTACCAAAAAAAACGTGCCTAAGGGTTGATTTTCCCATGTTTTAAATACAGGGCGAAAATATTTTTTGTCATGACAGATTAAGCAATTATCTTTATAGAGCACTGCACCGGTCTTTGCCTGTTCTTTTGAAAATATCTTATCATTGATTGATGGTACATCATCCGCACTAGAGTAACTAGCGAGACTTAACGCCAGTAAAAGTAAAAAAATCCGATTAAAACTACTTAATCTATTAATTAATAGCTTTTTTAGGTCCATTTAAAAGAGCATCTTTAGTGAGCGTGACGACCAAATCAACTTCTTCTGAGGTCATATTGAAGTGAGGGGTATAACGTAATGAGTTGATGCCACCATGAATTACACCAAGACCATTTTTTCTTAAATATTCTTCTGTACTGTCTGAACCTGAGCATTTGAATTGAGAGTTTAATTCACAACTTGCCAGAAGACCTGTACCTTGAACATTAGTAATATCATTATCCAGCTCTTTAGTTAGCGAGTTTAATTTTGAGACTAATTCTTTGCCACGATCCTGAATATTTTTTCTAATTTCAGAGGATAAATTTTCAATCACAGCCACTGCTACATCGAGAGCTCTGGGATTACTTGTCATAGTATTTCCATAGATTCCAGATCTATATAAGTTGGCAGCCTCACCAGTCATAGCAAGAACCGATAGCGGATACTGACCTGCATTCAATGCCTTTGAATATGTTTCCATATCAGGACAATCTAATTCTTGAAATCCTGGGTAATCGATGATTGATAAAACACCATGGGCTCGAAGTCCTGCCTGTATAGAATCAATTAGCAGCAATGTTCCGCATTCTTTAGTTAGCTCTCTAGCTTTCTTATAGAACTCAGGAGTAATAGCTTGTCCAGGATTACCTTCACCCATTACAGGTTCCATAAAAAAAGCTTCGATAAAAATATTTTCTTTTTCCGCAGTTTCAAATATAGATTCCAGTTCATTAATATCATTTGGTGTCACAGTCATCAGAGTGCTATTTTCAAAAGATTTTAAATGTTCTTGATAACTTTTTTGAGTTGAATGTGAAAATTGTGCTGGCCTGTCGGTACGCCCATGAAAGCTTCCACTAAGTGTCAATCGTCCAATGGTTTTTCCTTCATGAATAGCACCTTTTGATGTTAAGGCTTTTGCATTAACATCAGCCAATCTTGCAGCAATCGAGACTGATTCAGAGCCACTATTTAAGCAACAAAAATCAGTAAAATTTGTACCATTTTTCCTCGAGTGTCCTATCTCCATCTTGAGAGTTTGAATAAATTTCATTTGACTGACCGATGGGGTCATAATGTTGGCCATTACATGTAGTTGGTTCATCGCATCGAGGGCAATCTCTGGTGTATGACCAAGCCCAAGCATTCCATAACCACCACAATCGTAGATAACGGCACCTTTTAGAGTCACGATCCATGGACCAGAGGCACTTATAGCTACATAGGGATTTACCATATCGTGAGCATAGAAATTTACAATACTTTCTTGTGTGATTGTGATTTGCTCCTTCTCAGAAGCTTTGATTAATGCTGGGTGTTTAAGTTTGAGTGCTTGAAAATTTGAAAAACCCTGGTGAATAGCATTTTGTAGATCTACATCGTGAACTAAAAAATCTTTAAGTAGCTCATCGTTTATTCCAGTTGTGATTGCTTTTCCACCTGAAACACGCATTTCATTAAGACGATTTAGAAATATATTTTGACTTAGTATATCTATAGCTTGAGCCATGGTCATCCCCTTTACTTTCTATACACCCATTATACCTAGAATAATAATAATTATTCTATTCCATATTGTAACATTCTGAATATCAAAGCAATAATCAGGCCATTAATATCATTATTGCGGTTAATAAAATTGAGCCACCCATAATTAAGTTGAATTTTTTAGCATACTTTTCGTCAGTCACTGTTTTATTTACTAAATTTCCAAGAAATAGCCACACACTCGCTGTAGGAATTCCTATAACAATAAAGATTCCCAAAATAATCATTAAACTTTGAAAGGGTGTTTCTGAGACATCTATAAATGAAGCTGCAATAGTTAACGCAACAATGATTGCTTTTGGATTAGCCCATTGCATAAAAATGCCTTCATAAAAACGAAAAGGTCTGATTGAACTAGATTGAGTGACTCCTTGTTTCTTAGAGCTATTTGATAACCCTTTGTTCAAAAATTGTATAGACATATTCGTCAACCATGCTGCACCAAATAGTTTAATAGCTATTAACAACCACGGCCATGTTTCAATAACTGCACCTAACCCATAAACAGAGGCAGAGACCATAAGTGCAGAACCAGAGGAGATTCCCAAAAACAGAGGAATTGTTCTTCTCCATCCAAATAAAGCTGAAGATGACATAACTATCAAATTCGAAGGTCCTGGCGTGATGATACTTAAAAAAGTAAGGCTGATAAGGCTTATGAGTAGAGTTGTATTAATCATTTGATATTGTTAATCAGAATTATTGGTGGTTAATTGGGGGCATGAGAATTTGGGTAGTTAGATGTTTTCTGAGAATGTGTAAGAATTTTTTCTTTGTTTAAAGGGTGAGGTAATATAGAAATATATTTAAAATCATTAATTTAAGTATTATAGTTTTAGATAATAAAATCCATTTAATATTGTATCATCAGAGGACCATTAGTTTAGATATTATATAATGAAAAGATTTAAACCTTATCTTAATGTCACAGTTGCACTGATATTCATCTTTAGTGTGAGTTTCCTGTATTTCAAAATGAAAACTAATGATGATTTTATATTTAACACCCAAAAATTAACCATACCATCAGAGTCGCTCGCGACTAATCTATCGAAAGAACCAAGATTTCCTTTGCCATTAGCTTCAGTAGAAAGGATTCAAAGACCCAACTTAGTAGCTTTGCCAGCGTTAAATCAAAGTGATCAATACCTGCATTTAGCTTTATCGGAAATCCTTAATGATGGGATTGCTAAATTACTATCTCAAACTAGACTGATTGAGAGGATCGTGGCAACAATTGATAATTTGTCAAGACAGTACATGCCTCAGAGTATGCGTCCCATTGCTGCGATTGAAGACTCGTTTATTGTTGAGAGTCAGTCTGGTGGTAATGACTTTATTCTAAGCAGAAAAAGTTATGATAGATACGAATTTTTGGTGGATCAATTAGCAATAATTGGAGCGAGTGAGTTAGCTGACATTTATCTTCGTTTTTATCCTCTTTTTCAAGAGGCTTATGAAGATTTAGGATATCCAGACGCGTATTTTAATGATCGAATGATTGATGTTATAAATCATTTAATTGCAACACCCAATATCAATGATCCAATTATTTTACATAGGCCGCATGTTTTGTATGAGTTTATACACCCCGAATTAGAAGCTCTATCCAGTGGTCAAAAACTATTAATAAGACTTGGCTCTAGAAACTCTATAAAAGTGAAACAATTTCTTATTGAGTTAAAAGCACTAATTTCATAATGATTATATATGGAGAAAATGAATGAGAAATCTTGTCATCGCCATGTTTTTTATGGGCATGCAGCAACTCAATGCTGAAACCATCATGGGCTTTAGTGATAAAGGAAGTCTAAATCAAAATCAAATTGAAATTGAGTATGATCAAAATATAAATGCTTTAGAGATGGATAAATGGATGAGACATTTATCCAAAAAACCACATCATGTTGGCTCCATAGCGGGAAAAGAGAATGCAGAATATATTGCTAAATTATTCGAATCATGGGGTTTTGATGTTGAAATAGAGGAATATCATGTCCTCATCCCGACACCAATGACACGTGAACTCAGTTTAATTTCTCCAACAATATACCAGGCAAGTCTGACTGAGGAGTCTCTAGCTGAAGACCCAAGTACATTTGTACGTGAAAATTTATTACCTCCTTACAATGCATTTTCAATTGATGGAAATGTTGAAGGTGAACTGGTTTTTGTTAATTATGGCATGCCACAAGACTATGAAATATTAGATCGTTATGGAATTGATGTTAAAGGAAAAATTGCTATCGCTAAGTATGGTAAATCTTGGAGAGGCATTAAGCCAAAACTTGCTGGTGAAAAAGGTGCGATTGCTACTATTATTTATTCAGATCCAGCCGATGATGGTTATGGGATGGGAGATGTTTACCCGAAAGGTCCTTTTAAAAATGACAGTGCAGTCCAGCGTGGTTCAGTCATGGATATGCCAACATATCCTGGTGATGTTTTGACACCTGGTATTGGCGCTACAAAAACAGCAAAAAGATTGCGATTTGAAGATGCTACAACAATTACAAAGATTCCTGTATTGCCTATTTCCTATCGAGACGCTCTACCACTATTAACAGCTATGGGAGGTCCGGTGGTTCCGCTGGAATGGAGAGGTGGTTTACCTATTACTTATCATCTGGGACCTGGACCTGCAAAAATAAAATTGAATCTAAAGTTTAATTGGCAGACAACTATTGCCTATAATGTGATAGCAAGGCTTGAAGGTTCTTTATATCCAGACGAATGGATAATTCGTGGCAACCATCATGATGGTTGGAATCATGGCGCTGCTGATCCTATATCAGGAATGGTTGCATTACTTGCTGAAGCAAAATCAGTAGCAAAATTAGCACAATCAGATAAACGGCCGTTGAGAACAATTATATATGCTGCCTGGGATGCCGAAGAGGTTGGTTTAATTGGTTCAACAGAATGGGCTGAAGAGCATGCAGATGAGCTAAGGGAGCATGTCGTCGCTTATTTAAATACCGATGGTAATTCTCGTGGTTTTGTGAATATTGGTGGTAGCCATGTTTTAGAACGTTTTTTCAATCAGATCATTGAAGAAGTTCGTGATCCTCTAATGGATATTTCTCTCAAGGAGAGAAAACGAGCAGATTTAAAATTAAATAATAGTTCAGCGCAAAAACAAAAAGATGCTAAAAAAAGATCAGATATTCGCATTAATCCTCTGGGCTCAGGCTCCGATTACACTCCTTTTCTGCAACATCTCGGCATTTCTTCAGCTAATATTAGCTTTGGAGGAGAAGCAAGGGATGGGAGTTATCATACGCTTTATGATACCTATGAACATTACACAACGTGGCGTGATCCTAATTTAACATACGGTGTATCACTAGCTCAGGTCGCAGGCAGAGCAACACTTAGACTGGCTAATTCAGAACGACTCCCATTTGAATTTAAGGGCTTCGCTGACAATATTGATTTATATATTAGTGAGTTAGAAAATTTAGCAGATAAAATGCGTGCTGATACTGAAAGTGAAAATAGTATGATCATTGATGGCACTTATAGTGCAGCACTTGATCCGACAAAAACTATTTCACCACCTACTATAAAAGACAGTGTCCCTTACTTTAATTTTTCACCACTAAAAAATGCTTTGGCGAAATTAATGGAATCTGCCACTAATTTTGAAACTGTTGGTCGAATCAATAAAAAAACAACAAAAGATATTAATAATTTACTTTACACCATTGAACGATTAATGATTCGAGATGAAGGCTTACCAAAGCGTGAATGGTATAAGCACTATATTTATGCACCCGGTTTTTATACTGGTTATGGTGTAAAAACAATTCCTGCGGTAAGAGAAGCAATTGAACAAAGAGAATACGATCAAGTTGAAAAACAAATTATGCTATCCGCTGAGGTGATTGAGAATATAACATCAAGAATTAATGTAATTGTAGAATCACTAAAATAAATGACTAAATATTTTTTTTACGAGTTAATTTACGCCTAATAAGATCAACTCCAGTTGATCTGAAACCACGCAAATAGAGTGTTGGTTCAGATTTATTCATCTCTCGATAAGCCACAAACAGACCGCTACTTATGATAATGAATGCACCAATAATAACAAAACGATCAGGGATTTCTTCCCATATCCAATATCCAGCAATTGCAGCTCCAATAAGAGCTATATATTCAAATGGTGCTAAAATTACTGGCGAAGATTTTTTGTAGGCATTTATAAATCCAATCCAAGTACCAACCGAAAAAAGACCAGCAAGAAAGAAGATGACCCAAGCAGACATTGTTGGGGTAGTGTAGTTATTGGGTAAAAAGAATACAGAAGCGACCAAAGGACCAACTAAAACATAAACAGACATTGAAATCGTTGATTCAGTATGGGCTAATTTACGTGCGGTAATGGCTAATAACGCATAGCTAAAAGCTGCTGCAATTACCGACACAGAAGCGAATGAAAACATATTAGAGCCAGGCCTGAGTATAATCAAAACTCCTAAAAATCCAATTAATACCGCTACCCAACGTCGCCATCCTACGGATTCTTTTAGAAGAGAGCCAGATAATGCGGTAACAATCAGTGGAGCGATATATGCCAAAGTTAATGCGTTAACCAGAGGCATTAAGGTGAGCCCATAAAAAAATCCAAACATAGCTATTATTGATAGAATGGCTCTTATAAAATGCCATTTCCACCTCTTTGTTTTAATACTCTCAAGTCCGCCATACCAAGGAGCGATAAAAGAAAAAATAATCAAAGCAAACAAGCTTCTTGCAAATATAAATTGTGATAGTGAATATTCTTCAAGTAAATGTTTCGCCAGTATGTCAAGCGTTAAACCGCAAAACTGACCGATTAATAGAAACCCTAAGGCCAGTCTAAATGAATCACTATTTGTTGTTATTTTTTCCATTTTTCTCTAAACATTATTTATTTGTTGTGAGTGGTTTTAAAAAACCGATAGAAAGGTTAATAAATATGAGTTTACTTAAATTAATAAACCAAAGAAAAAGGTTTTTTCTAAAAAAGAAAATTGAAAACTGTATTGCTTAATAATTTAAATATCAGAAGTTTCGAATTTTTTTGAATAGTAATTAATTATGTTTGCTTGAAGCATAAGAAAGCTTGGAGTAAGAAGCAATGTTAAGATTGTCGCAAAAGCAA
This sequence comes from uncultured Woeseiaceae bacterium, assembly GCA_964275745.1. GTDB lineage: Bacteria > Pseudomonadota > Gammaproteobacteria > Steroidobacterales > Woeseiaceae > SP4260. Next base: position 70,573 of record CAXYCT010000002.1, on the reverse strand, counting down.
GCCCAACGGCAACAGCGGAAGAAAGTTGAGTCCACCATTGTGTGCTAGGGGCGCCAAAAGAAACCTCTCGAGATAGAAAATTAATATTCATGCTTAGTGCCATTGGCATCAGTCCCATGATGGTAGTCACGGTTGTCAGAATGACTGGCCTCAAACGAACTGCGCAGGTTCTAATGATCGCCTCTAAAGGTTTTTCACCTCGGGTTCTAAGAACATTGTAAGTATCAATAAGCACAATATTATTATTAACCACAATACCAGCTAAAATAATAACACCCACGCCACTCATTATAATACTGAAGGGTTCTCCAATAATTAAATTACTTATTAATACACCTCCAGTGGAAAAGACAACTGCAGTCAAAATTAAAAAAGCTTGGAAAAGGCTATTGAATTGTGTAACCAAGATAATGAACATAATTGCTAGTGAAATTACTAAGGCTTTTGTAAGGAAATTTAATGCTTCTGTTTGGTCCTCGCTTCCACCTCTAAATTTAATACTCACTTGAGGATGAATATCCAAAGAAGGTAAAACATCTATCATTTCTTTTACAATTTCTGAATCCAGAAAGCCTGAGGCAACATCAGCCTCAACTTTCATAGTTCTTTTAAGATCAGTTCTATGAATAGTGCTAACTTTTTGCTCTGGAACTCGCGTTATAAAGTTAGAAATGGGTATTAATCCCTTATCTGAAGTAATTCTTAATTTGTCTATTTCATCTAAATTTCTTTTATTGGGTGGAAAACGAACACGAATATCTAGCTCATCATCAGCATCATCAGGACGATATTCACCTAGTTTAATACCATTTGTAACCAGTTGAATCATTGTTCCAATTACTGTTATATCGGCACCAAAGCGAGCTGCTTCAGCACGATCTACTTTAATTTGCCATTCTATTCCTGGTAATGGTCGGTCATCTTGTAAATTAATAATTCCATCAAGAGACCCAAGCGCATTACTGATTTTTTCTACAGATTCATTGAGTAGTTCTGGATTTCTTGAAGAGATTTCTATAGAAATTGGTTTTCCTGAAGGTGGCCCCGATTCTGGTTTTTCTGTTGCTAGCTTTATACCTACTATTCCCGTTAAAGATTCACGTATCTCAGTAATGATTTCGTCAACTGGACGTCTTTGGTCCCATTCTTTTAAGTTTAATGAAATAGTACCAATTAAATCTTGTGATGCACTATTTTCTCCTGATCGTCCTTCACCCGAACCAGACGAACCAACTTTTACATAAATACTCTCTGTCTCAGAAGAATCAATTACAAAACTTTCTATTTGTTTAACCAAAGTATCTTTTTCAGTGATTGATAAGTCACCTCTTGCATAGATTTCAATATTTGCAAATTCAGGCTCTGTTTCTGGAAATAATTCTACTCCCCGTCCAAAAAAGAAAAAAGCAACATAAATTACAACCAATAAAATAGAGACCATGAATATATTGATTGTTGGATGCTGGAGTGCTTTTCTTAGGAATTTAATGTATTTACCTGTAAATCCAGTTACTGAATTGATATCGCCTTTTTCTGCTGCTGAGAGATTATGGAGCATCTTCTGGTCTACTGAACCGGCTTTACCAATTAAAGAGCCCAGGGTGGGAATAAAAATTAATGCCATTACTAGTGACGAAGAGAGAACTGCGATTAGTGTAATGGGGAGAAACTTCATGAACTCGCCAATCATATCTGGCCAAAATGCTAGGGGAATAAATGCAGTTAATGTAGTGCAGGTTGATGCAATAATTGGCCATGACATTCTTCTGGCAGCAGCAGAGTATGCTTCTTTTTTGCTGTCACCCTCACTCATTCTTCTGTCTGCTAACTCTGTGACTACGATTGCTCCATCAACGAGCATACCAACCGCCATAATTAGGGCGAAAAGAACCATCATATTGATTGTGATACCGAGCATTGATATTAATAAAATACCCAAAAGAAAACTACCTGGAACGGCTATCCCAACTAAAATTGCTGAACGTAAACCAAGAATTCCAATGATGATAATAAATACGAGTACAACTGCTGAAATAACGCTATTCTGAAGATCACTCAGCATCGTCTTCACTTCTTTTGATTTATCTCTGGATACCACAATATTTATGTTTGCAGGCCAATACTGCTGTTCGGTTTTTATAAGTTCTTTTATTTCATCAACGGTAGAAATAATATTAGCTCCAGAGCGCTGAATAACTTCTATCGCAAGAGCAGGCTCACCATTGAGACGAGCAATTGCTTGAGCATCTTTATAAGTTCTCTGGACCGAGGCAACATCTCCAAAATGAACTATACGATTACCGTCTACCTTTATGGGCATCTCAAGAACATCTTTCGCAGATTCAAATACTCCTGATATTTTGACTGGAGACCTTCCCTTGGTATTTTGCATTGCTCCAGCTGAAACAAGGCGATTATTTGCATTGACTAAATTTAAAATATCAAATGGATCTAATCCATAACTTTCCATAGCCAGTGGATCAATAATTATTTCCATTACCTCCTCGCGATCACCAACTAAAACGGCCTCTAAGACTCCTTTATTTGCTTCTATTTTGTCTTTTAGGTCTTTTGCCAGATATGAGAGTGTTCTTTCTGGGACTTCACCAGCAATATTAAGTACCATCATAGGGTCAAAGCGAGAAAATTTTACTTCATTTACCGAAATTTCTTCAGTTTCTTTTGGTAGTTTTACTCTTGCAAGATCAACTTTTGCTCTTGTTTCTTGAAGGGCGGCATTGGTATTAGTACCAGCATAAAATTCTAATTGTATATTCGCACCACCTTCATATGCGTCGGCATCTATTTGCTTGATTCCAGCAATGGAACGCACTTCTTGTTCTATAGGTCTTATTAATAGGCGCTCTGAATCTTCTGGAGAGATTCCTTCATGAGTAATACTTATATATATATTTGGTATTTCAATATCAGGTTCAGCTTCTTTCGGCGTATTTATATAAGTTGTCATTCCAGCAACGAGAATAACAATCAAGAAAAGAATAGTGGTCCTAGAGCGTGACACGGCAGCATTAATAATCTGCATTTATTGACCTTGTTTTTTTGTCTGAGCAGCTACTGATGCTCTGGTATCACTCTCAGTTATAAGATGTACCCGCATACCTGATTTAACATACCCTTGGCCAACAGTAATAATGGTTGAGGTAAAGGGTAATCCTGCAATATAAATACCTTCATCAGATGTTGAGACAATATCCGCAGGGAAAAATTTTACTTTATTTTCATTCTCAATGATTTTAATTCCAACGATTCCCTCATCATTAAGACTAAGTAATGCTGGAGATACGAGATGGGCGGTTACTTCTTCTGCTGAAATAATTAATTGAGTCGAAACTCCAGCCCTGAGTGCTCCCTTATCATTATTCAATTTTAATTCTATATCGAATGTTCTTGTTGATTCTTGAGCGGCTGGTGCAATATATCTTATGATTCCTTGAACTTCCTGTCCTGTCGATAGTTTAGCTAGCCCAAGATCACCTACTTTTAGGAATTTGACATCATTTTCTGATATTTCGGCTTTTACTATTAGTATTTTATCATCAATTATAGTAGCAATATTGTCACCAGATTTTACGAAATCACCAATTTCAACATAACGATCTTGAAGGGAACCTTCGAAAGGTGATTTTATATTCATAAAATCGATATCTAAAAATGCTCTTACTAGCTGTGTTTTTGCTTTCTCCAGATTACTAACAGCTGCTTGGAGTTTAATTTCTGAAACTAAATTATCGTCAGCTAATTTTTTTTGCCCTAAAAACTCTACTTCTCTCTGTTTTACATTGGCTTTTGATTCTGCAAGGTTTGCAAAACGGTCACGCTCACTTAATTGAACTAGCAGGCTATCCTTGGATATTTTTTCTCCACGTTTAGCGCCTATTTTCATTACTCTGCCATCAGTTTCAGCTTTTATCATTACGATTCTTGACGGAGCTGTTCTGCCGTTAATTGTTAGTTTTCGAGTAATATCTTTCGCTATTTGATCGCGCACTCTTACACTATTTAATTTTTGTTCATTGATGTTATTTACTTGTTGGTTTGAATCAATATTTTCGGTTTGATAGATGCCACTTAATAACCACAACACTATCGCAAGAAAAATACCGATGGGTAAGTACCATGATTTGAATTTTTGGATGTTAAAGATGAACATTTCAGTATATGAATTTTCGAACCATTATAATCGGGGTGAGATGATAACAATCTTCTTTCAATTATTCAGTTTATTAATGTTAAGAAATGTAACGTTTTGTAATGATATATATATAAAGATTATCAAAAATTCTAGAATTATCATTTGCAGAACTGTATCGTTTGATTGTGAAGTTTTTATTATGATAAACATTTTAGAATAGGATATAAATTATGTTAGTTCAATTTCCGCCAATGGGTGTATATGAGACATTATTCAAATTTGCAGATGCCACTTCAAAGTATATGGGAGATCATGGAACCCACCCTTGGGCTCAAGGTTATCCTTTAACTTCTCAACTGCCAGATGGGCCTTCGTTACCTGATTCGATTGCCTTAAATAATTTGGATTTAAAATACCCGAAAGCAACTGGTGAGATAGAGTTAAGACAAGCAATAGCTGATTATTATAATAATCATTATTCTGCAAATATTACCCCTGATCATGTAGGAGTTTTTGCCGGTGGACGGCCGGGTCTTTTAGCAAATTTAGCTTTTCTTGAAGCTGATGTTTGTGTCGCTCTTGAAGAGACTGAATATACCCCATACTGGGATATGTTGAGACTTTTAAACAAAAAGGTACATATTATTCCAAGCAATATTAATAATGAATTCAGACCAACCGATAGTGATTATGATATTGATCCCGTGGAGGGCACTAAAAGAGTACTGTTGCTTAAGAGCAATCCATGTAATCCCACAGGAGTCTCTCTTTCTGCAGATAGACTAAAAAATATGGTTGAAAAGTACAGTCAGCCTGGTCGTGGCGCTATCTTCGATGAGGCTTATGAGTTTTATAATGATCCAGAACCGATGAGCGCTATTAGTTATGTGAAAGATATTGATAAAACAGATATCTTTGTAGTCGGGGCTGCCACAAAGGGACTGCAAGTCCCTGGAATGAGAGTTGGTTGGGTGATTGCTGCTGAAAAACATATTGAATTATTTAGAAATTACTCTTCTTTTGGGATGGGAGGAATTTCTAGACCCTCTCAACTTTACGTTACAGAGTTACTTGAAAAAAATCGTGTTGCCCACGCTCGTCAAGCAGTCTGTAATTTTTATAAATCGCAGCGAGAGAGATATCAGGCAGGGCTTCAAGAGCTTGGCTTTCAACTCTTCACAGGGTGTGGAGGCTTTTATCATTGGGGGCTTCTACCCAACCATCTGACCGCGGATGAGTTTAATGAACGTTTATTTGAGCATGATGCTGGCATCTTGCCTGGTTATTTATGTGATATGCAGCGTGATGGTGTTTCAGCGAGTCCATTGGATAAATTTATTCGTTTTTCTTTTGGGCCTTTAGAGGCAAATTCTTTCGATAATGATATGAAAATACTTTCTAAATGCATTTAGGTGTTAAAGGTCATGATAATTTGATTAGGTTAAAATGAGCATGGAAATAAAATTGTTACCTCAAAATATAATAGATGCCGCAAATCGGATTGAAAGTTATATTAGAGAAACTCCATTGGAATTCTCCCCATATTATAGTGATTTGAGTGGTTCAAAAGTATGGTTGAAACTAGAAAATCTTCAAATAACTGGCTCATTTAAAGCCCGTGGGGCATTCAATAAAGTACTTCTGCTAAGCGAAAAACAAAAGAGGGATGGATGTGTTACAGCATCAAGTGGGAATCATGGCGCTGCATCAGCGTGTGCCATGAGAGAATTAGGTGTTACTGGTCTTGTTTTTGTTCCAGAGGGTACATCAACTATTAAAGTTGATGCAATTAAGAGATCTGGTTGCGAGGTAAGGTTTTTTGGTAAAGACGGAGTAGATACTGAGAATTACGCTCGTCGATATGCCACAGAAAATAATCTAACATATTTATCTCCTTATAATGATAAAGAAGTTATATCTGGACAGGGAACTTGCGGTAAAGAAATTGTTTCTCAACTACCTCAATGTGATGCAGTATTCGTTGCGATAGGCGGCGGCGGCTTAATCTCTGGTATTGCAGCATATATGAAATCTTTGTTACCTCATATTCAAGTAATAGGCTGTCAGCCATCTGCTTCAGCTGTAATGGCTCACTCTGTTAAGTCAGGTAAAATTATTGATATGATTAGCCATCCTACCTTATCCGATGGAACTGCCGGGGGAATTGAAGAGGGTGCGATTACATTCGATCTTTGCCAGAAATATGTTGATCATTACGAATTGGTTTCAGAGCAACAAATCAAAGAAAGTATGCAAGTATTTATCGATGTACATCGAATGTTAATCGAGGGAGCTGCTGGCGTTGCTCTTGCGGGGTTTCTTGCTAGAAAAGATCTTTACAAAGGCAAGAATATTGCCATTGTGGTTTGTGGCGGAAATATTTCCAGAAAGACCTTAGCATCAGTAATATAGTTTTTTATGATTTTTTAGCTATTTCATCTCGGTTTTTTTCAGCCATCGATAGTTCGTTTTTTAAATGCTCACGTTGAGTGATGGGAGTATATTTAGACGGTTGATCTTTCTTTAAAAATTCTCGAAGTGGCTTGATAATTATTTCGTCATTTACTCCAAAAAAAAGAACCATACTGTATCTTTGCCATTCTCTATTATGAACTCGATGCCTGGTAGCTTGAATTAATCCGTTCGTCCAAATCTCTAACATTTTGCCAATAATTACGATAATTTTTTTATTATCCGAGGAAGCTTTGTACCAATCACCATTAGTGCCTAAAAGCTCTAAACCAGGGGCGGTTTGTGAGATTAGGGTTATGCACTCAAAATCAGTATGAGCGGATATACCAACATTATTTTTATCAATGGCAGATGGATCAACGGCAGGATAATTAAGAAGTCGCATAGTACTAAGATCTTGAGTATTACAAGATTCAGCGAGAAAATTTACTGGTAAGTTAAGGCTTTTAGAGATTGCTTTTAAAGTAAGCATGCCTACATTTGTATATTCGCTCCATATTGATCGAATATCTTTTCTGAAATCAATTATATTTGGCCACTGATTTTTGGTGAAGTTTTCTGATTCGATTTCTTTTTCACTTCTTCCAAAATCAAATGATTCAAGATGTGCGATTGTTCCAGGCTCATATGCAGGTTCTTGAAACATTGGCATCCAGCCATAGGTATTAGATTTTCTGGTTACATTAATATCTTGTTTTACAGGGTTATCTTCTTCCATTGAAAAAAAATATTCCATGTGATTAGCTGTTACATCAATCATTTTTTCCGTATATGGAGATAAATTTTCTAGGCAAAAAAATCCAGGATTAAGGCAGCTTGATTTTATTTTAAGGATAGCTGCATTATATTCTGGCGAGTCTTCTTGAAGATGACTAAGATTAATACAGGGAATATTTTCTGAGTCTAGGTAGTTCATTTTTTATTGACTGTTTTTAGCTGAACGCAGAGTATTAAACATTAGCATAGCGATAGTCATCGGTCCAACACCACCAGGAACAGGAGTAATAGCACTGGCAACCATTACCACTTCATCAAAATCAACATCCCCAGTCAATTTTGATTTCATTTCACCATTTTCTTCAACCTCGATTCTATTGATACCTACATCAATCACTACAGCTCCTGGTTTAATCCAATTTCCTTTGATCATATCTGGCCGCCCAACAGCAGCAACTACAATATCTGATTGTTTGACAATACCGGGAACATCTTTTGTTGCTTTGTGACAAATTGTGACTGTTGCATTGGCTTGAAGCAACAAACTTGCCATGGGCTTTCCAACTATATTAGAACGTCCTATTACAGTTGCATTTAAGCCTGATAGATCCTTACCCAGCTGATCTTCAATCATTAACATGCAGCCAGCAGGAGTGCAGGGTACAAATGCATTTTCTAAGTCTCCCGCTGCCAATTTACCAATATTGATATAATGAAATCCGTCAACATCTTTTTCAGGAACAATGGATTGCGTGATTAGTTCTTCATTTAAATTTCTAGGTAACGGCAGCTGAACTAAAATACCATGAACCGCTGAATCTTCATTGAGAGTTTCGATTAAATTTAAAACCTCTTGTTCGCTAACATCTTTATCCAAAGAATGTTGAGTTGATGAAAAACCACACTCCTCAGCAGTCCTTTTTTTATTTCTTACATAGACCTGGCTGGCTGGGTCTTCTCCAATAATAACAACTGCAAGTCCTGGAATAATACCTTCTTGCTTTAATTTTAAAGTGGCTTCTTTGATTGTTACTGTCAATTCCTGTGCTTTTTGTTTTCCATTGATTAATAAGGCTGTTGACATTTTTTTATTCCTTGATTTATTCTCAGATATATCTGAGGTTTAATTATGCGGATGAATTGTGAGCTATTATACTGATTTCATGTTTTAGCTAAATATATTTTTTCTGAAACATTAGAAATAAAAACAAAAATATTTTTTATATACTTATTGGGTGAAATTATTGCTTAGAGAATGGATAAATAGATGGCAAGATAATCGGATTGGCTGGCATCAAAAACTAGGTAATGCCTCATTAAAGAAACATTGGTCACCGGTTAATAGAAGTTGCACTGTATTGGTTCCGCTTTGTGGAAAATCAAAAGATCTGTTTTGGTTAGCTAATCTTGGGCATCGTGTGATTGGTATAGAAGTATCAGAAATTGGCGCTAGAGCCTTCTTTTTAGAAAATAATTTAATCTACAAAGAGAGTACGTATAAGAATTTAAAAATCTTTGAAGCGATTAATATTCAGATTTCAATTTATTGTGGAGATTATTTTGATTATGATTTGTGTGATGCAGAAGCATTGTATGACAGAGGCTCAATCGTTGCGATAAGACCTGAAATAAGATCTAGTTATGTTCATCATACGAAATCTTTGTTACGGGACGAAGCTTATAAATTTATAATATCACTAGAATATGCAGAAGGTTTTGTTGAGGGGCCACCATATTCAATAAAACCTGTTGAGATGTTATCTTATTGGTCTGATCTTATAGAAAAAGATTCATATAATGATATTGAGAATAGTTCACCAAAGTTTAGAAAAAGCGGACTTAATCAAGTAATTGAGACAGTCTGGGCGTCATAAGCGACTTTGGAAAAGACAAGATGTATGATTTATTTAAACACAATTTAAAAAGGTAATAATTATGGCAAAGGCAACAGCAAGACATATTTTGGTAGATTCAGAAGAGCAGTGTATATCACTAAAAAAACAAATTATTGAAGGCGCTGAATTTTCTGATTTAGCGAAACAACATTCTTCATGCCCTTCAGGAAATCAAGGCGGAGATCTTGGTGAATTTGGACCAGGCATGATGGTACCAGAATTTGATAAAGTGGTATTTAGTGCTGAAGTAAGCTCTGTGCAGGGACCTGTAAAGACTCAATTTGGTTACCATTTACTGGAAGTAACCAGTAGAACAGATTAAATGAATTTTTTTATATTTAATTACAAAATCATCACTTTTTTATCTTGATGGCACAGTATTTAACTGGATGCTTATAATATGAAGAACTTACAAGGCATGCTCGTCCTCATGCTTTTGATTATAAATACAATTATTTGGTTTATACCATTAATTCTATTTGCAATGATTCGTGCATTTTCGCCAGGAGTATATCTAAAAAGATTATTTACAAAATTACCCTCAAAAATGGCTTCATTTTGGATTAGTTGTAATTCCTTTATTTTTACCACTATTAACAAAACACATTGGAATGTGAGTGGTATTGATCATTTGAATGAAAAGGATTGGTACTTATTACTGGTTAATCATCTGTCATGGGTAGATGTCATTGTTCTACAAACTATATTCAATGGTCGGATTCCTTTTCTTAAATTTTTTATTAAACGAGAATTAGTTTGGCTGCCGTTTCTAGGGTTATCTTGGTGGGCTTTAGATATGCCGTTTATGAAACGATACTCTAAGGAATTTTTAGAAAAAAATCCCTCAAAAAAAGGTCAGGACGTAGAAGCCACGAAAAAAGCATGTCGTAAATTTCGTAATGTGCCTACTAGTGTAATTAATTTTGTGGAAGGAACTCGTTTTACTGAATCTAAAAAATTAACCACTAAATCTCCTTATCATAATTTACTAAAACCTAAGGCTGGAGGTATTGCTATGGCAATATCTGCTATGGGCGATATGTTTGATAAGATTCTCGATGTCACCATTGTATATCCAAAGGGAGTTGTTAGTTTTTGGGATATGCTGTGTGGAAAATTTGATGCAGTAGCGATTGATGTTGAAAAAAAACCCATTGAAGAATGGATGATTACTGGCGATTATGATAATAGCATCGAGGATAGAATGCGTTTTCAATTATGGTTATCTGAATTATGGGAGGTTAAGGAAGCTAAAATAACAAAAATGAAGAGTTGTTATTTGCTGTCTAATAACACCCTATCCTTAGAATGAAAAAATGGAACATTTATATCGTCCGTTGTAGTGATAATAGCCTCTATACTGGTATCACAGTTGATGTCAAACGACGACTATGTGAGCATGCATCTAGCAAAAGAGGAGCAAAATATCTGCAGGGAAAAGGACCTTTGAAATTGGTCCTTTCTAGGATTGTGGGTGAAAAAAGTGATGCTCTTAGGTTAGAGAGTTGTGTTAAAAAACTAACAAAAGAAAAAAAAGAATTGTTGATTTTAAATCCTAGACAGCTCAAAAACTTCATGTCAGATTCGACAGGAAACTAGCCTTTAGCATAGGGCAGGTATTTTCCCTCAACTATTGATAAGCCAATATCAACTCCATAAGCAAGCGAAATATTTTTTGCTGTGATTATCTTTTCTTGAGGTCCATCAGCAATTATAATTCCTTTGCGCAATAATATGACACGATCAATATCTTTATTGATTTCTTGGAGATTATGAGTGACTAAAATTATATTTCGGCCTCTATTCTTTATTTTTGTTAGTAGTTTTAAATATTGAAATGTACTGATAAGGTCTAATCCAGTAGTGGGCTCATCTAATAATAATGTTTGAGGATCATTTACTAGAGCCCTCGCAAGTAAGCATCTCCTTTGTTGTCCCGTTGACATCTTAAATAATGGCTTATTGATCAAATTTAAAAGGTTTAATTCAAGCATGACTGCTTTTGTTTTTCTTAGTTGATCATCAGTTATCTTTTGTTGAATAGATCCATGAACTCCTATGCTAGAATGAAAACCAGAGAGAACGATTTCTAAGCCTCTTACTTCAGGTGTGTAAGTTTTATAAATATCATCTGAAACATAACCAATCATCGATCTTAGTTTCCATGCATTCCAGTTTTCTTTTCCGTATATTTTTAACCAAGAATTAGGTTTAGAGGCAGGATAAATTTCTTTATTAAAAGCTTTTAAAAGGGTGGTTTTGCCTGAACCATTTGCACCTATAATGGCTACTGACTCATTTTTCTTTATTGTGAGCGTTAAGTTTTTAAAAACTTGATATTGATCACGATAGAGATCAACTTGATGAGCTTCAAAAAGATTTTTTAATGACATTTATGAATAAACCTTTAGATACTTATTTTTTGCCAATATCCTTTTTTGAAAACCACGTATGCCATTATAGTTAATGCGATTTCAGCTATCAGTAAACCAATGAATACACCATCAACCTCTAATGCAGTATTGGTTGAAAGCCAATAAGCCAATGGTATTTGTAGAACCCAGTAACATAAGAAATTTATGATTGCGGGTGACTTTAAGTCTCCAGCACCATTCAATGCTTGAACGATAATCATACCAATTGCTAGAGCCGGATAGCCAATAGCAATGATTCTGAGACAGCTAACTCCATAGTAAATGACCTTAGCATCATCGCTTAGCAAGCTGATAATCTGATACGCAAAGATAAATTGCAATACACCAATTACAGTCATAAAGATTAATCCATATTTCATGGTGATTTGAACTGATCGTATGGCTCTTTGGAGTTGGTTTGCTCCCATATTTTGTCCGACTAATGTAGCAGCTGCATTACCTAATCCCCATACAGGCAGCCATACAAATTCCATTAGTCTCATGGCGATGGTATAGGCTGCAACAGGGGCTGTACCGAATAAGGCAATGATTTTGATAAGAATGAGCCAGCTTGATGTTGAGATGAGGAATTGACTAATTCCGTAGAGCGATGTTCGGATTATTATTTTTATATTTTTAATTCTAATTGTAAGATCATCAGCGCTGAGTTGTAGGCGATTATTAGTATTGAATATTGTATATGCTAAGTAAATTACGCCCGCAGATCGACCTATGGTCGTCGCAATTGCTGCACCGGTAATCCCTAGTTCTGGAAATGGCCCTAACCCAAAAATAAGGCAAGGATCAAGAATAATATTAATTGCATTAGAGAGCGCTAAGGCCTTGAATGCTATCGAGGCATCACCAGCACCACGAAAAGCTGCAATCAGTAAAAATAAGTACACGATACTAGCAGATCCACCAAATACGATGGCGGTGTAACTTGTACCGATGTTGATAACGTTATTACTGGCACCAAGTAATTTCAGTAGATCAGCAGCAAAATAATAACCAATTAATCCAAATATAATTGATACAGCACCAGCAATCCAAATTATTTGCCCAGTAATTTCTGCGGCTTCTTTTGGTTTATTTGCACCAATCCTTCTTGCTACCATGGCAGTAATAGTCACTCCAAGGCCCATGCATGTAGCATAAACAATTGTTATTAGAGCTTCGGTGATGCCAACTGCCGCGACTGCATCAGTACCCAAAAAAGAGACGAAAGTAATATCTACCACAGCAAAGATAGCTTCCATGCCGAGTTCTAGCATCATTGGGATGGCTAGAAGGGGAAGAGCTATTTTAAGTGGCGCCGCAGTGAAGTCTTCTTCGTTTCCTTTCAAGGAGTGAATGAAAAATTGATATCCATCTTGGATATCGCTTATTAAATTTTTTTTTCTATATCACTCATTATCTATGGTTAAAAGCTCTATTACGGAGGTTATATTTCATTGAAAGCTTAAAAAATTTATCATGTAATTAAGTAAACTTTATTGCAAGATGATGGCCAGACTATGGAACATTTATATAGGAATAATGATTGATTTTAGAATTAAATATTCTAAAGATAAAGTTGAAATTTTTTTATAATTATGGATGAACAGTGACAATGACAAAAAAAAACTAAAAATCTTACCTTTAATTATTATTATATATCTTTCATCAATTTTCATAAATGTCTTATTGGCTAATGAGGTTATTAAAATATTACCAAAGGAGACTCGAGCTATTCTTGATCTCAGGGATTTGCCATCTAAATCACTGAGCGTCTATGCGGTTAATATTGATACTAATGAAGTGGTATTATCCTGGAATTCCTTGACCCCCAAAAACCCTGCTTCAGTCATGAAAGTCTTAACTACTGCTGTGGCACTTGACAGACTAGGCCCAACATATCAATGGCATACCGATTTTTATTTAAGTGGTACGCTTAAAAATGAGACATTAGATGGAGATCTGATCATAAAGGGATTTGGCGACCCATATTTAACTTCTGAAAAAAATCTGGGGGATGTTAAAGGATCTTCGTAAAAAAGGAATTAGAAATATTACTGGAGATTTATTGCTCGATGATAGTTATTTCTCTAATCCTAATTACATTCCTGGTGCATTCGATAATGAACCGCTGAGGACCTACAATGTCGGACCTAATGCTTTAATGTTTAATTTTAAAGCCATAGAATTTCATTTAGAGGCAGATATAAAAAAATAATAGTGTCAAAAATTATTCAAGACCCAAAAACTTGAAAATTTAAGTGTCATAAATAAATTAATCCCCATTGAAGGAGATTGTGAAGGTTTTCAAAAAGGGATAAGGGTGGTGCCAAAACAAAGTATTTAGTAAGCTGACTTTTATGGGTACTTTTTCCTGTTGCGTGCAAAGATTTCAGTTTGTATCGATCTATGCTTTCTCATAACGAATATACTTATGCTTTGTTCAAAAAATATTTGGCATCAAGTTGGCGGAGATTTTTCGGGTAATTGGCGAAATATTAAATTTGAAGCATTGGATGAGCCTTTTTTTTTCGCATGATTCTGAAACTTTAGCTCAGGTAATTGTAAATATTAATAAACATAGTAATAACGCTATGACTAGAAAATTTACTCTTAACCCTAGCAGCAGAGAGATATAACTTGCCAGCTACACAAAAAAAAAGGCCGCATGGTTATTGATGAATGGTTAGAGGGCAAAGCTTTGAATAGGGTTGGCTTTGACTATGATAATGGGGCCGGCTTGTCACGTCCACTCAAGATTAACAGCAGAGCAAAATAGTTGGAATTCTCCTAGATGTGTATAAAGGTCCTTTTATGCCAGAATTTATGGCTTCACTCTCGCTTTCAGGATTAGATGGAACAATGCTAGAGCGATTCTCCAATGAAGAACTTACTGGCAAGCTGCATGTTAAGACAGGCATGATTAATCATGTTAGTTCGATGGCTGGTTACCTATATTCAAAAGATGGAAAACGATATTCTTTCGCAATTATTCAAAATTATAATGATGTACATAGGGGCTATGGCGAGGAAGTGCAGGAGACTTTAATTCGATGGCTTTATGATAATTAAAATCCGTTCAATACAAATTAAAATATTGACTCAGTTAAACCGATAGCCATTAATTTTTCCTAATTTTTTCGCATTCCTTTAATGCGCTTTCACATAATACTCCACTTATAATGATTGGCTCTTGGATTTTCTTTAATCCCAAGCCAGATGCTATTTTTTTCGATGCTATTTTTTTGCGCCATTACCATCGTTGCCAGCTTTAATATATAACGAATATGGCTTTCCACTAACCTTCTCTAAGCATTCATAATAAATTTCATCAAAGAAGAATTTCATTGCACCACTCATGTAGCCAAAATTTTCGGGTGTTCCAAATAAAAACTCCATCAGACCAAAGCAAATCATTTGAATTGGCTCTTAGCGCTGAAAGTGAGCGAATGTTAAGATTTTTTACGCTCAGATCCATAAATAATTGCATCAGTCATTTTTTTTTGTATCGCCCGATTGCGTATGATGGACAATAAGTAGATTTTTACATGTGTTCATAAATAGATAATAGCAGTTAAATTATTAAACATATTACATGGATTATTTTGTTAATTAGAAAAAAACAATAAGAAGTTTTATAATCATGAATGACCAAGATAAGATTAATCGTTATCTTCAGAGTTTCCCGGTGGAA
This sequence comes from uncultured Woeseiaceae bacterium, assembly GCA_964275745.1. GTDB lineage: Bacteria > Pseudomonadota > Gammaproteobacteria > Steroidobacterales > Woeseiaceae > SP4260. The sequence goes on along the minus strand of CAXYCT010000002.1, from coordinate 55,231 downwards.
ACTTCATAATCAATTTATAAATTGCATAGGTCTTCTAAAGCAACAGTATGAGCATGATGAATTAATTCCTAGTTGTGATGATCAATATCTATCATCCATAATTAAGTTATTAATATGCAGTGAGTTTGCTGCTAAGAGTGCATTAGATAACTGGGAATGGTTTATTGATCAGATTAATCAGAAAAAATTTAATAAATCGCTCAATGAGAAAATATTAAAAAATCTATTTTCACAAATAGACAAAGGTGATGTTAGGGACCTTATCTTCAATAAGAAAATACGAAGCATAAGAAATCGATGCCTCCTACATATTCTATGGAGGGACATAATTTGTGATTGTGACCTCAGTGAGACTCTCAGTGCATTATCATTACTAGCTGATTTTTGTATTACATCGGCCACAAGATATGCGTCAACAGTAATCGAATCTCGTTATGGTTTTATCCCTTTTGAAGGCGGTAAAAATGTCAATCAATGTTCTAGCAATGGGGAAATTAGGTGGAAATGAAACTGAATTTTTCGTCAGATGTTGATTTGATTTTTTTTATATCCTGAAAATGCTGAAAGTAATGGAAAAGATAAGCTTTCAGGTGATGAATATTTTGCAAGAATAGCAAGAAAGATCGTATCAATCCTAAATGATAATCTTGAGGATGGATTTGTTTATCGAGTTGATACTCGACTTAGGCCATTTGGCGAAAGTGGTCATCTGGTTCATTCTTATGCCGCATTCGAAAATTATTTAATGAATCATGGAAGGGCATGGGAGCGTTATGCTTATGTAAAAGCAAGATTGGTATATATTGGCGAAGAAATAAAGCAAACAAATAGCATTATTAATTCTGTGATTAAGCCATTCGTATTCCGTAAATATTTGGATTATGGAATTTTAGAATCTTTAAGAGAACTTAAGCAAATAATTGCAAAAGAAGTCCTAAGAAAGAAATTATCTAAAGATATAAAGTTAGGACCAGGTGGAATTCGTGAGATTGAATTTATTGTTCAATCTATTCAGATTATTCGTGGAGGAAACTCGCCCTTGCTGAGACAGCCAGGTTTAAAGCGGGCTCTTGATCAAGCTATCAAAGAGCGTGACTTGGAACAAAAAATCGGAGAGAAATTATACTTGGCTTATGTTTTTTTGAGGCGTTTAGAAAACTATATTCAATGCATAAAAGATCAACAGACACATAAAATACCTGAATCAACAGATCAGCAACTCCAGCTTGCTTTAATGATGGGTTATGAAGACTGGGAAAGAGTAAAATTGGACCATATAAAGCACAAAGAATTTGTTAGTGAGCAATTCTCTGCAATAGTATTTCGTGGGCAAGGTGAAGTACAGTCAAATAAATTAAATCATGAATTTAAGTTTTTGGTAAAAAATGATTCATCCCAGGAAGAATGGAGAGAGATATTTATCAAAAAAGGTGCTTTAGAGGCTAACAATTTATCTAAGGTAATTTTTGATTTCCTATCTTTTTTGAAACTACAAAAGATAGACAAAACCACACAAAAAAGATTGGAGCAACTTCTCCCCCAAATACTTTCTATAGTGATTAAACATCAGCAGTCAGATTTAATATTAAAGAGAATTGTAATTATTCTTTATCAGGTATTAAGACGTAGTGCTTATATTGCTTTTCTCAATGAGAATAATGCAGCGCTTATACGATTAATCTTTTTGTGTGAAAAAAGTATATATCTGACAGAAATGATCGCCAGAGCGCCATTGCTTTTAGATGAGATACTCAATCCTTCTGAAGATAACCTTGAGAAGCTGAGTAGTGAGTTGTCAAAAAATATTAAAATTCAATTTCAAAAGGAGGCTGAAAATAAAATTGAACTAATTAGTCGTTTTCAACGAAATGCAATTTTTCATTTAGCTATAGCAGATTTAGATGGAAATATTCCTATTATGAAAGTTAGCGATAAATTAACTCAAGTCGCTGAAATAACTATCAGTCAGGCACTAAAATTAGCCTATGAAGAGCTTTTGATTAAGCATGGAGAGCCAGAATATATAATTGATGGAATAAGAAAAAAAGCCAATTTTGGTGTGGTTGCATATGGAAAATTGGGTGGCTTAGAACTCTCATATGGCTCTGATTTAGATTTAGTTTTTTTACATGATTCAGAGGGAGAAAAGCAAATAACTAATTCTGAAAATTCAATTGGAAATAATATTTTCTTTTCTAGGCTTGCTCAAAAACTTATTTTTTTATTGACCACACAGACAGCAACAGGAGCTCTTTATGATATTGATACAAGATTGCGTCCCAGTGGAAAATCTGGACTTTTGATAAGTAGTATCAATGCTTTTAAGAATTATCAGAAAAACACAGCATGGACCTGGGAACATCAAGCATTATTGAGATCTAGATTAGTAGTTGGGAATGAGGCTATAAATAACTCATTTGATTCTATTAGGCTAGAGGTATTGACGCAGTCAATTAAACTGAAATCATTGCGAAATGATGTATTGTCTATGAGAGAAAAAATGCGATTACAACTAGATCAAACAAATAATAAGGAGTTTGACTTGAAGAATGGGGCTGGTGGTATTGGTGATATTGAGTTTATAGTTCAATTCCTTGTACTCACTTATGCCCAAATACATCCTAAATTAGTAATTTATACTGATAATATTCGTCAATTAGATGCTTTATATTCTTGTGGTGTGGTTTCCAAAAAGCATCAAATGATCTTGCAGAACATTTATAAATTGTATCGAAAAAAAGTGCATTTGTTGTCCCTAGATATGGGCTCAAATCTAGTTGATATTAAATTCTTTGCCTCCGAAATTAATACAGTTATTGGTATCTGGAATTATTATTTTTTAGAAAAATAAAAGAAAATTTATATACTTACTTGATATAATCGAATCATCAAACGATGAGATGAATAATTTATGAGAATTAAAAAAGGTGCAGAGAATGAGAATCTGGAACAAGCCAATGCCCAGGTTCGTTATCAAGTAAATATTGACGATACCCCATTATCTTGTCCAATGCCGGAAATGTATTTATGGAATTCTCACCCAAAGGTTTACTTGCCAATCGAAGAGACTGGCGAAGCTAAATGTCCATATTGCGGTGCTGAGTATTATTTAAAAAATAAGAGTTGAGTTTATGTATATCGTTACGGGTGGAGCAGGTTTTATTGGTAGTAATCTAGTTCGTATGCTTATCAAATCGACAAAAGAAGATGTCTTGGTTGTGGATAACTTATCTGATGGTAAGAAATTTTTAAATATTTCAGATCTAACTATTGCTGATTATATGGATCAAGATGAATTTCTTTCTCTTATCAAAAATAATGACTCTTTTTTTTCTAATGTAAAATGTGTTTTTCATCAAGGCGCCTGTTCTGACACTACAGAATGGGACGGACAGTATATGATGAAAAATAATTATACTTTCTCAAAAATTTTATTGAATGCCTGTTTAGAAAAAAATGTCCGTTTTATATATGCTTCCTCAGCTGCGGTCTATGGCTCTTCTATGGGTTTCAAGGAGCAGAAAAAAAATGAAAAACCTTTAAATATTTATGGCTACTCAAAATTACTTTTCGATCAGTATGTTAGAAAACTTAAATTAACTAATGAGCAACAGGTTGTTGGACTGCGTTATTTTAATGTTTATGGACCCAGAGAGTCCCATAAAGGCTCTATGGCCAGTGTGGCTTATCATTTTAATGAGCAGATTAAATTAAAAAATATGGCAAATTTATTTAAAGGATCACATGGCTACTCAGATGGAGAGCAGCAACGAGATTTTATTTATGTCGATGATGTATGTAATGTTAATTTATGGTTTTTAGCAAATTCACATATTTCGGGAATTTATAATTTAGGTACGGGCAAGCCCACTTCATTCAATGAAGTTGCTAAGGCAATCATTAGTTGGCATAAAAAAGGAACCATTAATTATATCGATTTCCCTAAAGATCTGGAGATTGCCTATCAATGCTATACCTCTGCCGATCTTGAGAATTTTCGTAACACTGGTTGTGATTTAGAATTTAAAGATATAAACGAGGGAATTCATCAATATTTAGATCATCTGTCTGAGTGATTATATGACCCAACCAAAGTTACTAGTTATAGGTCCATCCTGGGTGGGAGATATGGTGATGGCTCAGTCTCTTTTTAAGACAATCTTAAGTCAATCACCAACTACACTCATAGATGTAATTGCCCCTCAGTGGTCATTGGCTCTAACAAGAAGAATGCCAGAAGTTAACAAAGGGATTGTATCTCCTATCAAGCATGGTGAATTTGGGATAATGAAACGCTTCCAGCTCTCTGAATGGATTCGTCCCAATAAATATGATCAAGCAATAGTGATGACACGGAGTTGGAAGGCGGCTTTAATTCCATGGTTTGCAGGTATTCCTATTCGAACTGGATATAGGGGTGAGATGCGATATTGTCTAATCAATGACATGCGTTTATTGGAGACAAAGACTCTAAATCAAACGGTAAAAAGATTTGTGGCATTGGGTTCTTTGAGTAGTCAGTTGCCAGCATTTGAAGTACCAAGCTTATCGGTTTCTAGTGTAAATGTTGAGTTGATAATAAATAAATTGAATCTGGATTTAAAGAAGCCGATTATGGCGATCATGCCAGGTGCTGAATATGGACCTGCTAAGCAATGGCCTGCAGATTATTTTTCAACAGTGGTGCAAACTTATTTATCTAAAGATTGGAATGTTATTATTTTGGGTTCGCAAAAAGACAAAGAAGTTGCCTCAGAGATAAAATCATCGATTAGCCTAGGTATTTCTGACGGATTATATGATCTCACTGGAATGACAACATTACTTGATGCGATTGATTTACTATCAGTATCAAAGGTTGCGTTAACAAATGATTCTGGGTTAATGCATATAGCTGCAGCTGTAAGTACTCCTCTAATAGCACTTTATGGGCCAACTAACCCAGAATTCACTCCACCATTAAGTAAAAATTCTAAGGTGTTAAGGAAAATAACTGGTTATATTCGAGACAGACAGGGAACTGAAAGAAGTGGTTATCATAAAAGTCTTATTGATTTGAAGCCTGAGGAAGTTTTGGGCGAGCTGGAGATTTTTATTAAAAAATATCTCTAGAAATAAATATCTATATTTTTTTCTAGAGATATAAAATCTTATAATTACGCCTAAATACTTTTAATTGCATCAAAATTCTAGAAAAAATTATTTATTTAATTGGTGTTTACATTTATTTTTAATAAATATCGTATAAATTACTATAAATTACTTGATTATCTCTTATTTTCAGTTATCTTCTTTTAAAGTAGCAAAAAATTCATCGATTCTCTCCTTTACCATATCGACGGTAATTATTGTCATAACCTTTGGATTTCTTATACGTTGACCCCATTTTACTTCGCTGGCTTTTTTGCCTAAGTATTTAATGCATGCATTTGGATAAGCGTTAATAGTATATTTTTCACTCTGGTATGGACCAGTTCGATTAGGATTTGAGGATGCATATAATCCTATAACTTCAGTATTGACTGCTGTGGCAATATGAGCAGGTCCAGAATCTGGACATATTACTAATTCAGATAAACTTATGATCGCCGCCAATTCCTTTAAAGAAGTTTTACCAATTAGATTAATAATGGATTGCTTATTCATTTTTGATAAATGAGTGCCGTAAATCTTTTCATTTTGGGTTTTTCCGCCAGTTAAGATAATATGGCATTGATATTTCTCGACAAGATAATTGATAATATCTTGAAAATTTTGAAGATCCCAGTTTCTATAATTACGGTATCTATCGCTACTACAGGGACTTATAACAATATTTGTCTTAGATTTTTCACAATGATTTTCAGCAAAAGTTATCTCTCTTTTACTTAATGGAATATCCCATATTAAGTCCTGTTTTTTTAGGCCAATAACTTTTATAAATTCAAACATTGTATTTAATACATGCATTTTAGATGAATATATTTTTTTACTTGAAACTAGCCATTGTAAGTCTCTAGCACGTTTCAGGTCATAACCAATTTTATTTGGACTTTTTATCATCCAGGAAATAATATTTGCTCTTAAAGAAGCATGAAGAAGAAGGGTGACTTCAAATGAACGATTTTTTAGTTTCTGATATAGATCGTTGTAACTTGACAGACTTTTACTTTTATCAAAAATGATAAACTCAATTCCTTTTATATCACCAATTAAAGTTGATTCAACTTTGCCAATAATCCATGTAATCTTAGTCAACGGGGATTGTATTTGGATAGCTCTAACAACTGCTAATGTATGACAGACATCACCGATAGCAGATAAACGGACTATGCAAATATTTTTTATTATTTTATTATTTTTCATAATGACCGCATCTTGGAGATGTAATTTTGACAGATATCGTACATAAGATCCCTCACGGGGCAATACTCTATGATAATAACGTCATATCGAAAGTTAGAGACGATTTATTTGTACCTGATTCATGGCCAGAAGTAAATTTAATGCCGAAAGAGATTGGTGGCAGAGGTCAAATATACTTTTTGAGTGATGGCAATAAAAGATTTGTGATGCGTCATTTTGTTCGTGGTGGAATGGCTGCTAAATTTTCTTATGACGCTTATATATGGAAAGGAGCAGAACTTACTCGCTCATTCAGGGAATGGCGACTTACAAGGAAGCTTATAGAACTAAATTTGCCCGTGCCAATACCTGCAGCAGCTTACTATATAAAAAAAGGCTTATTTTATAGGGCAAATATTCTCACACAGGAAATACCAGCTGTCGAGTCGTTAGCTGCCATGGTGATTAATGGAAATACATTTGAAAACTTTTGGCGTAAGGTTGGTGAGCATATTTCGAGATTTCACAATATCGGCCTTTATCATGCTGATCTCAATGCCTATAATATACAAATCGATAAGGATGCAAAAATGTGGCTTATTGACTTTGATCAAAGTCAAATTTTAAGTCCCGGTAAATGGCGCTTTGATAATCTAAATCGTCTTAAAAGATCACTTAACAAAATACTTATTGAAAACATAGGTGCAAAATTTAAATCATCCGATTGGCTTGAGTTGAAAGAAGGTTATTCCCAAGCTTTAAGATCTTTATAGAAGTCTTCATAATTTACTGGCAAGTTCTTATACTTTCTGTGAATCCAGTAGTATTGTTCGGGACATAATCGAATTTGATCTTCTAATATTTTTATATATTTTTTTGTGTCATCGATGGAATTATTACTTGGAAAATTATTCATTAAAGGTAAAAATTTTAGTACATACCCACCATCAGGTAACCGCCTTGGAAAAAAAGGCAATACTACTGCATTGCCAAGTTTAGCGATGGTACTGGTTGCTGTATTGGTCATTGCAGGTATATTGAAAAATGGTATAACTTCAGATTGTTTTTGGTTATAGCTTTGATCAGGAGCATACCAAACAATTCCACCATTTCTTAAGTTACGAATCATGCTTTTAATATCTCTTTTTTCGATAGCAGTTTGGGCAGATAATTCTCTTGTGGAGCGTAATATTTCATTTATAAAGGCATTATGATTGCGACGATAAACCACATCAAAAACTGGTATCACTTGCTTTAGGATACGTCCACTTATTTCTAGGGAGGTAAAATGCGCGCTAAGAAGTATGACACCTCGCCCAGTATCTATAGCTTTTTGTATATTTTCTATTCCTTCCCAAGTGGAATTTTCAGACAACATATTATCTGAAGCCCACCTACTTAAACCAAACTCAATTAATGAAATTCCCATAGCTTCAAAATGCTCAAGAGTGAGTTTATTTCGTTCGTTGAGTGATAGTTCGGGAAAAGCCAGCGCCAAATTACGACGGGTTATTGCTCTTCTTTTTGTAAGAACCTTATGACCAAATCTACCTAATAACTTACCGTGCTTTAGCTGTCTTGAGTATGGGAAAAAGCTATTTATCTTTAGCAAAGAAATTATAAGCCACAAAGGCCAATATGATGGCAAAAGGAAATGATAAAGTGGTTTCGTATTATTACTCATCAGGCATTTTTTAATAAAACATTCATTAATGTAAGCATACCGTATTTTAAAAAATTTAATATGTACCACAATACTCATGCAAATATTAATATGTTCCTTCGCATACCTATATAAATAATTTTTTACCCCTTGAAAAGATGTCTATTGCCTCCATCGTAGATTAATATTTAAAGTTCTATCAACCAAGGAACATAATCTTTTTAATGAAGGGGTAAGGCATAGTGAGTGATAAGAAGAATAAAGAAACTTTGGGTTTCCAAACTGAAGTAAAACAATTATTACATCTAATGATCCACTCTTTGTATAGCAATAAAGAGATATTTTTAAGAGAGTTGATATCAAATGCATCAGATGCAGCGGATAAATTGAGATTTGAATCATTAGCAAATGCTGATTTATTAGAAGATCAGCCTGATCTTAAAATTAATATCACGTGTAACAAAAAAAATAAAACAGTGTCTATTACTGATAATGGAATTGGTATGTCTCGCAAAGAATTAGTGGCAAATCTTGGGACTATTGCTAAATCAGGAACTGCAGATTTTTTAAGCAAACGAACTGGTGATGAGAAAAAAGACGCACAATTAATTGGTCAATTTGGGGTAGGTTTTTATTCGGCCTTTATCGTTGCTGATAAAGTAACGGTTGAAACCCGTCGAGCTGGTAAAAAGAGTTCGTCAGCGCATAGATGGCAATCTAAAGGTGAAGGTAAATTTACTATCGAGGATATCGACCGTGTAGCCAGAGGAACAACGATAACGTTGCATTTAAAGTCAACTGAAACTGAATTTTCAGAAAAACTAAGGATAGAAACTTTAATTCGTAAATATTCAGATCATATAGCTTTTCCAGTTGAGCTTAATGATGAGATGAATAAAGAGGATGACGTAAAAGTAATTAATTCAGCAACGGCACTTTGGAACCGATCAAGAAATGAAGTAACTGATGATGAATACAAGGAATTTTATAAGCATATTGCACATGATTTTTCAGACCCAGTTCAATGGAGTCATAACAGGGTTGAGGGTAAGCGAGAATATACAAGCCTTCTTTACATTCCATCTCGAGCGCCATTTGACCTATGGAATCGTGAAGCGCCAAAAGGTTTGAAATTATATGTTAAGCGGGTATTCATTATGGATGATGCTGAGCAATTTTTACCCTTGTATCTCCGTTTTGTAAAAGGAGTCATTGATGCATCTGATCTTCCATTGAATGTTTCTCGAGAGTTATTGCAAAAGAACCCAGAGATTGATGCTATCAAAGCAGCACTAACAAAACGTGTTTTGGATATTTTAAATAAATTAGCAGGTAAAGAAGCAGAGGAAGATCAAAAAATATATGAAAATTTGTGGCGAGAGTTTGGTGCAGTCATTAAAGAAGGTTTTGTTGAAGAGACAAAGAACAGCGAAAAATTAATTAAGCTTTTACGATTCTCATCTACAAAGTCATCCTCTTCAGAGCAAACCAGAACGATCAGTCAGTATTTAAATGATACTAAGAAAGATCAGGATAAAATATATTATCTCTTGGCAGATAATTATGCGGCAGCGAAGTCAAATCCGCATCTCGAGCAGCTTGAAAAAAGAGGTATTGAGGTATTATTTTTTACGGATAGGATAGATCCATGGATGGCAGATCACTTACCCGAGTATGAAGGTAAAAAGTTTCAAGATGTTGGGCGAGGAAAAATAGATTTACCAAAAGATGAAAATGCCTTAGATCAAGATACTATAAATAGTCAGCATGAAAATTTGATTAAAAATATGAAGATGTCTCTTGAAGACCGAGTCGAAAGCATTAATATCAGCCAAAGATTGGTTGAATCAGCTGCTTGTGTTGTATCAAATGAACAAGACTTGCCACCACAAATGCGTCGTATGATGGAGGCTTCTGGACAACAAATGCCAGATTCTAAACCAATATTAGAAATTAATGTCCAACATGACTTGATTAAAAAATTGTCTGACACTAATGATAATGATGCCTATAATTCTCTAGCTAATACGATATTAGATCATGCTTTAATAGCTGACGGTGAGCAACTTCAAAATCCTGCGGAATATGTGAAGAGGGTAAACAGTCTATTGCTTCAAACTTTCCAAATAAATGAAACGACCAAGAAAAAAACGACCAAGAAAAAAACGACCAAGAAAAAAACGACCAAGAAAAAAACTACTTAATTCATACAAGTAAATACAGTTAATTAGAGGTCATATCATGACAAATAAACTAAAAGAAACCCTCACAGAAGAGCAGTACTTTGTTACGCAAAATAAAGGTACTGAACGTCCATTTACTGGAGAACATCTTAAGGAGGGTAGGAATGGTAAGTATCTTTGTGTTTGCTGTGATAATGAGCTTTTTTCTTCGGAGCATAAATATGAATCTCATACAGGATGGCCAAGCTTTTTTCTCACATTGGCAGGTGATCGAGTCAAAACAGTGAAAGATGACAATCACAAAAGACCTGATGGAACATATTCTGGATTAGAGGTTATTTGTAGCCAATGTGATTCTCATTTAGGTCATGTATTTGAAGATGGGCCTCAACCTACTGGGCTTAGATATTGTATTAATTCGGCTTCTTTGACATTTAATTCTAATAATAAATAGTGAGTAAGGTTAGTGATTTATAAAATGAGGAAAGATTTCCAAAAAATTAATCTATTATTTTATGTAGGATTTTTTCTTGTAGCATGCTCAGCGGAGCAACCTGATTTAAATATTCAGGAAGAACCAAAATACAATGATGCGATATCTGGTTTGAAGATACGAACACTCATTGAAGGTTCAGGAGAAACTGCAAATAATGGAGATATCTTAAAAATGCATTATACGGGATGGTTGTATGATGCAAATATGTTAAATAATCAAGGTGATAAATTTGATAGTTCTCTAGATCGGGGTAAAGCCTTTGAATTTAAGCTTGGAGTTGATTCCCTAATAAAAGGATGGGAATTGGGTGTAATGAATATGTCTGTGGGTGAGAGTAGAGAATTAATTATCTCTCCAGAGATGGGCTATGGCGATAGATCAATTGGAGGAATTCCACCTCAATCCACACTTATTTTTCAAGTTGAATTAATTGATCTTGTTAAAAAAGATTAGTACAAAGATAAAATAAAAATTAATTAGCTTGATTGCTCCGTATTTGAAGATTTACTTCTGATTATTATTTCTGCTTGTCCAATCCAATCTTCACGATATATTTGCCTCTTGAAACCTTTGATCTTTTTGGCAATTTGATCAATCTCATAATCACTAATTGTGGTGATTTGACTGAAACGAAAAATGTTGAAATGATTTAATGTTTTTTCTATTGATGGCCCAATACCACGAATCTCTTGAAGGTTTTCTCGAGATCGATAGTTATTCAGATTAATTACAGTTTTTGCTTTTTCAGGCGAATTCATCACCTTACTGAGAGCGACAATACGTTTTGCTTCTATTAATTCATTTTCTAAATTTTTATTTTTTAGTAGTAATTCTTTATAACGATCAATTAATGGCGAGACACGTCGTTTCCATTGCCTTAGTTCATTATTTAATGATTTGATTTGAGAGTTATCTGAAGAATCGTTATAGCGGAGATTTTTTTTTGCTATTTCTCTTTGATTATAGTGTGATGCGCTCATTTTAATATTGGCAGATAGTTTGTTTACTTGCTCTTTAAGTAAACGATGACTACGATTTATTTTTCCAAGCTCACGATTCTTTTGTTTGGATCTCTGATAAGATCTGATCAAAAGTATAAGTGCAAGTGTCAAACAGGCGCTTAAAGCAATCACATAGGGTAGTAGGCCAAGCTGATTAAAGTCTAATGTATTCATATAATAGAGTTGTATCGATAAATATCTGTTTAATCTAAAGATATAATATCGAGAATGATATGAAATACAAATGATATGGATTGAGACTAATATGGGAAAAATTTTTTCCACAAAAAATTTAATGATTAATGGACCATCTGGGGCTATTGAGGCCATCTTAGAAAAAAATGATGATGTTAATTTATTGGGTGTAATTATTATATGTCATCCACACCCTTTATTTGGCGGAACAATGAAAAATAAGGTAGTCCATACTATTTCGCGAGCATGTCTGCGTGAGAATTTGATGGTTCTTAGGTTTAATTTTCGAGGAGTTGGAAAGAGTCAAGGCACTTTTGATAATGGCATTGGAGAATTGAAAGATGCAACTCATATGATCAATTATATTCAAACTCATTATCCTGATTTGCCAATTTGGATAGGAGGTTTTTCATTTGGGGCAGGCATTGCTATTCAGGCAGCAAGTATCAAGGCACTAACAGGTCTAATTAGTATTGCCCCATCCTTATCTGATCCAGCAAAGCTTATTAACAATGAACCTCAATGTCCATGGTTGATTATTCATGGCGGTCAAGATGAACTTATTGATATCAAAGTTATTAAAAGTTGGTGCAAGGAGTTACAAGTGTTGCCTAAAATTATAATTTTAGATGAAGCGACACATTTCTTTCATGGGTGTTTGATTGATTTGAGAATTAAGATTGAATCTTTTATTAAATTAAAGGTACAGGACAAGAGTTAACTTAGATCATATCTTTTAATCGCTTTAGTGCAGCGACTTTAATAATTTTTGTGGCAGGTTTGGCTTTAATAGTCATTGCTTTTCCATTGAATGGATTGGTGCCATTCCTGGTTTTAGTTGCCGCTCTTTCCATTACTTTAATTTTTATAAGGCCTGGTATTGTAATGTTACCTGGTGCATTACGACCACTAAGATTTTTCTTAATAACCAAAGCTAGTGAATCAAACACGGCAGAAATATCTTTTTTTGTTAAGCCAGTCTCACCAGCAATTTCACTATAAATCGAAGATTTAGTCGCTGTATTTTGCGGTTTAGTTTTTCCAGCCATCTTAAGACATAACCTTTTAATTGTGAGGGAATAAATCCAATATCACCATCATAGAATAACCATAATTTTATGCAAATAAAATTATGGTTATTAAAAGAATACAATGTTATTAATATTAATCGGTATAAAATTTCTTTTGGTATTGAATTTTCTTTATATATTTTTCTTCAGGTGAAACTTGGAGCGAATAGATTAACGTCTCTTGATTTGAAATAGGAGAGATAAAGACATACGAAGTAAAGTCATTCTCTGTAATAGCTAATGTACTTATTTTTTTTATCTGTCCCAATAGATTTTTGACTGTAATATTAATATTCGCAGTGACAGATTTATTATTGGATTTCTTTATTATTGATACGTTCAGCATAGCTAAATTATTTTTGATCTCGATATTATATTTTTTAGCAATATCTTTTGAGAGATCACTGGTTTTATTTGTACTAAGATAGACTGTGTGTTCGCTGAACTGAAAAATATTATTTTCAGCAATTGGAGCTTGGGGGATCCTTTGTTGCTCATTCCCACAGGAAAGCAATGTTAACAGAATTAAACTAGCAGTTATTTTCTTTAATGTTAGGTTTAAAAACGACATAATTTTTCAATGCTCATTGTAACTTAAAGTTGAAGAGGCGAGATATTTCTTAGGAATATGATGACAGCTTGAATTGCAATAATTGCAAAAATTGGAGATAAATCCATTCCACTAATAGGACGAAAAAAATTCCTATAGGGCTTCAATAAGGGCTCAGCAATATTTTCAACCAAATTCTTTAATGGGGAAAATGAGGTTGGTGAAACCCAACTAAAAAAGATATGAATGATTATTGCAAAAAAGAATAGATCAGCACTAGCAGAACATAGTTCGAAAAATGCACTTACAAGTATTGTAATGTTATCAATTTTTTGACCAGCAATTGTTAATAAGATCGAGATTAGTAGGTATTGCAGGATGAAGGGAATTAATATCGAGGCTAAATCTAAGCGGCTAAAAGAAGGGAGGTATTTTCGTAATGGGTTTATTAGTGGTGAGGTAAATTTCATAATGCCTTGAGAGATAGGATTTCTAAAATCAGCACGGAATAATGGCAACCAAAATCTTAAAATAAAAATAAATAGCGCTAGTTCTCCTAGTGTTTTAAAAATAAAGTAAATAGCCGGCAACATAGAAATTTATTGTTTTGCTTCTTCAGCTAATTCTTTAGCGCGCTCTCTAGCAACATCGATGGCTTTGGAGAATATTTTTCTTGCTTCTTTAGAGTCAAGGTATTCTAGAGCTGCCATGGTAGTTCCGCCTGGAGATCTAACTCGCTCGATCATAGAAGTCATTGATTCAGGTGACGAAGCAGATAAAGCTGACGCACCTCTAGCAGTTTCAACGGCAAGCATTCTGGAAATTTCAGGATTCATACCATTTTCAATGGCTGCTTTGATCATTATATCGATTAGAAGGTAGAAGTAGGCAGGGCCAGTTCCTGAAATGGCTGTTACCGCATCCATTTGACTTTCTTTCTCTAACCATAAAGCCTTACCGACAGCAGACATTATTTTTTCTGCTAAAAGGCAATTCTCACGTTGAGTAAGACTATTAGCGAACATTGCTGAAACCCCTTGATCAATCATTGCTGGTTGATTTGGCATAACTCTTACAATGGCCATATTTCCACCAAGCCATTGGTCTATATCTTTAATGCTTGGACCAGCTGCAATCGAGATAATTAGTGGCTTAGTTTTTTGTATGGTCTCTCTCAATTCATGGCATACAGATTTTAGTATTTGTGGTTTTACAGCAAAGAGTATAATTTCAGCAGCATTACTAACTGCTTTATTATCAGTGGACACATATGTTCCATAGAATTCCTTTCTTAACTTTTCACATTGTTCCTCTTTAGGCTCAGATATGAAAATATTAGTCGCGTGCATACCACCCCTTAATAGTCCGCCAGCAATGGCTCTTGCCATATTTCCGCCACCAATAAATGCAATTTTATTATCAATCATTTCTATCTCCGTGAGATACTAATATATATCATCGCGAACCAAAAAGTGCGGTTCCTACTCGAATTATTGTAGCGCCTTCTTTTATAGCAGCTTTAAAATCGTTGGTCATGCCCATCGATAAAGTGTCAAGTTTAAGGCCATGCTGAATAAGCAGTTCTTGTTGCTGATATATTTTAGCAAATGGTTTTCTCTGTTCTTCAAAGTCTTTTTGAGTGGCAGGGATGCACATCAACCCTCTTAATTTTAATTTTGGCAGCTCATCTATTGCTTCACATAGTTGCAATAAAGCATCTAAGGTTATACCTGATTTTGATTCTTCTTGATCTATATTAACTTGGACACATATATTTAAATCTGCAGCTGTTTTTGGTCTTTGTTTGCTCAATCTTTCAGCAATTTTTATGCGATCAACAGTATGAACCCAGTTAAAATTTTCAGCGATTAATCGTGTCTTATTGCTTTGAATATGCCCTATAAAATGCCAGCAAAGTTTAGCTGAATTAATTGCACGAATTTTATCAACACCTTCCTGTACAAAATTTTCTCCGAAGTGATTTTGTCCATATGAATGTAGCTCTTTAATTGATTCAATGGGGTGTCGCTTACTTACCGCCAAAAGGATAATTGATTTGGGGTCCCTATTAGAATTTTTGGCGGTGCTCAATATGTTCGTATTTAGAGTTAATAAGTTTTGTTTAATGTTAAGCATATTATTACAATCAAAGATGGCAGGATTTCATGGCTAGTTTATAGGGTAGATATTTTTTTAGAGACTTCACATCAAGGACTGATTCTACGCTTAATCGCAATCTCCGGTATGATTTTTTGCAAGTTCATTTAGAATTGCCATTCTTACCGCTACCCCATTGGTAACTTGTTTTAGAATTACCGATTGTTCACTATCCGCAAGCGATGACTCAATTTCAACATTTCGATTTATCGGACCTGGATGCATAATGATTGCATCTGAGGCTGCTATTTTCATGGCAGCATGAGTAATTCTGTAATTTTTTATGTAGTCATTAATATCTATATTATTGGTATCATTTATTCTCTCGTGTTGAATGCGAAGAGCCATTACAACATCAGCATTTTCAAGTCCTTCATTAAGGCTAACAAAGTGTTTGGTCATAGGAGTAAGTTTCTCGTCAGGTCTAAATTCCTTAGGTGAAACTAGTCTAATTTCTTTTACTCCCATAATTGTGAGCCCTTCAGAGGTAGAACGAGCAACTCTTGAGTGAGCAATATCACCAACTATAGTAACGATGAGATTTTCGAAAGTTTCTTTTGCTTGCTGAATAGTTAGAAGATCAAGTAGTCCTTGAGTTGGGTGTGATAACTTTCCTTCTCCAGCATTTATAATGATGCATTTATCACCAATTTCTTGAATTAGTTGAGAGTAAATACCAGTTTCTTTATGCCTTATTACAAACGTATCAACACCCATTGATTTGAGCGTCATTACCGTATCTAGGAGTGATTCTCCTTTTTTTCCTGAAGAATTCCCAATATCAAAATTGATGGAATTAAAGCCTAAGCGTTGTGCGGCAATTTCGAATGATGTGCTAGTCCTAGTGCTTGGTTCAAAAAATAAATTGGCGATGGTATGTTGTTGATTGCGAGCGATTAATCTATCAGGTAGTCTTTTTAAATATGTATATTCTTGGGCTTCATAAAGAAGCTTCATAAGAATATTTTTTTCTAGATTTTTAAGGCTTACTAAATGACGAAGTTTGCCATTTTGTGTAAGCTGTATTGAAGATTCATTTATCGAATCAGAGAGCATTAAGTCGCCTATTTATCTATTTTATTAAATCTATTCTACTTTGTTTAAGCTATAAATTTAACTCTTTTTATTCAGCCACCTCTTGGCAATGAGGGTAGCGGCAGTTGCATCAATCATTTCTTTTCTTATTCTTTTTTTTACACCCATTTGTCGGTCATTTTTAAGAATCTCTTTGGCTTCTATAGAGGTATATCTTTCATCTATGGTTTCGATAGGAATATTAAAAATAAGTAGCTCTGAAATAAATTTATCAACATCAATAGACATCTCAGATTTTGAACCATCGGCATGATTAGGCAGTCCAACTACAATGTTCGCTGGTTTCCATTCATCTAACCACATTTTTATTTTCTGCCAATCTGGACCCTTTTCAGAATTTTTGATCGTACCTAGAGGAGAAGCGGTACTGGTAATATTCTGACCAACGGCACAACCGATCCTTCGGTGACCAAAATCAAAAGCAATAATCACATTGTTATTAAGTATCATTCGAGTTTTTATTATTTTATTTTATTTTCAATAGCATCGAATAATAAGCCAGCTATGTTTAAATCAAAAAGGCGATCTAGTTCTCTTATTCCAGTAGGGCTGGTTGAATTTATTTCAGTTAGATAATCACCAATCACATCAATACCACAAAATAATACGCCTTTCTTTTTAAGAATAGGTCCAATTTTTTTACATATAATATTATCTTGCGCAGTTAATTTTCTGCCTTCGACTGTTGCCCCCATAACAATGTTGCCTCGGTTATCATCCGCTGATGGTATTCTTGCAAGGGAGTAAGGAACAGGTTCACCATCAATCAAAAGGATGCGTTTATCTCCTTGTTTTATTTCGGGTACGTATACCTGACTCATAGCGAAACGAGATCCATGATCGGTGAGTGTCTCGATAATAACATTTGCATTACCATCATCATAATTAACCACAAAAATAGATTTTCCACCCATCCCATCGAGTGGTTTAATGACCACTTTTTTATGCTCATTTAAAAATGATTTCATCTCAGCCATTGAGCGAGTAACTAACGTCAAAGGAGCGCAATCTGGAAACCAAGCTGTATAGACTTTCTCATTCATATCTCTCAATGAATTCGGTTTGTTGATAACTAAAGCGCCTTGATCTTCAGCTTTTTCAAGGATATAAGTGGTATAAATAAATTCCATATCAAACGGTGGATCTTTTCGCATAAGAATGACATCAAGATCCCCTAAATTTATGGTGATTTTTTTCTGTATATCATAGCAAGAGTTATCATCGTCTTTGACATTGATAATTAAAGAATTGGCTTTAGCTATTCCTTTTATGAGGTATAAATCTTTTTGCTCCATGTAATAGATTTCGTATTGGCGTTTTTCTGCCTCCAATAACATTGCGAGTGAACTGTCTTTTTTTGGACTGATGGATTCAATTGGATCCATCACAATGCCTATTTTAATTTTATTCATAATCATATGTTTTTACTTTATTTTATATCACAGATTTTAACGCTTCCTTGTGACGAAGTCAGCCCCCATATCGCCCCATTGAGACTGAAGAATTACAAGAGCAGTAATAGCAGCGGTTTCAGCCCTGAGTATTCTTGGGCCCATTGAAACAGATAAGAAATCATTTTTCGTGGCAGATTCTAGTTCACTATCACTAAAGCCTCCTTCAGGACCAATCATCATCTCGATATTTTTATTCATAGGATTAATATCATGAATGCTCATTGTTGCATTAGGATCTAAGATAAGTCGATAGCGTTCTTCTGGAGGATTCGATATGAAATTCTGAGCACTATCTGGAGCATCTATTAAAGGCAGGATATTTCTTCCGCATTGCTCACAAGTACCTTGTATAATTTTTTTCCAATGTTCTAATTTATTGACTAATCGCTCCTCTTTTATTTTAACTGTTGAGTATCTAGAGGTGAGAGGCGAAATTTGATGGACGCCTAATTCTGTTACTTTTTGAATGAGCATATCCATTTTATCTTTTTTTATCAGGCTTTGGCCGAGGTGGATCTGTCTTTTTATTTTTTGCTCATAAAATTTTGATGTGCTTGGCGCTAGTAATATTTTATTTTTATACAATTCTTTTATTACAGCTTCATATTCGTGACCACTGCCATCAAAGACAGTAATGAAGTTATTTTCTTTAAGTCTCAAAACCTGTTTTATATAATGTGCTTTTGTATTTTCTATGTAAAAATCATTACCTGGTTCTATTAATGTTTTTATATAAAGGCGATGAGTTTGCATAATGATAATTACAATTTATTTAAAATAAAATACCTGTATTTTTAATTAATAAATACATGAAGTATTTATCTATTATATCATTTATATTGAAATGAAAAAATTAGACATGAATCACATAGAAAGTTTAGAAGTTAAATCCGATAATTTCTGTTTTTCAAAAATAAATTATTTTCCATCTCCTAATAATGATGAACGTCCAGACGATGTTGAGCCCAGATTGATTGTTATACACGGAATCAGTCTACCACCTGGTGAATATGGAAATAATCACATAAAAAGTTTTTTTTTGAATAGGCTTGATTCTAATAAACATAGCTATTTTAAAAAAATTAAATACTTAAGAGTTTCACCACATCTGTTGATTGATCGCGACGGCCAGCTATCACAATTTGTGCCATTTAATAGACGTGCTTGGCATGCTGGTGCATCACATTACCAGGGTATAGATAACTGCAACGATTATTCCATAGGAATAGAGCTAGAAGGAGTGGATGATAATGAATATACTGAATTACAATACCAAATACTTGCCAAAGTTATCCAGAGTTTGATGCGATTTTACCCAATAATCAGTTCGCGAAAAGTGGTCGCACATAGTGATATTGCTCCCTTTCGAAAAACAGACCCAGGCAAGGCATTCGATTGGTTTAAATTATATGAATACATTGACACCACCACTTAATTAAAATGAAAATAAAATACTTTTATTTACTAATACCATTAATATTTTTAACTATATCTTGCGATGTTAACCAAAAAATAAAAGAACAACCTACTGCCGAATCAAACTCAACAAGAGTTATTACTTTATCTCCTCACTTGGGAGAGATAATGTATGAACTGGAAGCTGGTGATATTTTGGTGGGTGTAAGTGCTTACAGTAAACATCCAGAAGCTATATTAAAAAAACCGACAGTTGGTGATGCGTTTATGCTTGATCTTGAACAAATCTCTCTATTGCGTCCAGATATTATTCTTGCATGGGAAGATGGAACGCCATCGAGAATTATTGATGAATTAAGAGATCTTAATTATCGAGTTGAGGTCATTAGATCCAGCCGTTTGCAAGATATTCCTCTAGCGTTAGAGCGCGTTGGCAGCTTAATTGGCAAACAACCACAAGCTAGCGTGATTGCTAATAACTATTTAAAGAAATTGATTGAACTACAAGAAGCTAATGAGGATAAAGATAGTATTCGTGTCTTTTTTCAAATAGATGAAAGGCCTCTATTTACTGTGGGTGGATCTCATTATATCAGTGAGTTGATACACACATGTGGAGGAACCAATATTTTTAATGATTTATCTCAGCTTGCACCTTCTGTATCTGTTGAATCAGTAATAATAGGAGACCCTGAAGTCATATTAACTAGCACAAGCTTAAAAGATAAAAATAAGTTCGAAACATGGTTAAGATGGCCCAATATATCGGCTAATAAATTACAAAATTTATATGTTATTGAGGCTGATGGTCTTGAGCGACCAACTACAAACTTGATCGAAGCTGCTCTTGAAATATGTCAGCATTTAGAGGAAAGCCGAAGAAAGCGTGTCAGGCCTCATGCACTCGATTGAAAATATAGGATAAAGAATAACCGCTACTAATGGTATCTAGACTTTTCGGCTCCATAGCACTTCTTTCCCATTTTCACTACGTGCTAGCACTCTCGCAATAACAAATAATAAATCTGAAAGACGGTTGAGATAGCGTATAACTTCATCACGAACTGTCTCTTGTTTCTTTAGAGAGATTACTCTTCTTTCTGCTCTCCTCACGATAGTTCTTGCCAGATGACAGGCAGCTGAACCAGGCCCACCACCTGGCAATATAAAATCTTTTAGCGGGGGCAAGTTTTGGTTCAAATGATCTAAGTCATTTTCAAGTCGATTGATAAATATTTCAGCAATGGCTTCATGACCAGGGATACAAAGCTCGCCACCAAGCTCAAATAAATCATGCTGAACATTAGTTAGTGAGTCTTTAATAAAGGACGTCATTGAAGGCATAGTTAAGATTATGCCTATGGCACTATTAGCTTCATCAACTGTTCCATAAGCTTCTACACGAAGACCGTCTTTATCGACACGCGAACCATCACCGAGACCTGTTGTGCCGTCATCCCCAGTTTTTGTGTAGATTTTGCTTAGTCTATTTCCCATAATTAATTTTACTATACTTACCAGCGACGAGTTAAATCAAAGAATACACTTCGACCTTGCATTCTGTATTTTGCCGCTGTTTCATAATGTTTGTCTAATATATTTTCGATTTGGGTATTAATTGTCCAAGTATCATTCAGTTTGAATTGACCAGTTAAGTTCACAATGGCATATCCGGGCAAAGTAACCCCAAAGTCTTTTCTTTCACCACTTGCAAGTAAGGATAACCCAAAGTCAAAATTCTTCAGTTTTTTGGATATATTTAAAGTAAAACTCTGCTTAGGTCTCCTAAGGAGTAGGGTTTTATTAATATCATTTTCAGCTTTTTGGTTTATATAATCAGCCCTTATAGAGTAATTTTCATTGATTAAGTGATAGCTCATCTGTAAACCACGCATACTTGCTTGACCTATATTAAGCATTTGGTCTTTAGCAAAATCATACTCAATTAGATTTTCTATTTTCGTATCAAATAATTCCAAACGATAAGTAGTATTATCATCAGGTCTAAATGCGACATTGAGTTGTATGTCATCAGAGACCTCTGGTTTTAGATTAATATTCCCACCATAACCATATCGATCGGTGGCATCTGGAGCTCTGAAAGCATGACCAGCAGACGCATTGATAGACCACTGATCACTTATACTCATTCCATATTCAGCATTCCATGTTGTTTCTTTACCAAATGTTTCATGATCACTCAGTCTAGCTGCAATAAAAACTCGATGACTGCCTTCGCTGATATGATCTTGAATAAAAATAGCATTAGATTGGGTGTCTTTATTGAAACCCGAGCCAAAAGCAAAGCTGGACGCTTCTTCATCACTAAGATACAGACCACCAGTGATGTTATGACTTCCTGTCAACATGCTTATTTGTCCATCAAGGATATTTCTCTTTGAGTAAACATAGGATGTTGATTGATTTTGCGTAATATCATCTTGAACACGACTGATTATTACTCTACTTTGAATGTTATTTTTAAAATTATTATTAATCTCAATGGCAGAACTGTCATTGATAAAGTCTTGATCTATTGCTGTGAGAAAGAAATCTAAATATTCAACTTTGCCTGATGTGCGCCAGCGCCGAAGAGTAATATCACTATTCTGAAAAATCTGACCAATATGAAAGTTGGTAGTGAGATTTTCATAGCCTCGTTTAATATCACTATCAGTACGGATTTTATAGCCGTCTGTTTTATTCGAATTAACTGATAGTCCTAATTCTGTAGAGCCACTATTAAAACCTAAATCTATACTGCGCTTTTTAGTATCATACATACCATAACCATAACCACTTTCAATGTAGCTTGATTTTGCTTTTCTTGTGATAATATTAATTACTCCACCTATAGCGTCAGTCCCATAAAGTGCTGACCTCGAGCCCTTGACAATTTCAATGCGCTCAATAATATCTGGGTTGATATTTTGCAGTGCAGCACCGCCAATGGTTCCTGGGTTGATACGAACGCCATCGACTAGCACTAAGGTATGGTTGCTCTCAGTTCCTCGGAGGAATAACGAAGTTGTTTGCCCAGGTCCACCATTACGGCCTATATCAAGACCAGCTTCAAAGCGAAGCAGTTGGGAGATATCTCTTGCTAACGATTGTTCAATTTGATCTCGATCAATAATAGTGACTGGCAGAGTGGCATCTTCAATAGCCATGTTTGACCGTGTGGCAGTAACCACAATTGAGTCTAAATCCACAGTTTCATCACCATAAGAAATTGTACTCAAGAAACCCAATAAAGAAATTAAAACTAACTGTTTGGTAGAACTCATCATTAAACCCTTTGTATGCCCGCCGCATAAATTAAAAATTATTATTTAAATGAATATTTGGAGGGTGATATAAGGTTCGCAGTGAAATAACAAACTCACAGTTTACCTAATAATGCCCGCCGCATTATTCGTTATATTGTAATTAGCCGGTCTCCGGGCTGACGAGTGGGATTTATCCAACCTTTAACGCCTTCCCACAAATTTATGTGTATAAATCACATATAATTCGCAGTGGCTCTTTCAAAAAATATGAAAGGGGTCAAAGATTATCTCGATCACCGTTGCGGGGGCAGCTTCAGAATTTGTCAAATTTAAACAACACTGAATTCCCGTTCATCCAAGAAAATGCCTTCATGGATTCACTAAATACAGGTGGACTTTATTGTGATATTAAAAATTTGTCAACCTTCTTGTTTCTTTTTTTATATAGCGTCATAGTTATCTATTTAAAGGAGAAATATTTTGAATTTTACTCATCCAGATAATTGCTCAAAAGAACTAACTATAGCGATTGAAGCCTCTATTGCAGCTGCTGAGATTAGTAAAAAATACTTTAATGGAAGTTTTGAAGTATCTATAAAAGACGATAAGACTCCGGTAACTGAGGTAGATATCAAGTGCGAAAAAGTTATTAAAAAAATTCTTTTATCATCATTTCCCGACCATGGATTTTTTGGTGAAGAAACCACGAAAAAAAATAAAGATGCAGATTTTCTGTGGTTGGTCGATCCCATTGATGGCACAAAAAGCTTTGTAAGAGGTTACCCATTCTTTTCAACACAAATTGCACTTATGTATAAAGGTAAAATAATTTTAGGGGTGTCAAATGGAATCATGTTTGACGAGCTAATATATGCAGAGCTGAATAAGGGAGCATGGTTAAATGGCCAGCGACTTAACATCAGTAAAACTCGTAAAATAAATAACGCCAGTATTTCAACAGGAAATCTAAAATCTTTATCTCAGTCAGATGGCTGGCCTACATTGGGCGATATTGTATCAAAAGCAGACCGTATTCGAGGGTATGGAGATTTTTATCATTATCATCTCCTTGCCGCAGGAAAAATCGATGCCGTGATTGAGTCAGATGTTAATATTCTCGATATAGCAGCACTTTCTGTGATAATTGAGGAAGCGGGGGGTGTATTTACGAATTTAAATGGCGAGCTACCAACCTTAAAAATACGTTCTGTCATTGCTGCGAATGCAGATTTGCATTTAAAATTGAAAGAGAGCCTCAAGGGATACGTTGAATAAAATGTTTGAAAATTATACTGCTTATGCTTTTGCAGATAATGCAGACCAGGGTAACCCCGCAGGTGTGGTTTGTTTGAATGAATGGCTAAGCAAAGAAACCATGCAAAAAATTGCTACTGAGAATAATTTACCTGAGACAGCGTTTATTTTATCCAGAGAAGATAAATTCCATGAATGGGACATCCGATGGTTCACCCCAATCATGGAGGTACCATTATGTGGTCATGCAACGTTAGCTTCAGCTGCTGTTTTGCATCAAATTTATAACCTTTCTCCATCATCATTTAAGTTTTATGCTAAACGTGACTTCCTAGAAGTAAAGCTTGCGAGGTCAAAATATCTTCTCGATTTACCCTCTGACATGCCAGTTAAAAGTAAATTATCAAATGAGATAATTGAGGCCTTGGGATTAACTCATGGCTCTGTTTTCAAGGGTCGAGATTACTACCTTTTGAAATTATCTAATGAGATTCAAATTAAGAATGCAGAGCCTGATTTTAATCGATTAAAAAAACTTACCAGTAACGGAATAATAATAAGTTCCAAGGGTGATGATGTTGATTTTGTATCTCGTTTTTTTGCTCCAGCAATGGGTATTGATGAAGATTTTGTGACGGGCTCTGCCCATTGTGTTTTGGTTCCATTCTGGTCTCAACAATTAAACAAAAATAATATGCTTGCACGTCAAATATCTTCAAGAGGTGGAAACTTAGAATGTTTTTTAAAAAAAGATCGAATCGAGCTATCAGGGAATGTTTTTATTGAGATGGAAAAATATACGCATTTTTGAATAATAAGCTCATTTATACCCTTAAATAGCAATAAAGAACGTTTGCTTTTTAGTTTCAATTTTTTCCATTTTTATACCGTAAAGCTTGGTGAGATTTTCTTCATTCAGGATTTCTGATGTATTCCCAAAAATCCAGTTACCATCCCCAAACAATAGCAAGCACTGAGTAGCAAATCTTGCTGCTAAATTGACATCATGCATCGTCATGATTACAGAGCAACCTGATTTAACTTTCACCTTAAAAAGTTTCAATACTTCAAGTTGATATTGAGGATCAAGATGATTGGTTGGTTCATCCAGTAAAAAAATTCTAGGTTGTTGAGTGATTACCTGAGCAATGCTAAGGCGTCGACGTTCACCACCAGATAAGGTAGTAATATCTCGATGTTTCAGACCAAGCAACCCCACCTGATTCAAAGCATCATCAGCAATAAGAATATCCTCTGCAGATTCATTATTAAATGCACTGATATGTGGATGACGACCAATCAGAACACTATCAAAGACTGTTGATGGAAATATGTCTTCTGTATCTTGAGTTAAGAGCGCCAGATTTTTTGCGATATCTCTTTTTGCTTTTTTAGCTATATTTTTTTTCATTAGTTTTATCTCACCTGAAGCAGGTGATCTAATTCCGGCAAGCGTATGAAGAGTGAGCGATTTACCAGAGCCATTTTGGCCAAGAATTGCTATAAATTCTTTATATTTAATAGAGAGCGTGAGATCCTCGATGAGAGTTCGATTGGGTATTGATATATCAATATTTTCAACCGCAATTGATACTTGATTGTTACTCATTATCAGCTTGCGCATTCCACATCGAAGACAATGTCATTATTAATATCAATCGTGTAATTGATTTGCATTGCTTGACAGCAGACTTCGCAGTCTTCGATATATGTTTGACTTCCTGCCGATGTATCAATGATTACTGAGATTAGTTCATTGCAAAAGGGGCAGTATGTCTTTTTTTCGATAGTCAGAAGGTCCATTATTTGCTTATATTGTTAAGGCTGTAGTCTTTTACCTAGCCATTTGCTGGCAGAAAAAGTATTGTTGTCTGTTGGCTCAAGTTCTCTAGTCCAAGCAGCTCGGTCGTGAACTCTATCTTCACCATCCATCCATAATTCTATAGTTGAGGCCCATATTTGTATTCCACCCCAATGAGGCGGACGTGGAAGTGTAGTGGAATTTTCTGAATCTTTTAAACTAACTCTGCTATTTTCAATAGTTAAGCCAAGCTCATCTGCACGACATTTTATTTGATCAATTAATGCTTCTCTAGATTCAATAGGTTGACTTTGATCACTACCCCAAGCACTGAGTTGGCTACCTAAATTTCTTGTTTTATAATAAGCATCGCTCTCTTCAGGCGGTGATAAAATTGCTTTTCCTTCGATTCGAATTTGACGCCCTAAGTGATCCCAATGAAAGACGATAGATACCTCAGAGTTATGCATAATTTCACGCCCCTTCCTTGATTGGTAGTTAGTGAAGAAAACAATATAACCAGGATCAGCTATAAATGACTTGCACAGCACAATTCTCGCAGAGGGCTTATTACGCTCTGATGAAGTAACTAAGGTCATTGCATTGGGGTTAGGTTGGTTTCTTTTTAAACAGGCATCATCAAACCACAATTTTGCTATGTGCATTGGCTGATCTGGAAGCCTTTGAGGCAAGATAGTTGCATTTACAATCTTATTCATAAAGTAGCGCTCAGTTAATAAGGTTTAAAAATGTATAACCGAGCGGATGCTTTTACCTTCATGCATTAGATCAAAAGCATGGTTAATATCTTCTAAAGGCATTGTATGGGTAATAAATTCATCTACCTTGATTTCTCCATTCATATATTGATCTATCATTCCTGGAAGTTGAGATCGTCCCTTGCATCCACCAAAAGCTGTACCACGCCATACTCGACCAGTTACAAGTTGAAATGGTCGTGTGGAAATTTCCTGACCAGCGCCAGCTACACCAACAATAATGGATTCACCCCAGCCCTTATGGCAGCATTCCAACGCTGATCTCATTAGCTTGGTATTACCGATACATTCAAAAGAATAATCAACACCACCATTGGTCATGTCGACAATAGCCTCTTCAATGGACGACGGGCACTCTTTTGGATTAACAACATCGGTTGCACCCATTTGTTTTGCCAGTTCAAACTTATCAGAATTGATATCAATCGCAATGATTCTGGAGGCTTTAGCCATAGTTGCCCCTTGGATAACACTGAGACCAACTCCACCTAAACCAAAAACAGCAACTGTTGAGCCTGGCTCAACTTTTGCGGTATTTAATACAGCACCTACGCCAGTTGTAATTCCACATCCTAATAGACATACTTTTTCAAGAGGCGCTGCTTTATTTATTTTCGCTAGTGATATTTCAGGTAAAACACTATATTCACTAAATGTTGAGGTGCCCATGTAATGAAAAATTGTATTGCCATTCATTGAGAACCTTGACGTACCATCGGGCATTAACCCTTGCCCTTGGGTGGCTCTAATCGCTTGACAGAGATTGGTCTTTTTTGACGCACAAAAATTACATTTTCCACATTCAGGGGTATACAAAGGAATAACATGATCACCTACGGCAACACTTGTGACATTTGCACCTAGCTCTTCAACTATAGCGCCACCTTCATGCCCAAGGACGGCTGGAAAAATTCCCTCAGGATCTTCACCAGATAATGTAAATGCATCAGTATGGCAAACGCCAGACGCGATATTTCGAACTAGAACCTCCCCATCTTTCGGTCCCGCTAGATCAATATGTTCTATTTCTAATGGTTTTCCTGCTTCCCAGGCTACTGCTGCACGTGTTTTCATTGCTTTTCCTTTTATATAATCGATGGATCTAATGCATATTCTCATATTTAATAAGATAAATGCGTATTATATTTTATAAGAAATTCTTTTATCATTCCAAGTAGAACCAAATAAAACCTTAAAGCTATTAAAAAAAGGTAAGAAAATTATGAACCTTGATGAATTGCGCGATCGATTGACTTTATTAGACAAGAAAATAATTGAAATTATAGGTGAGCGTCAGAGCATTGTCGGTGAAATAGGCCAATATAAGCAGCAAGTTGGTCGAGCCACACGTGATTATGAGAGGGAGAGCGTTGTATTGAATCTGGCAAAAGATAATGCTCTAAAGGCTGGTATTGCGCCAAAACTTGCTGAAGAGATATTGCAATTGTTAATTCTTTCTTCATTAACCAATCAAGAAAGAGCTAGAGTGGAAGCGGAAGGAAAAGGAAATGGCAGAAAAGTTTTAGTGATTGGTGGGGCTGGTAAAATGGGACATTGGTTTGTCGATTTTTTTAACTCACAAGGTTTTACTACTTATGTCGCCGATAAAAGTTTGGTTACACAAGCGCGTTCTTTTTCTGATTGGAAAGATGCTGGTATCGATTACGATGTTATTGTGATTGCCACTCCAATTAAAGTATCAGCTTCTATTTTGCACGAATTAGCTGAGATGGAACCGAAGAGCTTGATTTTTGATATTGGTTCATTAAAAACACCACTAAGAGATGGTTTAAATGCCATGATTAGTAAAAATTGTTTAATTACATCAATTCATCCAATGTTTGGCCCTGGAGCAGAATTACTTTCTGGTAAACATTTGATATTTATTGATGTGGGAAACGAGACTGCCACTAAGAAAGCCAAAGAATTATTCAGTGCAACTATGGTAAAACAGTTAGATATGGATATAGATAACCATGACCGTTTAATTGCATATGTATTGGGTCTGTCACATGCACTTAACATAGCTTTTTTTACTGCATTGGCAGACAGCGGTGAAGCCGCACCTAAATTAGCTAAGCTTTCTTCCACCACATTTGATGCACAATTGATTGTGTCAGAAGCGGTTGCATCAGATAGTCCTGAGCTTTATTTTGAAATTCAGAAATTAAATGAATATGGGCTTGAGCCATTGAATGCTCTTTGTGCCTCGGTCGATAAGATTAGAGAAGTCGTAGTAAACAATGATAAAAAAGGATTTATTGAGTTGATGCAAACAGGCAAGGAGTATCTCGCAACACGAGGCTAGAGTTTAAGATTTAGAGTGGCTTTTTTTCATTAAAAATAAGAAGAGTGGAACACCCAATAAAGCCGTTAAAGCTCCTACTGGTAATTGACGTGGCGCTAATATCGTCCTGGCCAAAGTATCAGATATCACCAATAAAGAACCACCCATAAGCACTGAAGCAGGTATAACAATGCGATGTTTGTTTCCTGTAACCAATCTAACGGTATGCGGTACCACTAACCCAACAAACCCAATAACACCAACAGCAGTAACGGATAATGCTGTTGCAAGCGCCGTTACTGAAAAAATTGCAGTACGTAAAATAGGCACTCTAATACCCAGCGTAGTTGCTTGTAGTTCGCCTCTTGACATAATGTCAAGATACCGTGAAGCAATCATCGCTAATAGACTAATAATAACTAGCAACCAAAGTAAATATTCTGGTGAATAGGCAAAACTAAGGTCACCCATCATCCAGAACAACATACTCCGAACACTCTGTTCAGAGCTAAGTGCCAATATCATAGTAGTGATTGCGCTGAATCCAGATGCCAACACCACGCCTGTTAATATCAATCTACTTGGCCCCCAATTGCCACTAGTACTTGCTATCCAGAAAACTAAGAATGTTGCGCTTAATGCACCAGAAAAAGCCGCTGTATCAATCCAGAATGCGCTTAAGCCATAACTCATCGCCATCAATGCGGCTACGGCAGCTCCACCCGAGCTACCTAAAATATATGGTTCAGCAAGAGGGTTCCTTAACAGTACTTGCATAAGTACCCCAGATACCGAGAGTAAACCACCAACTGCGAAAGCACTCAATACTCTCGGTAATCTTAAGTCCATTACAAGAGATTTAATGCTAGATGAATTATCTTGAGAGAAAAAAGATACGAATTCTTTTGCACTGATATCGGCACTGCCAGACATTAGGCCAATAATAATTGCGCTAAAAGATATTAAGATTAAGCCTATGAAAATTATGTGTGTTCGTTTCATTTTATTTAAGAGCTTTAAAAGAATAACTTACTTAGGATACGGTTTGTTCTAGAGGAGTAAAGTCAAACTCTCCGATATTTCTAATTATTTTTGGTATATTGAAGTTATATTCTTAAAAAATATTTTTTTTAGCTAATGATTAAAGATAATATCGATTCCAAAGGTTTTAGGGAAAATGTAGGGATTATCATTGGTAATTCTGAAGGTCAGTTGTTGCTTGCATCAAGGCTGAGAAACAAGGGTTGGCAGTTCCCTCAAGGTGGAATTCATGATGGTGAAACAATAGATGAAGCTATGTACAGAGAGCTATATGAAGAGGTGGGTTTGCGGCAAACTGATGTTGAGGTACTTGGCGTAACTGCAGATTGGCTAAAATATCGATTACCAGACCAGTATGTACGCCAAGATAATAAACCCCTTTGTATTGGTCAGAAGCAAAAATGGTACATGCTGAAATTGATCAGTAATGATAAAAATATCTCACTAGAAACATCCTCTTTACCAGAGTTTGATAAATGGAAATGGGTCCCTTTTTGGAAGCCTGTCGCAAAAGTGATCTATTTCAAAAGACTGGTTTACTTTTCAGCGTTGAATGAGTTAGGTCCCGCTCTTTTTAAAAATGAGGTGCCTAAAATACCAAACTGGTGGCCAAGTCAATGGCAAGAAAAATGCGATCGTGAAAGTATTCTTTAGAGTGGTTTTAGAATTGCGAGTATGACAATTGATATCAAAAAAAGTACAGGTATTTCATTGAAGAGTCTTAATTTATTGGTGTTCTTAGTTGCAAATCCATCATGCAGTTTCTTGATCCAATACCAACATCTTAAGTGAAATATTATTAGGCCAATAATTAATATAAATTTTATCTGAAACCATATCTGACGCTCTATACCAGAGTTTATAATTATCAAGATAAATCCAAATATGATGGTTAATATAGCCCCAATAGTCATAATTATAAAGAGTCTTTTTTCCATCAAATGAAATCGATTTCTGCTTAGTTTGTCGTCTGCTTCGGCATGATAAATAAACAAGCGAGGAAGATAGAATAGTCCAGCAAACCAAGTCACCATAAATATAAGATGAAAAGCTTTTGACCAAAGATAGAGAGCAGCTATTTGCATACTTTATATTATTTTGCTGAGATATGAGTGATAATACATTTATATATAGTAAAACATTATTTACAATAATACTTTTAGATAGATAATAAATTTATGACACAGACAGACATTACAACAATTGGCAGTGATTCAATACCTTCGCCCATCATATTTACAGATTCTGCAGCAAAGAAAGTATGTGAGCTTATTAAGGAAGAAGAAAATACCGCATTGAAACTAAGAGTTTTTATTTCTGGTGGGGGTTGTTCTGGCTTTCAATACGGATTTACTTTTGATGAAAAAATTGAGCTAGGGGACAGTCAAATTGAAAACCTTGGAGTTACATTATTGGTTGATCCAATGAGTGTTCAGTATCTTATGGGCGCAGAGATTGACTACAAGGAAGATCTTCAAGGTGCTCAGTTTGTAATTCGAAACCCTAATGCAACTACAACCTGTGGCTGTGGATCTTCTTTTTCTGTCTAAGCCAAATAGATTCCGCCCAAAATTTCTTTTTGCTTTGCTCCTGTCACTTTAGGTAAATTTCCGGTTTTTTTGGAAAGAGTCTGTTTTGCTAAGAAAGCAAACGCAGCTGCTTCAAGAAAATCAGCATCAATCCCATAATCATCAGTGATGCTGATCTTAAAATCTTTTAATCTTTTTCGAATTTTATTCATAAGGAAATCATTATTTATTCCGCCACCACAGAATATAATTTCATGAATGTCTATATTTGATTGTTTGATAGCTCTATAAATTGATTCTACAGTCAAACTAATAAGTGTTCTTTGAACATCAACTGACCTGATTTCTTTTTTGGATAGATATTGTCTGAGCCACTTTATATTAAAATATTCAAACCCTGTGCTTTTTGGAGATGGAAGCTCAAAATATGGATCAGTAAGAAGCTCACCAAGAAGTTCTTTATTTGTAATTCCTTGGCTTGCCCAGTCCCCACGGACATCATAGGATTTCTTTAGATTTTCTTGGATCCATTTATCCATCAAAGTATTGCCAGGTCCACTATCAAACCCAAAAGTATTATTTAAGTTGCCATTAAGAATAGTGAGATTAGTTATCCCACCAATATTAATCACTATTCGATTTATTTTATTTTCATAAAATAAAGCATGATGAAAAATAGGAGTCAGAGGAGCTCCTTCGCCACCGGCAGCGATATCTTTTCTTCTAAAATCACTAACAGTGGTTATTCCAGTTCCTGAGGCGATCACATTGGGATCTCCAATTTGCATGGAAAATGGTTTTACAGCATGAGGCTGATGTCTAATGGTTTGACCGTGACTTCCTATAGCAATAATATCTTTTGCACTAACTTTGCACTCTTTTATTAATTCTAGTACCGCATCTCTAAATACTTCTCCAACCCAATGATCCATTTGCCCAAGCTGATCTATATTTGTATTTTCCCAATCTTGAGATATGTTTATTAATTGGCAACGAAGTTCCTCAGGGTATTTTTTTTCTAGCTTGCCAAGAACTTTAGAATACTTGCCTTCGAGTTCTATCAAGACAGTGTCAATACCATCCATACTGGTTCCTGACATTAAACCAACGTATAGAGATTTATGTTTTCTAGTATCTTTCAATTATTAGTAAATACGATTGATGGGTTTTGTGTTTCTTTGAATTGCATAAGTTCCCTCATGATAGAGTAAGCCCGCTCTTCAAAATCTTGTCTGAACACAGCGTCAATTGGTGCAGCCTTGGGTAATTTAACTGTTCTTGGATTTTGATGTATTCCATTAATCCTATATTCATAATGTAAGTGAGGGGCTGTGGCCAATCCTGAGCTTCCAACGAAACCAATTACCTGATTTTGCTTAACTCGTTGACCAACCCGAATTTTTGCAGCAAATTTCGACATATGAGCATACAGTGTCGTTATGTTTTCACCGTGTTGCAAGATAATTACGTTACCATAACCACTTTTAACTCCTTTAAAGATAACCTTTCCATCTCCTGATGCTTTAATTTTTGTTCCTTTGGAGGCCGCATAATCAACTCCTCGGTGCGCTCTAATTGTATTCAGAATAGGGTGCTTTCTATTCGGATTAAAATTAGAACTTACTCTAGTGAAATCAAGAGGGGCTCGAACAAACGCTTTCCTCATACTTTTCCCTTCTGGCGTAAAGTAATTTGATTCACCGTTTTTATTGGTATATCTAATTGCCTGAATTGTTCTTCCATTGTTATTAAATTCTATTGCAATAATTTTACCTTCAGTTACAAATTTATTGTCTTGCCAAATTTCTTCAAATAGAACATAAAAGTCATCATTGACTCGAATATCAAAAACAAAGTCAATATCCCAGGCAAGAATTTCTGAGAGATTCATAATCAATCTATCGGATAAGCCATTATCAATCGCACTTTCAAACAGCGACGTTTTAATTTGTCCATACCCATAACGTTTTTTAATATTTATATTTCTTTTAATGAATGAGGATTCATATCTACTGTTTAGTTTTTGAATAAATAAAGTTTTATTTATATCAAGGTCACGCGTTAAAGAAATTACTCGACCTTTATCATGCTCAATAGTGATGATATCTCCAGGCATAAGAAATTTTATATATTTTTCTGACGCTTTGATGGCCGTTATTTCTGCTAAATCTCCAATGTTAAGTTTATTTTCTTCGAATAGAACCTCAAGAGTGTCCCCTTTTTTAATAGTAAATTCTATTATTTGAATTGGCTTCTCAGGAACTACAAGAGGAGGATGAAAATTCGGATAATTCGGAAGAAATTCCCTGGGAGCAGAAATTAGTTTAGCTTCATCATGACCACTGTTGATAATAACTTCTATCGGGGAGGCAATATTTTTTTGCTCTAAGGTACTCTTGTAAATAAACCATAAAAGTAAAGAGAGGGCCAATAAAAGAATCGAAAGGTAACCGAAGTTAATTTTCTTTTTCTTTAATTTAGCCCTGATTTTATAATCTTGTTGGAGAGAGCTTTTTCTGTGAATCAAGACATGCTTTCCCATTAAATATGATTATGCGACTCTACATTGGGAATTTTATTCAGTCAAAATTAAAATTTCAAAAATAGTCATAATATCTGGAATTTATTTTGATCAATAAATTAATCTCTGCATAATCATCTTCAAGGATGTTAAAATGATTTTAAATAAAATTATATAAGTATTATTCACAATGACGGATATAAAACTACAACTTGCTGAACTCTCACGTGGCGCTGAAGAAATTCTACCTGAAGGAGGTTTAGAAGCTAAGTTAAAATTGGGCCGACCCCTTAATGTTTATGTAGGTTTTGATCCTACCGCTCCTGATTTGCATTTGGGGCATACAGTTGTCATCAACAAGATGAAACAGTTTCAAGATTTTGGGCATAACGTTATATTCTTAATTGGAGATTTTACAGCTTTGATTGGTGATCCAAGTGGCCGAAACGTAACTCGTCCTCCTTTAACTCGGGAAGAAATAAACGAAAATGCAAATACTTATAAAGAGCAAGTATTTAAAATTCTCGATGCAGAAAAAACTATTGTGGATTTTAATTCGCGTTGGTTGATGGAGCTAGGCTCACCTGGTTTAATCAAGCTGGCTTCTCGTTACACAGTTGCCAGAATGCTTGAGAGAGATGATTTTGCTAAACGTTATAAAGAGCATCAGCCTATAGCTATTCATGAGTTACTTTATCCATTGGCTCAAGCTTATGATGCGGTGAGTTTGAATACCGATGTTCAAATGGGCGGTACCGATCAAAAATTTAACTTATTGGTTGGTAGGCATATTCAACAAAGTTTCGATCAAGAGCCACAAATAGCTCTTACTGTTCCGTTACTGGAAGGCTTGGATGGCACTCAGAAGATGTCAAAATCTTATGGAAATTATATTGGTATTACTGAGCCACCTAATGAAATGTTTGGAAAGTTAATGTCTATTTCGGATAAGTTGATGTGGAGATATTTTGAGTTATTGAGTTTCCGTACATTAAAAGAAATTGAGGGTTTCAAGCTTGCTGTAAACGAAGGAAAAAATCCAAGAGACATTAAATTTGAGTTGGCTATCGAAATAGTTGGTAGATTTCATAATAAAGATTTAGCAGAAAAAGCAAAGTCTGAGTTTGTTGCTCGCTTTCAAAAAGGTGCAATCCCAAGTGAGATTCCTGAGTATACATTAGAGGTTTCAGGAGAGGGTATGGGGATAGCTCATCTTCTCAAAAATACGGAATTAGTAACCAGTACCTCAGAGGCATTTCGAATGATCAAGCAAGGCGCGGTCAAAATTGATGGCAAACGAGTAGATGATAGAGATCTTCATATTAATTCTGGCAGTACTAACATCTATCAAGTTGGAAAAAGACGATTTGCAAAAGTTAGTGTGAAATAAAGACTATAAATTAATCTTAATCATTTGCGCAATTTGGACTAAATACAAAGTAATCTAGATCTTACTTATAAATTATAATGTAAATATAGAAATATATAATGATCTGAAAAAGCAGTTAGGCTATGTGTATTTGGCTAGGAATATAGGCAAATAGAGTATTACGATTTGAACATGATACTTAATAGCTAATTAATATAAAAAGAAATTTAAATACTTGTTGACCAGATTGCATTCACGGCTATAATCGCTTTCCGCTATGAGAGAGAGTGTTTCATAGCAAAGACACATCATTTAAAAGTTTACTTAAAAAGGTAGCTTAAAAATACTGCTCGCAGTAGAATGGTGGGTCTGCTCAATGAAAAGTTTATGGGTTGTAAGAAAATTTGCATCTCGTTAGCAGTTTATTGAGCTCGTTCTTTAACAATATAATCAGATAATTTGTGTGGGTGCTTGCGTTTGGATTTAATTTAGACAAAAACAAACGTAAGAACCATGTTCAATTTTTGAAAATGGGGATTATGTTCTGAAGTAATAAGCACAAAGCTTAAAACTGAAGAGTTTGATCCTGGCTCAGATTGAACGCTGGCGGCATGCCTAATACATGCAAGTCGAACGGAAACGATGGAAGCTTGCTTCCAGGCGTCGAGTGGCGGACGGGTGAGTAATACTTAGGAATCTGCCTATTAGTGGGGGACAACTCGAGGAAACTCGAGCTAATACCGCATACGCCCTACGGGGGAAAGCGGGGGATCTTCGGACCTCGCGCTAATAGATGAGCCTAAGCCGGATTAGCTAGTTGGTGGGGTAAGAGCCTACCAAGGCAACGATCCGTAGCTGGTCTGAGAGGACGATCAGCCACACTGGGACTGAGACACGGCCCAGACTCCTACGGGAGGCAGCAGTAGGGAATATTAGACAATGGGCGAAAGCCTGATCTAGCAATGCCGCGTGTGTGAAGAAGGCCTGAGGGTTGTAAAGCACTTTCAATAGTGAAGAAAAGCTTAGGGATAATACCCTTAAGCGTTGACGTTAACTATACAAGAAGGACCGGCTAACTCCGTGCCAGCAGCCGCGGTAATACGGAGGGTCCAAGCGTTAATCGGAATTACTGGGCGTAAAGCGCGCGTAGGCGGTTAAGTAAGTCGGATGTGAAAGCCCAGGGCTCAACCCTGGAATTGCATTCGATACTGCTTGACTAGAGTATGGTAGAGGGAAGTGGAATTTCAAGTGTAGCGGTGAAATGCGTAGATATTTGAAGGAACACCAGTGGCGAAGGCGACTTCCTGGGCCAATACTGACGCTGAGGTGCGAAAGCGTGGGGAGCGAACAGGATTAGATACCCTGGTAGTCCACGCCGTAAACGATGAGAACTAGATGTCGGGGGGGTTGCCCTTCGGTGTCGCAGCTAACGCGTTAAGTTCTCCGCCTGGGGAGTACGCCGGCAACGGTAAAACTCAAAGGAATTGACGGGGACCCGCACAAGCGGTGGAGCATGTGGTTTAATTCGATGCAACGCGAAGAACCTTACCTGCCCTTGACATACTCGGAACTAGTCAGAGATGACCTGGTGCCTTCGGGAGCCGAGATACAGGTGCTGCATGGCTGTCGTCAGCTCGTGTCGTGAGATGTTGGGTTAAGTCCCGCAACGAGCGCAACCCTTGTCCCTAGTTACCAGCACGTTAAGGTGGGAACTCTAGGGAGACCGCCGGTGATAAACCGGAGGAAGGTGGGGACGACGTCAAGTCATCATGGCCCTTATGGGCAGGGCTACACACGTGCTACAATGGCGAATACAGAGGGCCGCGAACCTGCAAAGGTAAGCTAATCCCTTAAAGCTCGTCGTAGTCCGGATCGGAGTCTGCAACTCGACTCCGTGAAGTCGGAATCGCTAGTAATCGCGAATCAGAATGTCGCGGTGAATACGTTCCCGGGTCTTGTACACACCGCCCGTCACACCATGGAAGTTGGTTGCACCAGAAGTAGGTAGCTTAACCCTCGGGAGGGCGCTTACCACGGTGTGGTCAATGACTGGGGTGAAGTCGTAACAAGGTAGCCGTACGGGAACGTGCGGCTGGATCACCTCCTTTAAAGAGTAAAAAAAGTCTTTATAAAAAAGGATGCAAGTACCCTCACAAGTTATCTGATTAACAGCACAGCCCTGGACATTTGTCCGAGCTTCGCTCGAAGAGCTGCCAGGCATCAATATGTTTTTGGGTCTGTAGCTCAGTTGGTTAGAGCGCATCCCTGATAAGGCTGAGGTCGGAAGTTCAAGTCTTCCCAGACCCACCAAATTCATTAGAGATGTTTAATGGCAAACCAGGGGGCCATAGCTCAGCTGGGAGAGCGCCTGCCTTGCACGCAGGAGGTCGGCGGTTCGATCCCGCCTGGCTCCACCATTAATCGATGCTGCTGTTGAGAATTTATTACAGGCAATAAGTATAATTATTGTTTCTAATAAGTTTTTTTGTTCTTTAACAATTTGGAAATTTCTGACGTCTTATGTGGGTCAACAATTTGTTGATTCAACATAAGTGTCGCATTTGCACATGTTGCATGACATAGTCCGATTTGCACAATTGGATAAGTCTTGTCTATTCTTTATCAGCAACAAAAGGAGATAAAGATACAGCAAGGCAGCTCAAAGTATTTTGGGTTATATGGTCAAGTGACTAAGCGCACATGGTGGATGCCTAGGCAGTAAGAGGCGATGAAGGACGTAGTAGTCTGCGATAAGCCCCGGCGAGCTGACAAACAAGCTTTGACCCGAGGATTTCCGAATGGGGGAACCCACTCCGCTTGCGGAGTATCTTACTCTGAATACATAAGTGTAAGAAGCAAACCCGGTGAACTGAAACATCTAAGTAACCGGAGGAAAAGAAATCAACTGAGATTCCCTGAGTAGCGGCGAGCGAACGGGGAACAGCCCAGTTACCATCAATCTAATGACACCTAGTGGAACGATCTGGAAAGTTCGACCATAGAAGGTGATAGTCCTGTAGACGAAAGGTGATTTAGAGGAGTAACAAAGAGTAGGACGGGGCACGAGAAACCTTGTCTGAACATGGGGGGACCATCCTCCAAGGCTAAATACTACTTACTGACCGATAGTGAACTAGTACCGTGAGGGAAAGGCGAAAAGAACCCCGGTGAGGGGAGTGAAATAGAACCTGAAACCGTGTGCGTACAAGCAGTGGGAGCCCTTATGGGGTGACTGCGTACCTTTTGTATAATGGGTCAGCGAGTTGTTTTTAGTTGCAAGCTTAACCAAATTGGGGAGGCGTAGGGAAACCGAGTCTGAATAGGGCGATTTAGTAGCTAGGAGCAGACCCGAAACCGGGCGATCTATCCATGGCCAGGGTGAAGGTGGGGTAATACCTACTGGAGGCCCGAACCCACTTATGTTGAAAAATGAGGGGATGAGCTGTGGATAGGAGTGAAAGGCTAATCAAGCCCGGAGATAGCTGGTTCTCCTCGAAAGCTATTTAGGTAGCGCCTCGTGTATCACTCTTGGGGGTAGAGCACTGTTTCGGCTAGGGGGTCATCCCGACTTACCAAACCGATGCAAACTCCGAATACCAAGAAGTGCAATCACGGGAGACACACGGCGGGTGCTAACGTCCGTCGTGGAAAGGGAAACAACCCAGACCGCCAGCTAAGGTCCCAAAGTTATAGCTAAGTGGGAAACGAAGTGGAAAGGCATAGACAGCCAGGAGGTTGGCTTAGAAGCAGCCACCCTTTAAAGAAAGCGTAATAGCTCACTGGTCTAGTCGGTCCGCGCGGAAGATTTAACGGGGCTCAAGCTATACACCGAAGCTGCGGATGCATGTTTACATGCATGGTAGAGGAGCGTTCTGTAAGCCTGTGAAGGAGTGTTGTGAGACATGCTGGAGGTATCAGAAGTGCGAATGCTGACATGAGTAACGATAATGCGAGTGAAAAACTCGCACGCCGAAAACCCAAGGATTCCTGCGCAACGTTAATCGGCGCAGGGTGAGTCGGCCCCTAAGGCGAGACCGAAAGGTGTAGTCGATGGGAAACTGGTTAATATTCCAGTACTTTATATTACTGCGATGAGGGGACGGAGAAGGCTAAATCTACCGGGCGATGGTTGTCCCGGGGAAAGTATGTAGGCAGAGAGCTTAGGAAAATCCGGGCTCTTATTAATGCTGAGATACGACGACAACTGGCCTATGTGCCGGAAAGTGGTTGATGCCATGCTTCCAAGAAAAGCCTCTAAGCTTCAGGTAATATAGAACCGTACCGCAAACCGACACAGGTGGGTGGGGAGAGAATCCTAAGGCGCTTGAGAAAACTCTGGTGAAGGAACTAGGCAAATTGGTACCGTAACTTCGGGAGAAGGTACGCCCCTTTTGGTGATGAAACTTGCTTTCTAAGCTGATGGGGGTCGAAGATACCAGGTGGCTGCGACTGTTTACTAAAAACACAGCACTCTGCAAACACGTAAGTGGAAGTATAGGGTGTGACGCCTGCCCGGTGCCGGAAGGTTAATTGATGGGGTTAGCTTCGGCGAAGCTCTTGATCGAAGCCCCGGTAAACGGCGGCCGTAACTATAACGGTCCTAAGGTAGCGAAATTCCTTGTCGGGTAAGTTCCGACCTGCACGAATGGCGTAACGACGGCCACACTGTCTCCACCAGAGACTCAGTGAAATTGAAATCGCTGTTAAGATGCAGCGTACCCGCGGCTAGACGGAAAGACCCCGTGCACCTTTACTACAGCTTTACACTGAATTTTGAATATATCTGTGTAGGATAGGTGGGAGGCTTTGAAGCGTGAACGCTAGTTCATGTGGAGCCAACCTTGAAATACCACCCTGATATCTTTGGAGTTCTAACCTAGGTCCGTTATCCGGATCGGGAACAGTGTATGGTGGGTAGTTTGACTGGGGCGGTCTCCTCCTAAAGAGTAACGGAGGAGTACAAAGGTACTCTCAGTACGGTCGGACATCGTACGTTGCGTATAATGGCATAAGAGTGCTTGACTGCGAGACAGACACGTCGAGCAGGGGCGAAAGCCGGTCATAGTGATCCGGTGGTTCTGTATGGAAGGGCCATCGCTCAACGGATAAAAGGTACGCCGGGGATAACAGGCTGATTCCTCCCAAGAGTCCACATCGACGGAGGAGTTTGGCACCTCGATGTCGGCTCATCACATCCTGGGGCTGTAGCAGGTCCCAAGGGTATGGCTGTTCGCCATTTAAAGTGGTACGCGAGCTGGGTTTAGAACGTCGTGAGACAGTTCGGTCCCTATCTGCCGTGGGCGTTGGAAATTTGAGAAGAGCTGCTCCTAGTACGAGAGGACCGGAGTGGACGTATCTCTGGTGTTCCGGTTGTCACGCCAGTGGCATTGCCGGGTAGCTAAATACGGACAGGATAACCGCTGAAAGCATCTAAGCGGGAAGCCCCCTTCAAGATCAGATTTCCCTGGAACTTTAAGTTCCCTGAAGAGCCCTCGAAGACTACGAGGTTGATAGGCTGGGTGTGTAAGTTCAGTAATGAATTGAGCTAACCAGTACTAATTGCTCGAGAGGCTTGGCCATATAACGCCAAAAAGCTTTAAAAGAAATATGTTAAGTAACATGTGTGCGACACAATGATGTCAGAAATTTTCAAATTGCTAAGGGCAATACCAGTTTGCCTGGCAGCATTAGCGAGTGGGAACCACCCGATTCCATTTCGAACTCGGAAGTGAAAACGCTCAGCGCCGATGGTAGTGTGGGGTCTCCCCATGTGAGAGTAGGACACTGCCAGGCATTTTAATTAGAAAACCATTTCCAGAATTACTGGAAATGGTTTTTTTTTGTCTTTTAAAATGCTTAAACTATAATTAAGTTTAATTTTCTATAAATAAGAGAGCTATATGAAAGCAGCATGGTTTGATCAGTTTGGTTCTGCAGATAAAGTCTTGAAGGTTGGTGAGCAAGAAACTCCTGAATTAAAGAAAGGGGATGTACTGATTCAGATGGCCACAAGTGGAGTCAATCCCTCGGATGTAAAAAAGAGAAGTGGTGCTTTTCCAAATTTATTAGATGATGGCCTTGTTATTCCTCACAGTGATGGTGCGGGAAAGATTATTGCTGTGGGTGAAGACATTTCGAAAAATCGAATTAATGAACGTGTCTGGGTATATCAAGCTCAGTTTGAAAGGCGCTGTGGAACAGCTGCTGAGTTTCTGAGTATTGATTCTAATAGAGCTATACCCTTACCTGACAACACATCCTATGAAATTGGTGCTTGTCTTGGAATACCTGCAATGACAGCTCATCGATGTGTATTCTCTGATGGTGACGTTATTGATAAATATATACTAGTCACCGGTGGCGCGGGACGAGTTGGAAGCTATGCAATTCAATGGGCGAAAAATGCAGGAGCTTTGGTGATTGCAACTGCTAGTAATGAGGAAGATAAAAAATTATGTCACGATTTGGGTGCTGAAATAGTGGTCAATCATCGTGATGAACACTGGGAGATGGATATCTTAGCAAAGACCAATGGTTCGAAAATTGATCGTGTAATTGATGTTGAATTTGGAGAAAATCTACCTAAGTTATTAAAAGTATTGAAGACTGGCGCTACCATTACAACCTATGCTTCTAGTCAGATTCCTAAACCAGAGTTACCGTTTCTGCAGATGATGTATATGGATCTGTCAATTAGAATGGTTATTGTTTATGCCATGCCTGAAGAGGCAAAGAATCAAGCTATCATAGATATAACGACAGCATTAAAAAACAATCAATTGATGCATAGAGTATCTCACCTACTTCCGTTTAAAGAGATACATACAAGCCATCAACTGATTGAGTCTGGAAAAGTACGCGGTTGTGTAATCTTAACTTTAGATTAGATTAGTTAATATGATAAAGTTAAAAGAAGAATTAATAAAAAGGTTAAATCTATGAATATTGATGTCCCACTCAGAGAGCTTGGCCCAGTAAATTACGAGGCGCTTAGCGAAAAAATATTATCTTTGAATGATGAGGCTTGGAATGAGAACTCGAGTCGTCAAGAAGAATTTGAAGTCCATCGTGCAACCGAGTCTATCGTGATGGTGTTTGTTGACCTAGATCAATGGCCTGAAATCGAAGTAACTAAACAGGCTGGCTGGGATCATATGGCAGAGCTGGCATTGCCTTTAATGAATGACATAATTGAGAGATGTTATCCTCCTGGTGGAACTGTGATTAGGGCAATGGCCGCAAAATTACTTGCAGGTAAAAAAATTATTCAGCATTGGGATAAGCACCCTTCTTTTCATTGTGGTCACAGAATTCATGTGCCTATCACCACTAACCCAAGAGTTCGTTTCATGATTGATGGACAGCCTTACAAATTCAAAATAGGCGAAGCTTATGAAATTAACAATCAAAAGAATCACTCGGTTATGAATAAAGGCAAAGATGATCGCATTACCTTCATTTTTGATTATGTTCCTAAAGAAGAGATTGAAAAATTATCTGCCAATGGGTAATTTAAGTTTTTAGTTTTAAATGGATTTATAATTAATTAGGTTTATAGATACCTGATAAAGCAACTGCTTCTGGGATATTTAATACGCTGTTTGTTGCTATGATATGAGCACCTGAAATTCCCGGTATTTCAGCTAATTGCTCTAGAAATTCAGCACACATTTTTATTCCTTCTTGAATAGGATCAGAGGCTTTCTCAAGCCTTTCTACTGCAGCCACTGGAATATTAACATTAGGTCTATTTTCTCTTAACCATCTTGCATCTTCCGGAGATTTTAAAATAGCTATGCCGATGACGACATGCATTCTCCTTACCAATTGTATATCGATTAATCTTTGCATATATGTTTTGATAATATCTAAATCAAGGCAAGTATGAGTGATTACATACTGTGCCCCAGCATCAATTTTCTCCAATAAATTTTTTGCTGGCCACCCTTTTTTTGGGGCGAATGGTGTAACGACGCCACCGAGAAGAAATTCATTTAGTGAGGGTAATACCTCATCTTTTTTTATATTATTTGCTAATGCTATTAATTCTGTTGCATTTACATCCATTATTGCTTTTGGCCTAGGTTGAAACTCTAAAGGAACACGATCACCTCTGGTTAACATCAGATTAGTAATACCCAATGCTGCGCAACCTAACAGATCACTAAGTAGTGAAATTCGATTTCTGTTGCGACAACTTAACTGTACGATAGGATCAATATTGGCTTTTTGAAGTAAAATTCCTGCTGACAAACTCGACATATGTAATTGTCCAGATTGATTATCGGTTATTAAGACAGCATCAACAGACTCCCTAAGAATAT
Source organism: uncultured Woeseiaceae bacterium (assembly GCA_964275745.1). Classification (GTDB taxonomy): domain Bacteria; phylum Pseudomonadota; class Gammaproteobacteria; order Steroidobacterales; family Woeseiaceae; genus SP4260. The sequence continues at coordinate 11,453 of CAXYCT010000002.1, read as the reverse complement.
CTGCTTGAACATGAATAGCTTTTTCATCAGTATCAGGACGAAGAAATATTTCAGACGTGATGGTAAAATCTTGAGTATTTAGTGCTTTATTGAATGTTTTCAATTTTTTTCACAGTTTCGATTATATAATTATTTGCTTGTCGGAATCTTATCGTAATAATCCTCATTGAGCGAATCTGAGCGTCAATGTTAAGATTAGAATTAATGTTAGTAAATGGAGAGGGCTAATTTCAAAATTATTAAATGCAAGTGACGCTTTCAAGCAAGCGCTGACTTTTCTTAGAAATGGTGAGGCACGTTTATGCACAAACGTATGTAAGGCTGCTCTGATCAATTATCCAGAGGATATTAATTTATTGTGCCTTTTATCTCGAGCATCTATTGCTTTGAAATTATTCAAAGAAGCACAAGGCTTTTTAAACGAAGCAACACGACTTTCTCCTCAATCATTGATAGCCAGGGAAACCTATGGCGATCTTATGTTGGTTCAAGGTAGAGCGGATGAGGCGCTTCGTGAATATGATTTCGTGAGAAAAATAAACCCAAAAAGAACACAAATTGAAAGGAAAATTGAGCATGCCAAGCTTATACAAAAAGAATTAAAACAAAAATTACCTGAAAAAAATAAAGAGGGATCAAAAACAAATACAGGGACCGTTATCATTGCCGAAGAAATGATAACAGCTAAGGAGCATCAGAAAGCAGGCAGAACAGATAATGCTGAGGATATATATCGGGATATCCTCAAAAGAGACCCAAAACATATAGAAGCAGCAAGACTGCTTGCAGGAATTGCTATGGAACATGAAAAATATGGAGATGCGGAAATTTTTCTGCAACGTGTGGTTACGAATGCTCCTGATTATTCAAGAGCATGGGTGGATTTGGTTAAGGCACAAAGGGAGCAAAAGAAATTTAAGGAAGCGCTTAAAAGTGCTCAGATATTATTGAAGTTAGATCCTAATCTTACAGAGTCATATATGGTATTAGCCAGCGTTTATGGTATTTCAGATATGCATGAAGAGGCTGTGAGTACATACAAAAAAGTTATACAAATGGATGCAAATAAACCCGGTGCGATGTGTTCAATGGCGCATCATTTAAAAACTCTAGGAAGGCAAGAAGAAGCAGTGGCAGCATATCGTCAGGCAATATTTACAAAATCAGATCATACTGAATCGTATTGGAGTTTGGCCAATTTAAAAACTTTTAGTTTTATGGATAAAGAGATTGAAGCCATGGAAAAATTATTATCTTCAGCAGATCTTCCCGACATTGGTAAAGTGCATCTTCACAACGCGTTGGGATTAGAGTACGAATCACGTAAAAATTACGATAAAGCTTTTGAAAACATGAGCGCCTGTAATGCGTTACGTAGAAAATCAGAATCGTATGATCCAGTTGAGTTTGAAACTACGGTTGATACATTGATTGAGATTATGTCAGAGGAGGTAATTAATGCATCCAAGGCTGAGGAGAAAATAGTCACACCAATTTTTGTCGTTGGCTTACCTCGTTCAGGTTCAACGCTGATTGAACAGATTATAGCCAGTCATAGTTTAGTGGAAGGAACTCATGAATTGCACGAACTGACAATGGCTATGCAGTCAACCCGGGACAGATTTAATATAACTAAGCGATTTCCTGAGGCACTAAGTTTTTTTAATGACGAACAATGGGAGTTACTTGGGAATGAATATTTAAGTAATACAGAAAAATACCGGACTGATAAGTTATTCTTTATAGATAAAAATCCAAATAATTTTACGTATATTGGAGCTATAAAAAAAGCCATTCCCAATGCTAAAATTATTAATGCCCGGCGCCATCCTTTGGATAGTTGCTATGGATCTTTCAAGCAACTATTTGCCTCTGGACAACCATTTAGTTATGACTTGGTTGAATTAGGTGAATATTATATGGAGTATCAACGCATCATGGAGTACTGGCATAAGGTATGTCCAAATTTTATCTTAGATGTAAACTATGAAGAGGTCGTGGCTGACTTGGATACTCAGGTGAAAAGAATTTTAGATTTTTGTGGCTTGCCGTTTGAAGAGGGTTGTTTGCGGTTTCACGAAACAGAAAGAGCCGTTAAGACTGCAAGTTCAGAACAAGTTAGAAAACCTATTTATTCAAGCTCAGTTAATCTTTGGCGCAACTATGAGCATAAATTGGGCGATTTAATTGAAACATTGGAGCCATTATTAATGGAGTTACCAGAGAAAGATCGACCCAATTTATTTTAGTCAATTTTTATCAAAATTCTCATATACAAATTTGATGACAGTTATATCAGCCTAATCCATTGATTTAAATATAATAATTAATATTTTCGATTTATCTTATTTTATATAAGCGTAATATGTTATTGAAATCTATGTTGTATGAAAACAACAATAATTTCAAATAATCATAATTTTACTCATAATATGCAACAAAGAGTTGTAGTATTGATCCAACTAATTTACATTTAGAAACAAATTAATAGAAAATATCAGAAAAAGATTTTAATTTATCAAGAACACATGGGGATTTAACATGGAAGCACAGAAGTTAAAAATAGGATTGACGCCGATAGCAGGAGCAATTGCAGCTGCATTGGCACCGTCACATCAAGTATTAGCTCAAGATGCCGAATTTGCACTTGAAGAAATTATTGTTACAGCGACAAAGAGAAACTTGAGTGTGCAGGATATTCCTGCATCAGTTCAAGCTATCGGTCAAGAAGCCCTCGCGAATATGGGCGCTGCAACAGCTGAAGATTTTGCAAGGTTTATGCCAGGTATTAATATAGTTTCTTATGGCTCTACCGGCAGTACCATTGTTTTCCGAGGAGCGATTACGGGTTCGGGCTATATAGCAGCATCAACTTCTTCTGTTTACTTGGATGAGCTTGCTCTTACATCAACAGGTTCACAACCAACGCTTCGAATGGTCGATATTGCTCGTGTTGAGGCCCTGGCGGGACCACAAGGAACCTTATATGGTTCTGACGCTCAAGCAGGTACGCTTCGAATTATTACTAATAAACCAAAAATGAATGAATTTGAAGCTGTCTTTGATGGAGAACTCGAAGGTGGTGGCAGTTCAGATGCAAGTTATCGTGGTTCATTGGTCTTTAACGTTCCGATTATTGAAGATAAAATGGCGCTAAGAATTGCTGCTTACAGTGATACCGAAGGTGGCTATATTGATAACGTTATGGGTTATACTGCTGATAAGAATGCGATAACAGGAGTAAAATATACTCAAAAGCATGGAACTTTATCGAACGCTCATGCAGTAGAAAGTAATTGGAATGACTCAGCAACAAATGGCTATCGCGCTAAACTCAGGTTTGATATGAACGATAGTTGGAGCGCAACTCTTACAGGAATGATGCAACATGTCAGCACCACAGGTGGTGGTAACGCTTATAACCCTTATGTTGGTGATCTTAAAACCGTTAAATTTGTAGATGGTTGGCACAAACAAAATTTTAAAGCTTATGATTTATTAATTGAAGGTGATTTAGGATTTGCTGATTTAGTTTCATCAACCAACTATTATAAGTACAGAGATAGAGGCGTTTCGGATATTACCGATTACGCGCATTATTGGTCGCATAATTATTGTGCGGATTCTGCATACGATGCAGCGACTTATTCAGCTGGTATGCCTTACTATTACACAAATGCAAGTACAGGTTATCTGGCTCTTTATCCTAGATATTGCCAAGGAGCAGAGATTGATTCTGACTTCTATTCAACTTCTCAGGGTACTTATGGAGTTAAGAAAGTATCTCAAGAGATACGTCTGCAATCTCAAGGTGATCGTGTTGATTGGATAGTGGGAATGTACATAGAAGATACAGTAGATGAATGGACAGCACCGTTTGCAGTACCAACTGATGGTATAAACGATGCCAGTACTTTCCAAAGTTCTTTCTCTGCTAAATATTATGCATTTGTACAAGGGGATAATTTCCCTAAACAAGCAACATCAAGCTGGTACTCAGACCAAAGAACACTCTGGGATCAAAAAGCATTATTTGGTGAAGTGGCTTGGAGAATGACCGACAAAGCGACACTTACACTAGGACTAAGATCATATGATCGTGGTAATAGTAGTGCTTACTATGTCGATCATCCTGGAGCAATTCATTCACAGGCCGATTACATCAAAGGTTTTCCAGCTGATTCGGATAAGGCCTATCGTTTAGCTAATAATGGCTTACCACCGGCACGTGCTGGTCAGGATAAAGTGACCATTCCTAAGATCAGTTTAAAATATGATCTGAATGAGGACACAATGGCTTACGCACTCTTTACAAGAGGTAAACGACCAGGTGGAGTTAACCGAAGTCGAGGTAATCCATATTTCCCGAATGCATATAGCCCAGATATCATGGATAATACTGAAGCAGGTATTCGCTCAACATTTGGTGAGGGGCGTGGACGATTTAATTTGACTGCTTATTATATGAAATGGGATCAATATCAGTTAGAACAAGTTGATCCATCGAATACGCCTTGTGATGCAAATGGAGCGGTTGCTAAAATTACCGGTCTTGCTGCAGATAGTTCAGTCAAAACAGCAGGTGTTTGTGGTCAGCCATGGCAAAACTTGGTGGCTAATACCGGTCAAGCTCATATCTCGGGTGTTAATATAGATGTTGAATATGCGTTAACGCAAAATCTAACATTCGGAATTAACTACGAAAGAATGGAAGCTCTGACCGATAGTAACCATGATCTAAACGGTACGCCAGATTCTTTTGAGGTGAAAGCAAATATGCGTCTTCCGTTGGTACCTGAAAATAAAGGTTCTCTCTGGGCAACTTGGAGCAAAGAATCGTCAGTACTTGGCTCAACCTACAAGTATGTTCGTTTCCAAGCATCAACACAGGGCGGGATCATTAATAAGCTAGAGCAAGACTCGCTAAATTCTTCTGCGAATCCTCAGCACAGTGTTCCAGGGTATGCAATTATGGATATCAGGACAGGATTACAAGGAGAAGATTGGGAGCTCGCAGCCTATATAAATAACTTGACGGATGAGCGAGCTAACTACACTTGGGGAACAGGTGATTTTGGTTGGGCACAAGCTTCCTCGAAAACAGGTGGTAGAGCTCATACGGTCGATGCTTATACAAATAGACCACGTGAGTTTGGTATTCGTTATATGAAGCGTTGGGGTGAATAAACGCTGAATATTGACAGTTAAAAAAAACCGGGCAATTGCCCGGTTTTTTTTTAGTCTTTAAAAGGCCAAACCTCTAGACCATGAATAGCATTGCGAATATCCATAGAGAGATTGACTGAACCCACTTGTTGATCATTAGATAAATCAAATAAAGAAATAGTTGAAGGTGATGAGCCTACGGCAATAAAACGTTCATCAATCGTGCATAATCCTCGAGCAAAGCTTTGCCTGGCAATCTTGGAATCATCTATACCCGCAAATTCAATGTCACTTTCTTTGTAGGAGATTATTTTATAAGTTTGTTCTTCACCCTCTTTTGGGACAAAACGCACACAATCACTCGCGGTATCGTTAAATAAAACACCATTATTCCATAATCTTGGGTTATGTGTCCCAGAAGGAAGATTGCAAACGGTTTCAATAGAATTATTTGGAGTCAAATAAAGCAAGCTATCTGTTCTTAAGCCACTTAAGTAGATCCCACTATTATTCACATCGACCATATTGATATGAAAATCATTAACTTCACGAGGTCCAATGTTACGTTGCGGGTCAAAAGCACCTCCAGTCCATTGATCATATTCTTTTCGAAGATGAAAGCCCCAATCAAATTTTTTAGTATCTAGGTTAAAAGCAAGCAGGCTATCAAAACCAGTTGAGCTAATAAATAAGCGCCTATCCATTTTGCATATTTCATGAGCATGTTTAAGATAGCGATTTTTAAAAGAAACTATTAAGTTAAAATTTTTGTCGTAACAGAAAATTTCATCACTCGCAGCGATGTAAATATTATCACCATCAAAAGCAATACCTCTTAGTCCACGGTCTGCACCTCGCCCTTCAAAATCTATTTCACTGGTATTCCAATCAACATGTTGTTCACCTTTTTTTGTTGCAAAGTCAACTGTATATATTCCACCATGGCTCTCTCCTTGAGCACTCCCACGAACAACTGATGTCGCAATTAGTTTAGGTAATTTAATAGCCATAGAGCTTATGTTACTCTTGATTTGAAGATAAGATTATACAATTACTATTATAATAAATTATTAACAGAATAAGCGTAACTATTTTATCACCAAATATAGGGATGTCATGAGACAAAAGAAGATTAATTATTTAGTCATTTTATTTACAATATTTTTTCTATTTTCGGGCTGTGAAGAGCAGTCCACCAAAGTTGAACCCATAGAAGGTGCTGATTTAGTGTTACATAGTGGTGTTATCTATACTGTAGATAAAAATTATTCAGTAGCTCAAGCGATTGCTATCAAGGAGGGTCGAATTGTCTATGTGGGTCCTAATGAAGGGGTTAATAGATTTTCTGGAGCAAATACGCGGGTAGTAGATTTACAAAATAGGATGATCATGCCAGGGATGCAGGATGTTCATATTCATCCAATATCTGGAGGAATCTTGTCAGCTTCTTGTGATTTAAATGGATTATCAAATATTGCTCAATACCGAACAGCAATAACGAACTATGCTAATGACAATCCTGACGTGGAATGGATTTTGGGGGGTGGCTGGGCGATGTCAGTATTTGGGGTTGGTGGAAAACCCAGTCGAAAAATTATTGATGAGCTGGTCTCAGATCGACCGGTCTTTTTGTCTTCAACAGATGGTCATTCTGGTTGGGCTAATTCCTTAGCTCTAGAAATAGCGGGCATCACCAAAGATACCCCTGACCCTATCGATGGCATCATTGATCGAGATCCTGAAACGGGTGAATTGATTGGTAGTCTTCAGGAGGGAGCGATGATGCTAGTGGAGAAATATATTCCAAATGATACCCTCGAAAGTAAGATTTCTGGCTTGCGTTATTCTATGGATATGCTCAATAGTTATGGCATTACAGCTATACAGGATGCCATTGTAAGGGAAAGTGATTTAAAGACTTACGAAGCACTAGAAAATAATAATGAATTAACGTTAAGGGTTGTAGCATCTCTCTGGTGGGAGCGATCTCAAGGTCTAGAACAACTAGATGAGTTAAAAAATTTAAGAACCAAATACACAACTAACCTCGTCAAACCAACTACAGTAAAGATCATGCAAGATGGCTTGGTCGAGAATTATACAGCAGTCCTTGTAGATCCCTACCTCATGCCAGGTCAGATAAAAGGAATACCAATGGTAGAACCAGAATTGTTGAAAAAAGCAGTAACGGCAATTGATGCTTCTGGTTTTCAAGTTCATTTTCATGCGCTTGGTGATGGAGCGGTGCGTCAATCATTAGATGCAGTAGAGGAGTCTATTTATGAGAATGGCCGTTTAGGTAACCGTCATCATATTTCACATCTACAGCTTATTCACCCAGATGATTTTGAGCGTTTTGTTGAATTAGACGTAGTAGCTAATTTTCAACCATTATGGGCATATACCGGTGATTACTTGACTGAGCTTGCCGCTCCTTTTGTAGGCCCAGAAAGATTACGCTGGTCTTATGCTATTAAAACCATTCAAAATACTGGTGCTAAAATTGCATTTGGCAGTGACTGGAGTGTGACTTCAGCAAATCCTTTTCATCAAATGGAAACAGCAATTACTCGTCAAAGTGCTTCCACTATTACTGCGCTGGAAAATAAACCTGTTGATCCAGAGCAGGATATCCCTTTATTCATTGAAGAAAGTATTGATCTTGAAACGGCCATAGATGCTTTTACTATTAATGCTGCATTCGTCAATAATATTGAAGAAGAGACTGGCTCGTTAGAAGTGGGTAAAATTGCTGATCTGGTTGTATTAGATCAAAATCTCTTTCAGATTGAGGTTCGTGATATTTCAGAAACAAAAGCGTTGCTGACTTTATTTGAAGGTCGGGTCGTACATGGAAGTTTGGAGGAGTTATGAAACAATATTTTTTGTTATGGTGGCTATTCTTTGGGCAACTGTGTAGTTCGATTTCCTTTGCTGAAACAGAGTACAATCATTCTGATCTTAATATTCGCTGTGGACAGATGATTGATGGTTATTCGGCTGAGCCATTTTATGATCAGTTAATTTCAATTCGACAAGGCTTGATTTCTAATGTTGAACCCTTCAATAAGGGAACATCTGAAGATGACAAGATACTCAATTTAAGTGCTTATACTTGTTTGCCAGGTCTAATTGATACGCATACACACATCACAGAAAGAGCTGACGAGACTAATGATTTAAGCATTCATTATACGAGAAGCATGGCTGAGGTGAGAGAGATCTCTGCTGAAAATGCACTTACAACCTTGAATGCTGGTTTCACAACAGTGCGAAATCTGGGTGCTTATATTGCTTGGTCGGGTCGTGATCTTCGAGATCGAATTAATAACAATGAAGTGATTGGACCAAGGATTCAAACCTCTGGCTTTTATTTAACAATACCTGGCGGTGGTGGAGATCTCGTAATTCCTGGTATTCCTGAAGATGCTATTCCATCTAGGGTGCGCCAAGGGGTGTCACGTGGACCCGATCAATTTAGAGAAAATGCTATAAAAGCCGTTAAAGGTGGCGCTGATGTCCTGAAGATATTAGCCTCAGGAGCAGTACTTGCTTATGGGGGAGTGCCTGGATCTCCAGAGATGACTCCCGAAGAAATAACGGCGGTAGTTGAGGTTGCTCATCAAGCAGGTATTAAAGTAACAGCTCATGCCCATGGTGCACAATCTATCAAGGAGGCGATCTTAGCTGGAGTAGATTCTATTGAGCATGCCTCACTAGCGGATGAGGAGGCCATTAAATTGGCGGCAGAACATCAAGTCGCTTTTTCAATGGACGTTTATAACGGTGACTATATAAATGCTGTTGCTGAAATTCAGGGCTGGCCTGAAGAATTCCTACGAAAAAATATTGAAACGACAGAGGCACAACGTGAGGTTTTCTCTAAAGCTTTTAGTGCTGGCGTGCCTATTATCTATGGCACTGATTCAGCGGTATACCCTCATGGCGATAATGCAAAACAGTTTGTGATAATGGTGCGACAAGGCATGACTCCAATGCAAGCAGTCCAGGCAGCTTCATCTGTCGCTGCAAAATTTATTGGATGGGAAGATAAAGTGGGGTCAATAAAAGCTGGCTTATATGCCGATATCATTGCTGTTAAAAATAATCCACTTGAAGATATAACTGCCCTCCAAAATGTGTCTGTGGTGATCAAAGAAGGGAAAGTTTTAAAACTTCCTTTGTCTATAGAAGATTAGAAGATGGGAAATATACCAACAAAAAAATATCGCCTTAAGAAAATATTAAAATGGCTTAAAAAAAGAGTTTTAAGCCAGAATTTTTTAGCCAGAAAATTAATAAAAAAATGGCAAAAAAAAGATATCAGTAGTTGGCCCTTAGTAGAAAAAAATCAATTAAGTGGCATCAATCAATATGAGTATAGTTTTTTATCCCAGAATGGCGAAGATGGAATTTTGCGGTATATTTTCTCAGTTATTGGCTTTGAGAGCCGCTATTTTGTGGAGTTTGGTTTTGGTGCTCATCAATGCAATTCATTGAAATTAATGTTGCATGAGGATTTTAATGGGTTGTTGATGGACGGTTCTAGTGAGCAATGCAATATATTTAATCTCGCTTGTGAAAAGATCGAAAATAATAATGTAAAAGCAGTAAGTACTTTTATTAGCTTGACGAATTTAGAGACGTTGCTAGTTTCTAATCATGTACCACCTAAGATAGATTTTCTCTGCATAGATGTTGATGGTAACGATTATTGGTTCTGGGAGGCATTGACCTGTATTGAGCCACGTGTCGTTTGTATTGAGTATAATTCAGGAATTGGAGCTTCGCATTCTTGGTCTATTCCTTATCAGGATGATTTTGAGCGTTTTTCAGCACATCCGAGTGGATTTTTTGCTGGCACCTCTCTGAAGGCATTGGAATTACTCGGCATTAAAAAAGGATATCGTTTGGTTGGTTGTGACTCTACAGGAACGAATGCTTTTTTCCTAAAGACAGATATTGATGCGAAAGAAATAAAAACATTGTCTAGTGAAGAGGCTTTTTATCCTCATCTGAACTGGCTTGGGCGAGGTATCTCAGAGAATAGACAATTAGAAATTATGCAGTCTCTGCCCTATATTGAGGTTTAGTTACTTTAGCATCCGATAAATTGAAATCATTAAGATTACGTAAACAATTAATAATGGAAATGATGCTAGGGTTGTTGCTGCTTTCAGCGGTTCTAAGCCACCTAAAAATAATAGGGCTGATGGTAAAGAGCCCAGTGCAAATGCCCAATACATTCTATTTTTTAAAGAAGGGTGTTGATTGGGCTTAATTTCCCGACTGGTGCCTGCTGCTAGAGTATAGGTGGCAGAATCATAAGTTGTTGCGGCAAAAATAATGCCAATAATTGCAATAAAAAATAACAAAAAATAACCCATTGGCAGAATTTCTATAATAGCCGCAATCGTTGAGGTTTGCCCTATATCGTTAACGCTTTGTATCACTGGATATATTCCATTTAATTCCAAGTGAATAGCATAATTTCCCAGTACTCCAAAAAATAAAAAGCAGCCAAGACTTCCCCAGCCAAGCATCCCTAAGATTACTTCTCTATGGTTCGTCCTCGAGAAATTTTAGCAACAAACATACCAATAAAGGGACCAAGTGCCATGCCCCATGCAATATAAAAAACTGTCCAATTTTCCACAAAGTTATTTTTTTGTAAAGGATCTGTCCAGGTCACTAAGGAGAAAATATTTTGAGCAACTAAACCAATGGAAGCAAAGCTCATCTCTAGAATAAACTGAGTGGGACCGACTAAAAAATAAACAGTAAAAAAAGCAGCGCCAGTCTTGCGTTAATTACACTTAAGAGGCGAATGCCTTTGTCTAATCCTTTATAAACACTAAAGGCAATCAGCAGAGTAACGACTAGCATGATGGTAAGTTGTAATTGTTGGTCATTTTTTAATGAGGCTAGTTTAGCGATTGAGGCAGTCACTAGGTCAACACCAAACGCAAGACCCGTTGCTGATGTACCAATTAAGCCAATGATGAAGAAAAGATCAATAATTCTTCCAGGCCATCTCTCTCGATAACTACCAAGAAAACCGCACAAGCAGCACTGAGCTTAAGAGATGGAATATTTTTGTGGTGGTAAGAGACACCAAAAGCCACAGTAGTTAATGCATATAAAGACCAGGTAAGTGGGCCCCAATGATAAGCACCATAACTGGCAGCCCATAAAATGGCTTGGTCTTCACTGGCTATTTGAGGGGTATTAGCATAATAAAATGTCCATTCTGTAGCTCCCCAGTATATTACAGCGGCACCAATACC
>CAXYCT010000001.1:0-22867 GCA_964275745.1 uncultured Woeseiaceae bacterium | reverse complement strand
GAAAAAAAACGAATTGCTAAACGTACACCACCAAAAATAGAACCAGTTATTTCTCCATTAGAAACTAGTGGACGCGCTGAAAAAGAGCGTCAAGTTGCATTATTTGAGCCTTCTAATGAGGGAGAATTGCCTTCACTATCTTTACTTGATGACCCGCCACCACAGAAGAAAGGCTTTTCTGGTGAAGCGCTAGAGGCAATGTCTAGACTAGTTGAGCTCAAATTAAAAGATTTTGGTATAGAGGTTGAGGTAGTTTCAGTTTCACCGGGTCCTATAATAACAAGATTCGAATTAGATCCTGCACCAGGAATAAAAGTCAATAAAATATCTATTTTATCTAAAGATTTAGCAAGGTCATTATCAGTAGTGAGCGTCAGAATTGTCGAGGTAATTCCTGGAAAATCATTTATTGGCTTGGAGATTCCAAACGAAAATCGTGAGTTGGTTACTCTAGGTGAGATTTTAAAATCAAAAGTTTATGATGACATGGCCTCACCCTTAACATTAGCACTAGGAAAGGATATTGGAGGAAATTCCGTTGTTGCTGACTTAGCAAAAATGCCTCATTTGTTGATTGCTGGAACAACAGGTTCAGGTAAATCGGTAGCGATTAATGCCATGATTCTTAGTTTGCTTTATAAAGCAACTGCGGAGCATGTTAGGTTAATAATGGTAGATCCAAAAATGCTCGAATTGTCTGTTTATGAGGGCATCCCTCATCTTTTGACTCCAGTTGTGACAGACATGAAAGATGCAGCAAATGCTTTAAGATGGTGTGTTGCAGAAATGGATCGAAGGTATCGTTTAATGGCGGCGTTAGGCGTGCGAAATATTGGTGGATATAATAGAAAAGTAAAAGATGCTATTGCCGATGGAAAACCCATACCAGATCCACTGTATAAGCCACCTGATCTAATGGATGATGATCTCACTCCTGAGCACCCAACACTTGGAACTTTACCATTCATAGTCATAGTTATAGATGAACTTGCCGATATGATGATGATTGTCGGTAAAAAAACAGAAGAACTTATTGCGCGCTTAGCTCAAAAAGCAAGAGCGTCAGGCATACATATGCTTTTGGCCACCCAAAGACCATCGGTGGATGTTATAACTGGTCTTATAAAAGCAAATGTGCCGAGTCGAATTGCCTTTCAGGTATCTGCAAAAGTAGATTCAAGAACAATTTTAGATCAAATGGGTGCTGAAACTTTACTCGGCCATGGTGATATGCTTTACCTGCCACCAGGAACATCTTTGCCAACCAGAGTGCATGGTGCATTTGTAGCAGATAATGAGGTTCATGCCGTGGTTGAAAGTCTTAAAACCGCAGGAAAACCAATGTATATTGAAGAAATACTAGAAGCGAATGAATTACCCGGAGTAGCTTTAGTTGATGATGCAGATGCTGAAAAAGATGTGTTATATGATCAAGCCGTTCAAGTTGTTATTGAAACAAAAAAAGCTTCTATCTCAGGCGTTCAAAGAAGATTAAAGATTGGTTATAACCGAGCCGCTAGAATGGTTGAAGCAATGGAAGTGGCTGGTTTAGTCGGCCCATTAGAATCTAATGGAAGTAGAGAGATCTTGATAAACTCATCAACAGATGATTGATTTAGTGAAATATTTCTTTTGATATGTTGAAAAAAAACCTCCTATTGTCATTCTTCCTTTTGGTACCTCTTGTTATTTTTGCCGATAACGAAGACGCTAACCAAGCAAATGCCTTAATAAATAAATATTTTGGTTCAGCTATCACTTTGCAAGGTGATTTTGCTCAATATACTCTCATCAATAATATTAAAAAAGAATCGATGGAAGGAAAATTTTTTATTGAAAAACCAAATAAAATTAGATGGCATTATATGAAACCTTACGAGCAAATTTTCTTAGCTGATGGCATTAATTTTTGGACATATGACATTGATTTAGAGCAAGCTACTGTTAAGCCACAAGAAGAGTTTTTGGCAAGATCTCGATTTATCTTATTTTATGATAACAAAGAACTAATGACTGAATTTGAGATTGCTGCTGTTAGTCTTGAGGAGGAAATATATACAATAATCTTGAAACCACTAAAAATAAATGAATCTGGCAATGAGATTGTTCTTAGTTTTGTGAAGAGTACTTTATCTGAGATAAAATTAGTAGATTCCTTAGATCAAACTATAGTTATTAGTATTAGAAATTTAGTTTTGAATAATAAAATACAAGCAAAAATATTTGATTTAGATTTACCCTTAAGTGTCGATATAATAGGCGCACCTTTGGCTTTAGTTAAATGATCATATGTATGATTTGAAATACAAATTACATTGGAATTTACTTAGTTTTATAATTATCTTCATACTTTCGTGTCTCTTCATCATCCCGCCTGATTGGTTTTTTTCAGATGATATAGAGCTACCTAATATTGTTTCAGATAAAATTATTCATATTTGTATATTTATTTTTTTATCTTGTTGGTTGTCGGGGCAATTTAAATCGAATATAAAGCTTCTTTTCTTTATAAGTTTATATGGTATTTTGATTGAATTCCTTCAGCGACTTACTCCTTATCGATCTGCTGAATTATTAGATATTTTAGCTAATGAGATTGGAATAATTATTGGGATTATCATTGCTATGAAATACCTGACTGGCTGGTCTCTTATTTTTGAGGGATATATTACTATGTTATTTAGTAGTAAAAGAAATGAGTGATTTATTTGAAAATCACATAGAGGTAAATGTCGATATTAAAGATCATTTACCGCTCGCTGAAAAAGTTCGTCCACTCTCCATGGATGAGTTTTTAGGCCAAGATCATCTTACTTCCAAAGGAAAACCTTTAAGAGAGATTATTGAAAAAGAGATGTTACATTCAATGATTTTTTGGGGTCCTCCTGGAACTGGTAAGACAACGTTAGCAAGATTAATATCATTAAAAATAAAAGCTAACTTTGTATCTTTATCTGCAGTTATGGCTGGGGTGTCGGATATAAGAAAAACAGTTAAAGAAGCTAAAGAATTAAGAGTCAAGACAGGTAATGCTTCTGTTTTATTTCTAGATGAAATACATAGATTTAATAAATCACAGCAAGATGCTTTTTTACCATATCTAGAGGATGGCACTTTAATCTTAATTGGGGCAACTACAGAAAATCCATCTTTTCAGTTAAATAATGCATTATTATCTAGGTTACGTGTATATGTATTAAAACAGTTAACAGAATCTTCTGTAAAATTAATTTTAAAAAATGCTTTATCTAAACTAGATCAGAATAACAAATCACCACAATTAGAAGATGAGGCACTCAATTTGATTGCAGCTGCGGCAGATGGCGATGCACGAAAAGGATTGAATATCCTGGAGATTGCTTTTGCATTTTCAGTTTCAAATGATGGTCAGTCAAATATTATCAAGCATAGTGACATTAAAGAAGTAATAGGAAATGAGATTAGACAGTTTGATAATAAAGGAGAGCATTTTTACGATCAGATTTCTGCATTGCATAAATCAATTCGAGGATCGGATCCAAATGCTTCTTTATATTGGCTTATGAGGATGCTCGATGGCGGTTGTGATGCACAATATATAGCCCGAAGAATGATTAGGGTTGCCTCAGAGGATATTGGGAATGCCGATCCTAGAGCATTGAGAATCACTTTGGATGCGTGGGAGTGTTTAGAGCGATTAGGCAGTCCAGAGGGGGAGTTGGCCTTATCTCAAGCAGTTATTTATTTATCCTGTGCGCCAAAAAGTAATGCTGTTTATATTGCAACTAAATTAGCCAAGGAAGATGTTAGATTATTTGGCACTATGCATGTACCAAAAAAATTGCGAAATGCACCCACAAAATTAATGAAAGAGATGGATTATGGCCATGGTTATCGATATGCCCATGATGAAAAAGATGGCATTGTGTATGGTGAGAAATATTTTCCTGACAACATGGAGCCAAGGAAGTATTATCATCCTGTAGACAGAGGTTTAGAAATCAAAATTAAAGATAAATTGAACAAGATTGAGGAGATGGCTCTTAAGAAATCTTAATAGGTTTTTTGTGGGCCGAACGCTGTAATATGATTGATCCAAAAATACTCAGAAACTCCGCACATGATGTAGCTAAGAATTTGGCATGGCGTGGTTATGAATTTGACGCAAATTTATACTTAGAGCTCGAAGTGCAAAGAAAAAATTTACAAGTGGAAAATGAAGAGCTTAAAAATAAAAGAAATATAAACTCAAAAAATATTGGTGTGAAGAAATCGAAGAGTGAAGGTATCTCGGATCTAATTCAGCTTGGAGAGGAAGTTAATAACCTGCTAAGCGAGAACGAAGTTAAATTAAATTTAGTTTTATTAGAGATTAAAAATATTGAGTTAGATTTGCCCAATATGCTATCAGATAAGGTACCTAAAGGATTTGATGAAAAAGATAATGTTGTCATTAAAAGCTGGGGGGTGCCAAGAAAATTCGAATTTACAGTTCAAGATCATGTCTCAATTGGTGAAAATTTGGGATTATTTGATTTTGAGAGTGCAGGAAGAATCTCGGGCAGTCGTTTCTCGGTAATCAAAGGGCCATTAGCGTCGCTTCATAGAGCCTTGATTCAATTTATGTTGAATTTACATACACAGAAACATAATTATGAAGAGGTTTATGTTCCTTACCTGGTTCAACCCCAAGCTCTATTAGGAACCTCTCAATTACCAAAATTCGAAAGTGATTTATTTAAAATGGAGGGTGATAAAACCCTCTATCTCATTCCTACAGCAGAAGTTCCATTGACTAATCTTGCAGGTAGTAATATCACCAAAGAGAATGAGTTACCACTTAAGTATGTGGCTCATACGCCATGCTTTCGGTCAGAAGCTGGCAGTTACGGTAAGGACACCAAGGGATTAATTCGTCAACATCAATTTGAAAAAGTTGAGTTAGTGCAAATTGTTAAGCCAAGTGAATCAGAAGAAGCTCTATTATCTCTAACGTCCCATGCAGAAAAAGTCTTACAGGAATTAAAATTACCGTATCAACTGGTCTCATTATGTGCGGGTGATATTGGTTTTGGTGCCAATATTACTTTTGATCTAGAAGTATGGCTTCCAGGTCAAGAGGCGTTTCGTGAGATCTCATCATGTAGTTTATTTGGTGATTTTCAAGCAAGACGTATGCAGGCTAAATGGAGAAATGAAGAAACAGGAAAGAACGAATTTTTACATACTATTAATGGGTCTGGATTAGCTGCTGGCAGAACTTTGGTTGCAGTCATGGAAAATTACCAAGACGCAAATGGAAATATTGAGATTCCTGAAGTTCTAGTTCCTTACATGAATGGGCAAACTCTTATTGAACAAAAGAATTAACTGTTAGTATACATTGCCCTTAATTCTTTAAGTGCAAGCTGCCAGTTATTCTGAGATCGGTTAAAATCTTCTTCCCATTCCTCGATTGCTGGTATGCCAATCACACTGATAGTTAATTTAACTTTATCCCCATCTTCATGGATTATAAATTCAGTTGTAATTGGCCCCGAGGATAGTGGTTCTTCGCCATCACGAGGTGACTCAACGAGGCGCAGTTTTCGCCGTGAGATCAATACATCGATTTTTCCTCTGATTGTATCTCCATTTTTGAGGTTAAAGTCATATGTTCCACCTATTTTTGGAATAATTTCCCCATCTTCGATAAGCCATTTTTTAAGAAGATCAATTTCAATAAATGACTGCCAGAGCATTTCACTATTCGTATTTATTTCAATTTCTTCTTGGTAGCTTCTGGTAATACTATCAATCGGTAAAGCTAAATTTCCTTGCCGTCTCGAAGTTTTTTTCTTTACCTGTTTACTCGACGATGACTCATTATCCTGAGGAATGATACGGATTTCACGTTGAGGAAACGGAATACTAATACCAGCTTCTCTGAAAGCGGCATCTAGCTCAAAATTTATGTCACTTTGAACGGTGAAGCGACGATCAATTCTGTTGATTCTGCAGCGAAGTTCGAAATCCAGTGATGACTCACCAAAACCCATAAATAAGGCACGAGGAGCAGGGGCTCGGCCATCAGTAATTACTTCCGCATGCTCATTGGCAATTTTTTCTAATATTTCTTGAACTTTTTTTACATCAGAGCCGTAAGCAACGCCGATTGAAATTCTTAATCTTCCTTGCGTATCCCTGAGAACCCAATTTGTAACTCGACCTGAAACCAACTCTGCATTTGGTACTAGAACATTTTGGTTATCTAGAGTTTCAATTTCAGTCGCTCTAATACTAATTTTTCGCACAAAACCCTCTATTTCTCCTACAGAGACAAAATCTCCAGTACGAATTGGTCTTTCGAATAAAAGAATGAGTCCTGATACAAAATTACCTGCTATTTCTTGCATTCCAAAACCTATTCCTAGGGCCAGTGCACCAGAAACAATTGCTAAGCCACTTAAATCAACACCTGCTTGGGTAAGGCCAAATAATAGGGCAATGATAAAACCTACGTAGCCAAAAAGAGTGATTAGCGCTTCTCTGGCGCCACGCTCAATCACTATATGTTGTAACCACCTTCGGTCAATCCATCGTTTCAGCCAACCAATTAAACCCAATAAGGCGGTAAAAATTAACATACCTCCAATGAGTTGAGCAGGAACGAGTTGAATATTTCCTACCTTTCCACCTAGAATAATCAATTCAAATAAACGATCGACAGTGGTTCCAGAGGAATCCCATACATAAACTAAATAGACAAATAAACTTAACCATATAACCAAGTCAGTAATGAGCTGAACAAAACCTAACCCAGTTCTAGAGGCTTCTTTTTTAATACCTAGGTTTTGCCTGATAGTTATAGCGGTTGGAGTATCATTCTTTGTTAGGTATTCGAAGGACATGGTGATAAGCCAGAGCATGACCCAAACTAGAAATAAGGCAATTGAGGAGCGGGTTATTCCATGAATTAAGTAGCCCGAGAAGTTTTGATAGCCAATAATTACAGCAATAATACTGACGATCAAGACCATTGTAATTATAGATCTTATAACTCTGAATTTATTTTCTAACCCTGGAATTTTTCCAAGATAGAGATGAGCGTATAGTAATGAAACAGACACTAAGAAGATTATTGCAGCTCTTCCAGTAACATCTGGGTCAATTAATCTTATAGTTAGCCAGTTTGTACCAAAAACTATAAAGCTTGCTATTAGTGAGATTTGTAACAGAGCCAATCTAAAGCGCAATGGTTTAATATGATCAGGAATTAACCCGTTGATCTCTGCTGCTGGAGAGTCATAACCAGTGGCCCAATCAATGACAATACTGGTTACCCCAAAAAGAAAAATACTTAAGCCAATACGAATAATCATTCGATCCAATGATGGATCAAGGATTGTTGCATAAAGAATCAATGTTACAACTAGGCCAATCAATAGAGAAGATGAATGTCTAGCCAAGGGTTGCGTCAATATGCGACTCATTAATGAGGGTGAGCCCTCATTAAGCAGAAGCTTTTTGGATTTTTTTCTGATAAAAGCATCAAGACCAGTTGCTATTAATCCGCCCAGAAAGATCAGCCATAATAGACTGGTTGTGCTTATACCAGCTATTAAATTAAGGTTTTGAGCATTCTCATATTTACTTAAACTATCTTTAATTTGAGCAGGAAATCCTAGCATTTCTTCAATTAGGTTTTTACTTCGATAAGAAAGATATTGCTCAGAGAGTTCTTCTTGTAAATTTGAAATTAGCTCGACGATTGAGGTAGCTTCATCCCTGGCCCCGGCACAAGATATTTGTCGTGCTGTTGCCTCATCCAGTAGGTTGCGGATTACATTACGTTGATCAAAAATAGCAGGAGCAACATCAGCATCAATGTCCTTTAAGGGTGCGAATCTTATTTCTAAGCGATTTCTTTCAATTGAGGATCTTTCGGTGCATACGCCTGCATCACTGAGAATATCTAGAGCTTGAGTTCTTGCGATATTAAGAAATGATGCTTTGACATTATTAGTATTTATTTGTTTCTTTAAGAGATCCAATTCAGCATTAGCAGCAATTGGATTAAATAGATTTTTTTCTTGAGCGTTAATTCCTATAGAGAAAAACAGCAGAAAAGTCAGAATTAAACTGACACTTTTGTTAAAACGATAAATTGATTGGATGACTTTCATTTTGCTTTTTATTGATCTTCTCATTTATTATTTAGCTGATAGTATATAAGCTTCAACAGCAAAAAATCATTTATTTGCGAATTGTATTTTTAAGGACACCCACGCCCTCAACTTCAATCTCGATAATATCACCTGGAAGCATTGCAGTAGTGCTTCCTGGTGTGCCCGTATAGATTACATCACCAGGAAATAAGGTAACAGTTTGGCTTATATGACTAATAATAGCGTCAACATCATGAATATGATCTCGGGTTCTTTGTGATTGCATTACTTTTCCATTTAACCTTGATTGTACCAATAAATCTTTGTAATTAAGCCCTGTAACGATTTCAGGGCCAAGTGGGGCAAAAGTATCTGCTGCCTTACCCCTGAACCACTGTAGGTCATTAGCTTGCCAATTCCTCTCACTCACATCGTTACCAGCTGTGACGCCGAAAATATAGTTTCCTGCATCTTTTTTGGATACCTTGCTGGCTGTTTTTCCAATTACTACGACTAACTCTGCTTCGTAGTGAACGTCAGTTGCACCATTTGGGTAAATAATCTCATCATTAGTGGCAATGATTGAGGTTGGGAGTTTCAAAAAAATAGGCGGATGAGCAGGCAGCTCCATATCACCTCTGTGACTATGATAGTTATACCCAACCGCGATGACTTTACTTGGTTCAGCTGGGGCCAGTAATTTAATTTCATCGAGATTAATTTTTTTTCCTGTTTGTGTACCACCTAGATAAGGAGCCTTTGTTAGCTCATGAACCATACTATCAATAATAACACCGTAACTTGATTGATCATTTTGCATATACCTAACATATCTATTAATTTGCCCAAAAGAGCTTAATGAGATGCTCAATAAGAGCAATAGAATCAAAGCCTGTTGAGTTATAGTTTTGGTTGTCATTTTAAGATTCCTTAGCAGTATAGAAATATTTAGTTTATATAATGAATGTATTTAAATTTATGACTATTTTCATCGACGTTATCATTAATGATATCCTATGCTTAAATCTAATCCTTTGGAGTGCTATTTACAATGATTCTTGGTGAATGGGAATATATTTCTTTGTTGCCATTGGTAATTACATTATTACTGGCCTTTATAATGCGATCTGCACTTATCGCAATGCTGATTGGGACATTTATAGGCACTTTATTGATCGGATTGACCCCTGGGGTGGGGCTTAACCAGATTTTTCAAGCGTCCTTAGGAAATGATGATTTTATATGGATTTGTGAAATTGTTATTCTTATAGGAATTTTATTTGAGTTATTCAAAAGTTCGGGAGCACTTAATTTGCTTGCTGAGCGTGTAATGAATCGGCAGAAAAAAAGACGCAATGTCGAATTATCAGCTTGGGCAATGGGTTTTATAATTGTTGATGACTACTTTAGCCCATTATTGACTGGCGCAATTATCAGACCGATCTCTGATCGAGTATCGATACCAAGAGAAAAATTAGCTTTTATACTCGATGCTACTACCGCTTCAGTATGTATACTTTTCCCTTTTACCGCCTGGGGTGCTTATGTGGCTAGTCTGATAGCTGCTCAGGGTGGGCCAGTAGACTCTGTAGAGCAGGCATTATCAATTTATATTTTGGCTATTCCTTATAATATTTATCCAATATTATTAATTATTTTTACTTTATTCATTTGTGCTGGGCTAATTTCAGATTTTGGTCCCATGAAAACAGCTGAGGAGCGCGTCAAGAATACTGGAGCTTTAATTCGTCCGGGAGCTGTTCCGTTGGTATCTGAGGACGACCATATAGACGTAAATGCAAGAATTGGGAGGCAGCCATCTTTAGTTTTTGAATTATTAATGCCAATTATATTAGTTATTGGTGTAGGTGTGATTTCAATAGTGGTTTTAGGAAGCGTCAAAATTGTTGAGGCGTTTTTATTAGCTGTAACTTATTTAATAATCGTTGCAACTTATAAAAAACGATTTAAAAATGCTGCTGAAATCGGAGAATTGATTGTTTCTGGGATGAAAAGTGTTTCTGGAGCTCTCTTGATTATTGCTTTAGCTTATTCATTGAATACCGTTACTTCAGAATTAGGCGCTGCCGATTTAATTATTGATTTATTCGCAGAAGACCTAACTAGCTCAACTTTATTGATCATGACGTTTCTAGTTACAGCTATTATTTCTTTCTCTACTGGAACTTCCTGGGGCGCCTATGCAATGACTATTCCAGTGGTATTGCCTTTGGCATATGAGCTAACCGGTGGTCAAATTACACCATTGATATACCAGACCGTTGCAGCAATAGCTGGCGGGGGTATTTTTGGTGATAATGCCTCACCTGTCTCAGATACAACGGTACTCTCTTCGGTAGGTGCGGGCAGTGATCATATTGATCACGTAATAACACAGCTACCATATGCTTTGTTAATAGGCACTATTTCACTAGTTTTTTATGCATTAATTTAGTTTCTTATTTTACTAGAGATCGATCTCTATGCAGAAACATAATCTGATACAAGAGTCATCAGATTATTAATATTGTTTTAGGTGGTGTATCTTAATTATTAGCTAACTAAAAAATTATAGTTTATACATTTAGAATCAAAGAGATGACCCTTTAGAGGGCGATGGTGAGGAGCATATGGAGAGAAAAAATTTAATTTTAATGATTTTAATTAACGTGCTCTGGTTCCATTCGAGCAAAGCACATCATTCGGTATTTGCTGAATACGATATTAACGGATCAATCACGATCGAAGGTGTTGTCACAGAGGTTTGGTTTAAGAATCCGCACGTGAAATTTTTTGTCGAAGTTACAAGCAAAAATGGTCAAAAAGTAATATGGAATACCCATGGTCATAACCCCTCTATGTTAAGAAGGTCTGGCTGGGTAAGAGATACTTTAAAAGTGGGGGAGAAAATTATTATGAGTGGAGATCCAACTTATGATGGCTCACCAAAAATGTTTATTCGTAAAATAACGTTAAGTGATGGGAGTATCTTGCAAAATAAAGTAGGGGGCGTTAACTAATGAAAGGAATACCTCTACTTTATTATAGGGCGCTCTTATTAATAGGATTAGTTTGTGCTGCTAACCAATCATACGCCGTAAATCAAGATTTTATTGGCGAATGGAATATAGTGATAAATCAAGTCACTGGTGGGAAGCGTATTCAAAATGGATTGCTCTTAATCGATTATAAGGATAATGAATACATAGCCCATGTTCAAGGTGGACCGATAAGAATAATAATTAATGGTCATGATATTGAAATGGCGATTGATGATTGGACTGCCGCAAGCATGCCATTTGAAAGGTATTTCAAAGGAACCTTTAATGATGGAATATTAGAAGGTAAATTTGGTCCCGAAACACTGATCACCAATAGGCAGAAAGAATTATGTAAAAAAATCCCTCTGGGGTGCCCTCATCCTGAAGGCACTTGGAAGGCTGAGCGTCATAATAACTCGACATCAACCCCTAACACATCTGAGGCAATTGATTTGACTGGAAGATGGGGTCTTGCCAGAAGAGGGATGAGGCGCTGGACGATGGATATGACGGAAGTTGCAAAAAAATGGAATGAAGATTTTGATGTCGAGCTCGATTTGCCTAGACAACGATGCATTTCATCTGGTTTGGTGAATAATTTTGGAAGTGCACCAGAGATATTTCAAGATAAAAATAAGATAACAATGATATTTAGTTCTGAGGTACGAAGAATTTACCTTGATGATAGAGTGCCGCCAGAATTTTCCGATTGGTATCCACTGGGATTCTCTTCAGGCCACTGGGAAGGGGGAGTTTTGATTGTTGAAACATCTAATCTAATGCCATCTGTACGTGGATTTATGGGCAGCCCTATTTCTGGTGATGCGAGAATTACAGAGCGATATGAGTTAGACGAGGAAGGCATGTTACATGCCCATATGACCTTATATGACCCTCAAAACTACCAAAAACCACCTGTATCATCGGCTATATGGAAAAGAGTAAAAGACACTACGGTGGTTTTTCCATTACTATGTGATCCGGATTCGTTCTATCGTCAATTGCATGACGAAGGTAACTTTGAGGAATATATAGAGCGTGCACACCGCAGATATTGATTATATAAATAATATACTCATGATTTGTTGCTTTTTTTATTAGAAAAGGATGGTGAAAAAATGAAAGGTCCAGCTATATTTTTAGCTCAATTTGCCAGTGATACTGCTCCATTTAATGATATTGAGAGTATTGCTAAATGGGCATCTGAATTAGGTTTTAAAGGCATTCAAATTCCATCTTGGGACACAAGGTTATTTGATTTGAAACTTGCTTCTGAGAGCAAAACTTATTGCGATAATTTATTGGGAATATTATTGAAGTATAATATACAAATAACTGAATTATCGACACATTTACAAGGACAATTAGTAGCAGTTCACCCTGCATACGATCTTCTTTTTGATCCTTTCTCTGTCGCAGAGGTGCACAAAAATCCACAAAAAAGACAGAAATGGGCAGTTGACCAATTATTATTGGCTGCTAAAGCTTCACGTAATCTTGGTTTAACTGATCATGTCACATTTTCAGGAGCCTTAGCTTGGCCTTATTTTTACCCATGGCCACAACGAACTGAGGGTCTTATCGAAACCGCTTTCAAGGAATTAGGTAAACGATGGCTACCTATTTTGAATGCTTTTGATGAGGCGGGAGTTAACCTTTGTTACGAAATTCATCCTGGTGAAGATTTACATGATGGTATAACTTTTGAAATGTTTTTGGAGCAGGTTAACAATCATCCTCGTTGTCAAATGCTTTATGACCCGAGTCATTATGTCCTACAGGGACTTAATTACCTTGAGCACATTGATATATATCATGAGCGAATCAAAATGTTTCATGTTAAAGATGCAGAATTTAACCCAACTGGAAGGCAAGGTGTATACGGTGGTTATCAACCATGGATCGACCGTGCTGGAAGATTTAGATCTTTAGGTGATGGTCAGGTTGATTTTAAAAGTATATTCTCTAAATTCGCTCAATATGATTTTAATGGGTGGGCAGTCTTAGAATGGGAATGTTGCCTTAAACACCCTGAGGATGGTGCAAAAGAAGGGTCAATTTTTATCGATGAACATATAATTAGAGTGACCGATCAAGCATTCGATGACTTTGCCGGTAGCGAGGCTGATTTAACTATAAACAGAACGATATTGGGTATCGAGTGATTTTTTTAAAGGCGATAGTTATATGAAACGAATAAAATTAGGGATGGTTGGTGGAGGCGAAGGTGCTTTTATTGGTGAAGTGCATCGAATGGCTTCGCGTCTTGATGATCGCTATATCCTTTGTGCTGGAGCTCTATGTTCTGATGCAAAAAAAGCAGTGAGTTCGGCCTTGAGTATTGGAATCTCTCAAGAACGCAGCTACTCGACTTACCAAGAAATGGCGGCAACAGAATCCGATCTTGTTGATGGGATAGAAGTGGTTGCAATTGTTACACCAAATCACCTTCATCATCCAATCGCTAAAGAATTCCTGCTTGCTGGTATTCATGTTATATGTGATAAGCCAATGACTATCAATACTCAAGAAGCTCGCGAATTAATTGATTTAGCTAAAACATCTAACCTGATGCTTGCCGTGACCTATAATTACAGCGCTTACCCGATGATTCGTCATGCTAGGGCAATGGTTCAATCAGGTGAATTGGGTAAATTAAGAGTAGTGCAAACTAAATACACCCAAGATTGGTTAACTGAACCACTTGAAAATACAAATCACAAACAAGCTCATTGGCGAGTAGATCCA
This sequence comes from uncultured Woeseiaceae bacterium, assembly GCA_964275745.1. Taxonomy (GTDB): domain Bacteria; phylum Pseudomonadota; class Gammaproteobacteria; order Steroidobacterales; family Woeseiaceae; genus SP4260. Next base: position 8,952 of record CAXYCT010000001.1, on the reverse strand, counting down.
AAAAAATCAGGTGTTGGAGGTTGTGTGGGTGATATTGGAACGCATGCCTATCATTTGTCTTGTTTCGTTACACAGCTTAAGGCGACTTCTTTATGTGCAGATTTATCTTCTTTCGTCGATGGGCGAAGATTAGATGATAATGCGCATATCATGATTCGTTATAAAGGAAATACCAAAGGGATGATTTGGTCCAGTCAGGTAGCTCCTGGAAATGGGAATAATTTAGAAATTCAAATATATGGCGACAAAGGAGGGCTGGTATGGCGTCAAGAGCAACCCAATGAGCTGATATTCTCACCTATAAATAAACCCAGTCAAACACTACTAAGGGGAAGTCCCGATTTAAGTGAAAATGCGAATGCGCTATCAAGAGTTCCTGTCGGTCATCCAGAAGGATATATTGAGGGTTTCGCTAATCTTTATCGTGAAATTGCGGATGCCTTAATGATCTATCGTAGCGGTAAAAAGCCAAGTCCTGGGGATATCTTATTTCCAACAGGCGAAGACGGTTATGACGGCGTCTCCTTTGTTGAGGCTGCTGTTCAATCAAATAACGAAGGTTCGGTTTGGATAAGCTTATAGCTAGCGTTTCCTTAAATACAGGCCACCATAAAGAAAGATCAAAACAAAAGGCAGGACACTCATTTTTTGAATAACTTCTGCACCAACTGAGTTATCTAGAAAGCGACCCATAAGTGGCAATACTAGAGACACAGAAAGCATCCCCAATCCACCAATCAATGACATACCAAATGCACCACTTTCAGGAATATTTTCAGAGATAAAAGCAAGTGTGGTTGGCCAAAAAAAAGTTACACCAATCGCAAAAAAAGCGGCAGCAATAAACACGTATGACCCTGAAGAATTTGCTAATAATTGCAATCCCACAAACGCGAATATCGAGGAGAGGAAGAGTATTCCTGTGGTTTTGATTTTAATGGCGATTGAACCAGCTAGAGCTCGACCAATGATCATAATGCCATTGATAAAAGCTAAAACTAAAAGTGCATTCACACCTGTCTCTTTAAGTAATGATTCAATACGCTGCATCGTACCAAGTTCAGTAGTGGCCGAAAGAAGCATGCAAAATGCAATAAACAAAAAAAGCGGTTTAGCTAAGCTATTGTATGCATCAACTTGATTGATACCTAAAGATACTCTTTCTGTCAAAGGAAAGCTCTGACCTATTAGCAGGTATCCATAAACCACTAGCGGTATAAAAAGACTGCCAACCATCATCTGCCAACCAAGACCCATAATGTCCATTAGAATTAAGCTTGCTATAGAGCCAATAACGATTCCTGCGGGCCACCATAAATGAAATCGATTTAACATTTTGGTTTTTTCAAGAGGGTACATACTGGCAACCAGTGGGTTGCAAACCGCTTCAACCATTCCGTTGCCTAGACCCATGATAACGGTAGCCACAAAAAGTGAAGAAAAATCATAAGCAGTTAATGTTAATGTAATACCGATGGCATGACAGATAAAAGCCAACCACATTCCTTTTTTCATACCGATATTATCCACCAGTTGACCACCCAGAATTATGGCTAGGGTAAAACCCCAAAATGCAGGCATAAAGGCATAGCCAATTTGCTCTAAAGATAAGCCCATTCCATCTGGCCCAAAGACTGTTTCTAATCTGACTCTTATCGCGAATGTCATGGCTGTAAGTAATAACGAAATGCAACTTGCTGCAAACAGCCTGTTTTGATTGTATTGATGCATAAAATAATCCGTTTATATTAGGTTATTTTATTATGTCTGCTGACACTAGAATTAACAAATATTTGCCAGCAAGGATTCCATTAGTATAGAGTCACGAGCAAGAATTAAATAAATAAAAAATAGTTGTTGCCACTATCTAATATGACGAATAGAAGAGAAATTTTAGGACTGTCCTTAGGTGCCGCCTTGGCATATACCTTTCGCCGAGGCTCAATGCACTTCAATCAAGACTACAGGCAAAGCTCTTACCAGGCTACTTAGCCTGTAATATGGAGGCTTGGTGGACTGAATTACCCTTCTTAGAGCGCTTTAAAAGAGCTTCTGAGGCTGGTTTTCAAGCGGTAGAGTTTTGGAGTCACTCAGATCCATCTAGGGATATGAGTTGAAGTTTCAGATTTGTGTAAATCACTCAATCTGAGATGTAATTCAATTCACGGGGTGGCAGGGACCGAGTTTAGCATTAATCGAAAATCATGAAGAGTTTGTTGAGGCAATAGAAAGGGCCATCGATATCGCCCATCAACTCAACGCTCCGATGTTTACAGTTGTTGGCCATCAATCTATCAATGGTATCGATCAGGAAACAAGCCTTAAAAATATGGTTCAAGCTTTGAATAGTGTTATTCCAGTGCTTGAGACCTCTGGAAAAAAAATAATCCTAGAGCCATTCAATCCAGTTGACCACGAAGGTCATTTTTTGAATGGTTCTGCTGACGCCATTAGCAATTTGTAGATCTATTGCGTCACCTAATATCAAGATCAACTGGGACCTTTATCATATGCAGTTAAGTGAAGGTAATTTAATTGAAAACCTTGAATTAGGCATGGATCAAGTAGGTTATATTCAGGTTGCTGATGTGCCTGGGCGAAATCAACCTGGAACCGGTGAGATTAATTATAAATTTGTGTTTGATGAGCTAAAAAGAATGCAGTACAAGGGTTACATTGGGCTAGAGTGTTGGCCAACAAATAAAGAAAATATCAAAGCTGTTGCCGATCTTTTGAGGGTGATTTGAGTGGGGGTGCTTAATTAAAACAGATCAAAAAATTTCTAGAAGAGAGGCGATTAAGTCTGCAGGGCTTTTGTTGGGCGTTAGTATTCCCCTCTCACAATTGGATATTTTGGCCAGCTCTTTTGCTGCTAGCAAGGACGATTTTGATCCTCAGTTTTTAGGTAGAAAGAATTTCATTCTATTGCAGCAAATCTCAGATTTAGTGATCCCAAGAACAGATACGCCGGGTGCAATTGATGCCGGAGTCCATATTTTTATTGATTTGATGCTCAATGAATGGGCATCAGAAGAAACGAAAGTAAAGTATCTTGCTGGATTTAAGGATATCAACAATATGGCAACAATATCTTTTGGTGCCAGTTTTGTCGATTGTACAACAACCCAAAAGATCAGCTTGATTGAGAGCTTGGATGTGGCAAGTGCTAAATTTGATAACGACTCACAGGTTTTCTTTAGGGACTTAAAATGGTTTATTATCTCGGGTTATTACTCATCAGAGGAGGGCGCATCAGTCGAATTAAATTACGATCGGATGCCGGGCAAATATCAAGGATGTTTACCGTTTTCCGAGCAAGATAAGGCATGGTCCTCTTGATGCAAATAAATTGGGTAATATAATGAATAGTGATTTTGATGCAATTGTCGTTGGCTCCGGTATTTCAGGCGGTTGGGCCATCAAAGAATTAACTGAAAGGGGGCTAAAGGTTCTCTTGATTGAACGAGGCCCTGAAACGATTCATGGTGAGGATTATATTGGTGAAGGCAAAGCACCTTGGGAGCTGCCATATCATGGGGCGATTCCTGAGGATATATTGAGCAAAGAGTATGCCATACAGCAACAATGTTATGCGCTTAATGATGCCACCAAACAATTTTTTGTTAACGATCATCAGCATCCTTACAACACAAAAAAAGATAAACCATTTTCTTGGATACGAGGTTATCAATTAGGCGGCAGATCACTATTATGGTATCGACAAAGTTACCGCTGGAGTGAAATGGATTTCGCTGCAAACAAGCTAGATGGGTATGGTATTGATTGGCCAATACGTTATAGCGATATTGCTCCATGGTATGATCACGTTGAAACATTTGCCGGTATTAGCGGGTCTAAAGAGGGCTTAGAGCAACTTCCTGATGGCCAATTTCTTCCACCGATGGAAATGAACTGTGTTGAGCTTGAGGTAAAAAAACAAATTGAGCATCAATTCCCAAATAGATCAATGATAATTGGACGCTGCGCTCATCTTACCGAGCCAACAAAAGAACATCTCGAATTAGGAAGAGGTCAATGTCAAAGCAGAGATCAATGTGAGCGAGGTTGTTCGTTTGGCGCTTATTTTAGCACCTTATCAGCAACCCTCCCTGCTGCTAAGAGGACTAATAATTTAACGATCTTGACAGACTCGATTGTTCAGAGTGTCATTTATGATGATACAAAGAAACGAGCAACTGGCGTAAGAATAATTGATGCAATAACTAATGAGCGAAAAGAATTAAACGCAAGAATAATTTTTTTATGTGCCTCGACGCTTGGCTCAACACAAATAATGCTCAATTCTCGGTCCACTTCATTTCCAAATGGTATAGCAAATTCAAGTGGCTGCTTAGGCTTAAATTTGATGGATCACATTTTTGAGAGTGGTGCGAGTGGAGAATACCCAGGATTTAAAGATAAATATTTTAAAGGTCGTCGTCCAAATGGGATCTATATACCCAGATATCATAATATAAGTAGCAGAGACGAGAGATTTTTACGTGGCTTTGGTTTTCAGGGTGGAGGAAAACGGCCAAGCTGGAAACGCGCCAAATCAATGCCAGGGATCGGGGTAAGTTTAAAAGAGCAGCTCAGAAAACCGGGTTCATGGACATTTAATTTAGGCGGATTTGGAGAAATGCTTACCAGACAAGAGAAACCGTGTATGGCTTGATGAGAATTTAAAAGACAAATGGGGTATTCCACTATTAAATATTGAATGCACTCTTCGTGATAACGAAAAAAGGATGCTCAAAGTGATGTCTGAAGATGCAAAAGAGATGCTTGAGGCGTCTGGAATGATTAACGTACAGCCTTATAACAACTCTGCGCCACCTGGGCTTGCTATTCATGAAATGGGCACAGCTAGAATGGGGCATGATCCTAAAACTTCTGTATTAAATAAATACAACCAAGCACATGATGTGCCAAACTTATTCGTAACAGATGGTTCTTGTATGGCCTCCAGCGCCTGCCAGAACCCTTCTTTAACATACATGGCACTTAACCGCTAGGGCATCTGCTAAGGCGGTGGAAATGCTTCAAGAGGGAAAACTATGAGTATGAGTAATATCTATCCTATGCGGCGCAGGGACTTTATAAAAAACTCAATGATAATGTTGCCAGCAGTGTCCTATCTTCATGCCGGTAAATTGAAAGCAGCCAGCTTAAGTGAGCATGGATTAGGTAATTTCGGAATCCAGTTATATACAGTTAGAGACCAAATGAAACTGGATGTGAATAGAACGCTGCAACGTATAGCTGAGATAGGATATAAAGAGGTTGAATTTGCCGGATATTTTGGACGTAGTCCTAAAGATATAAAGAATATTTTAGCCGAAAATTCACTCACTTCACCTTCAACTCATATAGAAATTCAGCTAATACGTGACTATGCGGAACAAGTTATTGATGCAGCCCTAGAAGTCGGGCACAAATATATCGTAATGGCATGGTTGGATCCAAGTGAGCGAGTGACTCTAGACCAATATCGTGCCCACGCTGACTTGTTCAATATATTTGGAGAAAAATGCAAGGTAGCCGGTTTAAAATTTGCCTTTCATAACCATGATTTTGATTTCCAAGAACTCGAAGGCGTGATTCCTATGGATCTACTTTTAGAGAGGACAGATTCGGGCGCTGTAGCTTTTGAGCTCGATATGTATTGGATTACAAAAGCCAAGGCAGATCCGATTCGTTATATTAATAACCATCCTGGTCGCTTCCCTTTGTGGCACATAAAAGACATGGCCCCTTCCACAAAAATGAGTGATGTTGGGGCAGGCGTAATAGATTTTTCAGCTATATTTGCTCATAATAAGAAAGCAGGTCTAGAGCACTTTTTTGCAGAACGTGATGACCCACCTAATTCTTTGGTTACTGCTTCAAATAGCTTTAATGCAATGTTAAAGTTCGAGTATTGATTAAATAAGAAGAATTAAAGGGATTGACTATGCAAAAACCCGATATTTTGATTGTCGGTGCTGGCATCAATGGTTTGGTAGCAGCTAATTACCTGCAAAAAAATGGATGTAATGTAACGATGATGGATCGTTCTCATCGCGTGGGCGGGGCTTGTGTTTCAGAGGACATGAATTACGGTAATATCTCACAATCTTATGCATTAGGCGCATCTGTTTTGGGGTTAATGCAAGACTTTGTTTTTGAGGAAACGGGATTAGCTCATAAGCTTGAAACTTTTGTCCCGATCGCATCCTAAATTAATTCATTTTCCTAATGATCCTATTGTGACGAGAATTCACAGAGATCCAAAAGATCTGGATATAGAATTAGCAAAGAAATGGGGTGAAAAAGGAGATGTAGAGGGATTTAGGCACGACGAAGGAAGGGTAATTGAATTTCTTCAGCAGGGTTATCGTGAAGCTTGCCCACCAACATTAGAAGCAGCTAGAAGTGAGTTAGGTGAAGTATTAACAGACTTATGGATCAAAGGAGATGCTAAGACTTTGTTGGATCATTATTTCACTAGTGAACGATCCAAGATGTATATGGCGATGACCGTATCTGAGAGTGGTCCAGTGTCACTGGAAGATCCTTATTCTGCATTCACGCTCCCGGTAATGGACTCAGGCTCTATTTTTGATGGTTACTACGGGCACGTAAAAGGAGGTATATGGAAAGTTACGGAGACGTTAGGTCATATTAATCATGAGCTAGGAGTAAAGACGCATCTCTCGAGTCAGGTTATCGAAGTAGACTCAAAAAAAGGAAGAGTGTTATTTACGAGAGACGGCAAAGAAAATCATGTAAATTTTGATTATCTTATCATGGGAACAGACCCCCTGACCGCCCACAAATTAGTCGGCAATGACGCTGACATAAAAAGCGCCAAGGAGAAAAAATATCTTGGTAGTAGCGGAAAGTTGAATATGATGTTTAAAAATCCCATTCAATGGAAAGATGCCACAAATCTATCGGATACTAGATGCAGCATTTAGATTTATATTTGGTGTTGAGACTCTAGAAGAATTTGAAAATGCGACGCTTAAAGTAACCGATCCTAACTTTCATTATGTGCCTGGCTATATGCAAATTTATTGTGAAGGTGGGGCGCAACGACAAATGCAAAATCATGAAACATACGATCGTCTAGCTGTATTTTTTAAGAATTTTGCATTAAGTGAAAAGGGTGATGAATTGCCCCATATTGAAGAAGAGGCTAAGCAAAAAGTATTAGAATATGTGAATAATCCAGAAGATTGCATTTGGACTAGGTTGTTAACCCCAAGAGACTTACAGAGTTTATTTTACTTTCCTGGGGGTAATCTTGATCACACCATGCTTACGGGTGGGCAAACTTACTTCGATCGTAACTTTTCGAGTGATCCAGAAAATCATTTTTATCGTTTTGGCGATAAAGAAAATGTTTATCTTTGTGGGGCTGGAACCTACCCTTGTGGATCCGTTGCTGGAACACCCGGATATATGTGCAGCCAGCAATTATTAAAAGTAATTGATAATAAAAAGATTAATGCATGAAGCTATTTTACTATTATCATTGGCAGAAATTGGATAACTCTCGATGAGCAACCTAATCTTTGGTGAATATTAAATTATATTATGTGCGGTAGATTCACGCTCAGAGATACCAAAAGAGTGCAAGATGAATATGGTGTGAAGCTTGAACCAAATTATAACTTAGCACCTGGACAAAAAATTCTTGTTGTCAGTCGAAAAATTGAAATGATGAAGTGGTCTTTTAGTCCTTCTTGGGCTAGTAAACAAATGAATTTGATTAATGCAAGGTCAGAAACTCTCCACGAAAAACCAAGTTTCAAGAGTGCGAAGCGTTGCGTTATTCCAGCAGATGGGTGGTATGAGTGGCATCGAAAAGACAATAAAAAAAAGCCGTTTTATTTTCATAATGATGACAAGTTATTTCTTTTTGCTGGTATATACGGGGAATATAATGATGAGAATGGTTGTGCTATTATTACGAAAAAAGCTAATAATCATCTACAAAGAGTGCATCACAGAATGCCAGTTTTACTTAAATACAATCAAGCTCGCGATTGGTTGAATGGGGGAGATCTTTTTAAATCTGAACTTTCTGATGAAGTTAAATATCACTCTGTAAGTGAGTTTGTAAATAAGCCCAGCAACAATAGTTTAAAATGTGTCTCTGATATGCAATAAAAAATGAATTATGTGGCTAGATTTTCTTTGTTATTAGCAATTTTACTTGCCCAGAATTTATCAAGCAAAAAATACCAAACACCATTAATTAAGGGCTCAACGATGGCGTCAGTGATCGCTGCGTCAAATGAGGCGCCAGTGAAATACATAACGCAAGCAGCTGCTATAAAGAAATGCCCAATTGTATAAATTACTGTCCTTAGGAGTGTGCCTTTATTCTTTCGTATATTCTTTAAAAGATTACTGAAAAACATAGATTTTTATCTCAATTGATAGAATGATAATAAGACTCATTCTAATTGAATATAGAGTGATTATATATAATTATTTTTAAAAAATTAATGGCGGAGAGGGAGGGATTCGAACCCTCGAAGGGCTACAAACCCTTGCTGGTTTTCAAGACCAGTGCATTCGACCACTCTGCCACCTCTCCGTGAATTACGCTATAGAAAGTCATATTGTTTTATATTTCAAGCTGTTTTTTTTGCTAATGCGATGCATTAAGACAGTATTGTAGCATAGAGGTAATTCATAACGTCAATAGTAACTAGAGATATTTTATTTAAATTAATACGGTGTTTTTGTAATGTACCTATATTAGAATGAGAATAATTATTATTAACTAAAAAGAATTAGTAATTCATGCGAAATGCTAACTTAAAATTCATTATTTTTTTTATTTTTTTGAACCCCGTTTCAGCTCAAGATCTTATTTTAAAAAAAACCACACAAGAAGTGGAAGTGATTGAATCAATTACTGTATTTGGTGTCCGTGATCGTCTTTACAAAAAAGGT